>NZ_JANFNV010000009.1:0-154141 GCF_024436075.1 Aeromonas sp. JL9 | reverse complement strand
CGGGATGACGTGAGCGCGTTAAGGATCAGGGTGTTCACGTTGGCCGGAATGGCTGTTCAACTTCGCCGGAATACGCATGGCTGCCCTGGTCTCGGATTTTAGCTCTTCATCAATCCATAGCAGACCGCCATAGCTGTAACCGCTGTTGTCGCCACCGAGGGGCCAGTAGAGCTGCTCGCTCTTGGGCGTTGCAGGTACTTTTGGCAGTTTTATCCAGCGCCATGCCCCTTCCCGGGTGTAGGGCACCTGATACGCAGGCACGAAGCTGGCCAGTTCATAGAGCCGCTGCTGGATCTGCCGTGACAGGGCCGCCTTTTTGGCAAAGTCGAACTCCTTGTCATACTGCTCCACCAGAGCCGTGATGGCATCGTCATCGATGTTCATGATGTTGTTGGTCTGGGGCTTGTTGGCGTTGACCTTGTGGAAGAACTCCCAATAGGCGGGATAGCGGCTGCCCGCCCAGGCCATCCAGGCGCTCTGGTGCTTTTTCTCCAGCATCGATTTGAAACCGGCCGATGCATCCATCAGGTTGAGCTCCAGATTAAGCCCCGCCTTCTTGGCCTCTTCCCGCAACAGCGTGAGCCGCTGGGCGTGCTCCGCCGTGGTGTAGGTGATAGCGAGGGTAAGTGACTGCCCCTTGTCGTTTTGCAAAATTCCCTGCGGCCCCACTTTGTTGAAACCGGCTTTGGCAAAGTATTCCCGTGCCAGTTTGGGAGCGAACGGACGGGCCTTGATCTCGCTGTTGGTAAACTCACCCTGACCTGAGCCATAACTGTTGAGTCGCTGGTAATCCCCCCGCAGCAGGGTGGTGAGCATCTTGTCGAGGTTGAGGGCATGCTGGATCCCGAGCCGCACATCGAGATTATTCAGCAGCGGATCGGCGGTGTTGAGATAGAGCCCCATTGGCGATTGTGGGGTCTGGTTGTAGAACCAGGTGCGCGCGATATACCCCTTCTCGAACTCGGCGGTGTTGGTCTTGTCGTGCCACCAGTTGGGCATCACCAGCGGAAAGGTGTCGAGATCGCCGCGCAGGAAGTGCTGCCAGGCGATGTTCAGATCCCTGAGCACCTTGATCTCGATCCGCGCAGGATTGAAGCGATGCTGGAAGTAGCGCTCGTCATCCCCCCACCAGTTTTCAATCCGTTTGAAGGTGACCGATTTGCCCTTTTTCACCTGATCGATCTGATAGGGGCCGGTGACCGGCAACACCTTCCAGTTGTACTCCTTGACCCAGTTGGCGGTGAGCTTGATGGCGTGGCTCGGCTCCGGGCTGATGGGCAGTGATTCGAGCAGATCCTGGCGGCTCTTTTCGGTGCCGCTGGTGATGGCCAGGGTGTGATCATCAAACTTGGTGATGTCTGCTATCTGGGTGCTGTAGTAGTTGTTGTACCAGGGGTCGTTGATCTCTTTGCTGCGCATCATCTTGAGGGTAAAGAGCCAGTCATCGGCGGTGACCGGTTGGCCGTCTGACCAGCGCGCCTTGGGATTGATGCGAAAATAGAGGGTCTTGTTGTCGGCGCCGAAGGCCCACTCGTTTGCCAGCATCGGCATGGGGTTGCCGGTGACGGGGTGAGTGCTCAGCAGAGGCAGGTTGGTTTCCCGCACGTAACCGGCAAAGCCACCGTTGGAGTCGGGGCCATATTTGCGCAAAGTCAGGGGGAAGCTGGTCATAAAGGTGCGAAAGGTGCCGCCGCGTTTGGCGGCCGGATCGGCATAGAGAGGATCCTGGTTGTTGCTCTCCCACTTCAAGTCGGCAGGCAGCGTGGCACTCCAGCCAAACGGGCTCCAGCACAGGGCCAGGGTGATGGCGGTGGCGCGAATGATAGGGGAGAGTCGGCGCTCCCCGGCGGTGATGGTCGATGGCATGTCCTTGCTCTCCTGAAGTCTGCTTCCTGCAGATCACGCACTGGTGATGTCAGTCCCGATGGGGACTGGCTCATCATGAAAATTTTATCCTGTCAGGTCAATGAAATAGCGTGAATTAGCGGGTGGCCTAGGCCGCAACGCAGTGCAGGGTGATCCCCTTGGCCTCGATGGCCGCACGCATGGGGGCGGGCAGGGCATCGTCGGTAACCAGCACGTTGATCTGACCCGGTGCGCCGAGCTGGCTCGGGTGGATGGCGCCAAATTTGCTGCTGTCGGTGATGACCACATTGGTCATCCCCTTGGCCAGCACGCTGTTGACCACGTCGGCCCGCATCATGTCGCGGCCGGTGAAACCCATCTCGGGATGAAAGCCATCCACCCCGATGAAGGCCTTGGAGAAGTGCACCTGCTCGATGCAGAGGCGCGTGAGCGGCCCTACCACGCTCTCGCTCTGATGCTGGAACAGCCCGCCGAGCAGCACCACCTGAGCCGGGGTATCTTTGAGCAGATGGGCGATATAGCTGCTGATGGTGATGATGGTGACCCGTTTGTGCAGGGCCAGATGGCGCGCCAGCATGGCGTTGGCACTGCCCCCCTCGATAAAGACCGTCTCGCCATCTTCCACCAGCTGGGCGGCCCGCTCGGCGAGGCGCTCCTTGAGCAGGTAGTTGATGTTCATCCGGGCATCGGGGTCATCAGTCTCCAGCGCCATGGCCGAGCCGTGTACCCGTCTGAGCAATCCCTGTTTCTCCAGCGCGGTGAGGTCGTTGCGCACCGTCACCTCAGACACGCCTGTGTGTCGGGAGAGTTCACTCACGCTCATCTTGCGAGCCTGATGGACCAGAGTGAGGATCAGTTGGTGGCGTGGATTCATGGTGCGCTCACATAGAAGGTGTTGGATAGCGGCAAGCCACCCGTGGGGTGGCTTGCCAATCATATGACGTCACTGGCGCCATGGGTACGCCCCGTCAGAGACTGTGCTCGGTGCGGGCGATGATATCATCTTGCGCATCCGGGGATAAGGCGGTGAAGAAGGCCGAATAGCCCGCCACCCGTACCACCAGATCCCGGTACTGATCCGGATTGGCTTTGGCCGCCAGCAGGGTCTCGCGCGAGACGATGTTGTACTGCACGTGCCACCCCTTGTGCACCTCGAAGAAGGTGCGCAGTAGGCTCATCAGTTTGGCCTTGTCCCGCTCGTTCTCAAGGCTCGCCGGGCTCAGCTTCTGGTTGAGCAGCACCCCGCCGAGGATGGCCGCCGTGGGCAGCTTGCCGATGGAGTTGAACACCGCCGTCGGGCCGAGACGATCCGAACCCGAGGAGGGGCTGGCCCCTTCCGCCAGCGGCGTGCGGGCACGGCGACCATCCGGGGTGGCCATGGTGGCGGCACCGAAGGGCACGTTGGCGGAGATGGAGGAGGTGCCGGCATAGTAGGTGCCGCCGATGGGGCCACGGCCGAAGCGGGTATTGTGCAGCCCCTTGAGCTCGTCGATGTAGCTCTGGTAGGCCTGCACCAGTAGGAGGTCAACCTCGTCCAGATCGTTGCCATATTTGGGGGCGGCGTTGGTGAGGCGCTGGCGCAACTGCTCCCCCGCCAGTCCGGCAAAGTCTTGCTCCAGTGCAGCAGCCAGCTCGTGCTGATCCACCACACCCTGCTCGAACACCAGTTTCTTCAGGGCTGCCAGACTGTTGCCGAGGTTGGCGATCCCCACCTGCAGACCGGAGACCCAGTCATAGACGGCGCCCCCCTCCTTGATGGTCTTGCCGCGCTCGATGCAGTCATCCACCAGGGTGCTGCAGAGGATGTCATGGGCTTGAGCCTCCAGCACGCTGTCGACCACGCAGTCGATCTCGATGGATTTGCGGGTGAAGTAGCGCACCTGCTCATCCCAGCGGGCCATCACCTCGTCAAAGTTGCCAAAACTCCCGTCTCGCAGCGACTGGGGTTGGGGCAGGAATACCTTGCCGGTGGTGGCATCGCGGCCGCCATCCAGCGCCGCCAGCAGGATGCGGGCGAAGTTGATAAAGCTCATGCCGGTGCAGCGGTAGCCCCACTTGCCGGGCACGGCGGTCTCGATGCAGCCTATGGCGGCGTAGTGGTGGGCATCCTCCAAGCTCACCCCGAGCTTGATGAACTCGGGGATCACCACCTCGTCGTTGTTGAAGGCGGGCATGCCGAAGCCGCAGCGGATCACCTGAATGCAGGCGTCGAGGAAATCCTCGCTCATCCCGGCATGGTAGCGCACCGAGAGGTTGGGCTGGGTGGATCGCAGCTGGCCGCAGGACTCCAGAATCGCGTAGGAGAGGCCGTTGACAGCATCATGGGCACTGCCATCCCGCCAGTTCTGGCCACCGATAGTGACGTTCTGGTAGAGCGGGCTGCCGGCGGAGGCCTTGGAGTGGGTGCCGGAGCGGATCTTGTTCACCTCCAGCAACTTGAGCCAGCACCCTTGCAGCAGTTCGATAGCGCGCGTCCGAGGCAGGGATTCCGACAATTCCACCTCGCGGCGATACCAGGGATAGAGGTATTGATCCATCCGGCCAAACGATACCGAGTGGCCGTTGGATTCGATCTGCAGGATGAGCTGGATAAAGTAGCAGAGCTGCAGTGCTTGCCAGAAGGTCTCGGGGGGCTGGTGGGCGATGTGGGCGCAGTTGAGCGCGATGGTCTCAAGCTCGTTTCGGCGCTCGGGGCGAGATTCCTGTGCTGCCATATCATGGGCAAGTGCGGCGTAGCGTGAGATGTGAGCGCTGACCGCATCCAGAGTGATGGCGACGGCGTGCAGGAACTGCTCGCGCTGCAGATCGGCCCAATCCGCCAGATCCAGCCGACTGCGCCGCTCGGCCACCTTGGCCTTGAAGCCATCGAGACCCAGCGTGAGCAGCTCCTCATAGTTGACCGCGAGGTGGGCATCCCCCGAGGTCATGTTGCCCTCGGCCTTGATGATGCCGCTCTCCAGCAGCGCTTTCTGCTCGTCGGTAAAGAGGCCGAAGCAGCGATCCTGCACCGTCTGGCCGCGCCAGAAGGGGGTGAGGGCGTGGATGATCGCCTTGTCGGTTTCGCTGACCGCAAAACCGGCGCCGGGACGGTCGGCCAGCTCGTCGATCTCCTTCTCGATCCAACTCACCGTGTATTCGGGAAACAGCGGTGCCGCCCGTACCTGACTGGCCTGATTGCCGACGATAAGCTCGTCGTGCTTGATCCAGATGGTGCGCTCCTTGAGGTGATGAGCCAGCGCCAGCGCGCGGCGCACCGGCAGCGGCCGGGCGAGATGAGCCTGATAGGCCTCGGTGTAGTGGCGGGCACGCTCGGTGCAGACCGGTGGCTGAACGATGTGGATCAGGCTCTCTTTGTGGGCGCAGATCCGCGGGCTGAGGGTATTGAGGTCGAGCTGGGTCATGATCTTATCCTCTGGTCACAGGGGTCAGCCCCTGACGTTGGGCGTATGCATGGGCAAAGTGGAGTAAATCGAGATCGTCGAGCGGTGTGTCCGGCGCCTGATAGGGCAGATCCAGCAGGGCATATTTTCCCACGCCTAAGGTGTGGTAGGGGAGGAAGTGGATCTCCTGCACCGTGCCGAGGCTGGCGGCGGTGTCGGTGATGGCGCTGATCGATGCGCGGTCGGCATTGAAGCCGGGAATGAGCGGCACCCGGATCTGCATCGGCACGCCGTGCTCGGCGAGGCGTTTGAGGTTCGCTATTGGTAGCTCCACCTTGCCGCGGGTCCAGTTGAAGAAACGTTCTTTATCCACGTGTTTGAGATCCGCCAGCACCAGATCCAGTGAGGGGAGACTTGGCTCAATCTGGTGCCAGGGCACATGGAGGCAGCTCTCGACCGCGGTGTGCAGCCCTTCGGCCTTGCAGCGGGCCAGCAGGGACGCTGCAAAGTCGGGCTGCATAAACGGCTCGCCACCGGAGAGGGTGACGCCACCGCCGCTGCGCTCGAAGAAGGGGCGATCCCGCAAGATGGTGTCCATCAGGGTGTCCAGGGTTTCATCGCGGCCGCACACCTGCAGCGCTTCGCTTGGGCAGAGGCCGCGCAGCCGTTCCATATCGCCGGCCTTGAGGGCAGAACGGCTGAGCTGGATGCCCTCGCTGTCACGCAAGATTGCCGGACAAGCCTGGCTGCATAGCTGGCATCCCTCGATGCACTGGCGCCGGTCGAGTAGTATGTCCGGCTTGGGAGAGCGGCTTTCCGGGTTTTGACACCACAGACAGGCCAGCGAGCACCCCTTGAGAAACACCAGGGTGCGAATGCCGGGGCCATCGTGAGTTGAATATCGTTGCAGGTCGAAAATCATACCGCCTCCTTTTGTATTTGCATTCTATTTACTTTCATTCGAAAGTTGATTTGATTTCGATCAAGCTATTTGCAGATGTTTTATCGCTAGAATGGCGACATATTGAACATCCCGTTAAGGAGTTAGAGATGGAGCTGTATCTCGATACCGCCGATGTGGCGGCAGTGCGTCGCTGGTCACGGATCCTGCCGTTGGCCGGTGTCACCACCAATCCTTCCATTACCGCCGCCGGGGGATTGCCGCTGAGCGAGCTGCTGCCCGCCCTGCGCGACGTGCTGGGGCCCAAGGCGCGCCTGTTTGCCCAGGTGATGGCCAAAACCGAAACCGAGATGGTGCGCGAGGCATTTGCCCTGCGTGAGCTGGACCCGGATCTGGTGATCAAGATCCCGGTATGCGCAGAGGGGCTGGCGGCCATCAAGAGCCTGACCGCCAACGGTGTGCCGACTTTGGGCACCGCTGTCTATACCCCGCTGCAGGGTTGGCTGGCGGCGGTGGCGGGGGCGGAATATGTCGCGCCCTACGTGAACCGGCTGGATGCCCAGGGGGGCGATGGCATTGCCACCGTGCAGGAGTTGCAACAGCTGCTTGCGCTGCACGCACCGAACAGCAAGGTGCTGGCGGCGTCATTCCGCACTCCCCGTCAGGCGCTCGACTGCCTGCTGGCCGGTTGCCAATCGATCACCTTGCCGCTCGATGTGGCGGAGCAGTTGCTGAACGTACCGGCAGTGGATGCGGCATTGGCGAAGTTTGATCAGGATTGGCAGCGCGCTTTCGGTCGCTGATCCCGGTGACAAGCTGATTGCAGTGATTGAGGGGGGAGGGTGAAGAAGCGCGGGTGATGGGGATTGACCGACTAGACTGGAAAGAGGTGGCCACGTTCGCGGGTCGCCCTGCAGTCTACCGGAGGTATCCCATGAGCGACCATCTGCTACTCCCCCATGGTGAAGATTTGCGTCGTGCGGTCCTTTGGCTCAGCGAGCACCACCAGCACGATATCGCCGCCATTGAAGAGGCCAGCCTGCGTTTTGATCTCTCGCCGCTGGATGAGGAGTTTCTGATCCGGCACTGGCTCGACAGCCAGCGCCAATCATGAAGATCCGAGGTGAGAGATTTAGAAGAAGTTGGCGAGGTTGATGCCAAACTCTTTGGGGTCGACCGTGTTTTCGATGCTCTCCTGCACCCCTGACTTGGCCAGATCCAGCCACTGCACGTCGAGGTAGTGACGCTGGGTGGCGTGATAGATCACCTTGACCACCGGCTTGAGCGGCTGCTGCTCGTTGCGCTGCATCACGATAGCCAGGCGCTGGTTTGAGAGCTGTACTAGGGTTCCCACCGGATAGACCCCCATGCACTTGATGAACTTGGTGACCAGCTCGGCATCGAAGTGCTGATTGATCCCCTTGAGCAGAATGCGGAAGGCCTGAGTCGGCTGCATACCTGCTTTGTAGACCCGATCCGCGGTGATGGCATCATAGACATCGACGATGCCGCTCATCCGGGTATAGAGAGAGAGCTGCTCCCCCTTCAGTCGCTGCGGGTAGCCGGAGCCATCGAGCCGCTCGTGGTGGTTGGCGGCCACCTCCAGCATGGTGGGGGTGATGCCCGGGGTATTGCTGAGGATCTCGTAACTGTGCACCACATGCTGGCGCATGATGGCGAACTCCTCGTCGGTCAGCTTGCCCGGTTTGTGGAGCACCTCGTCCGGGGTCATGATCTTGCCCACATCGTGCAGCAGGCCACCCAGAGTCAGCTCCTTGAGCACGCTGCGCTCCAGTCCCAGATAGCGACCGAAGTTGGCCAGCAGAATGGCCACGTTCATGGAGTGCTCCATCAGGTAGGCATCCTTGGCGCGAATACGGGCCAGACAGAGCATGGCATCGCCGTGGGTGAACATGGTGTCCACCATCTCTTCGGCGACTTCGGCCAGCGGGGTGATGTCGATGGGTTCACCCGCCTTGAGATGGCGAATGAACTTGCCTTGCAGCTCGCGCGCTTCCTGATAGAGGCGGCGGATTTTAAGCTCCCGTCCTTCGCCGTTGGCACTGGCCCGGCGCCCTACCTGGGCGCTGTTGGCATTGAGGTCGGGGGAGGTAACGGCGTCACTTTCGGCACTGCCCAGCTTGCTGCGGGCCAGATCGATGCGTACCGTGAGCACCCCCTGACGCACCAGATTGGCAATTTGCGCCACGCTGGTCACCAAGCCCATCTGGGCGATCTCCATCCCACCTGTCTGGCTGGCGATAGCAATGACATACATGCCGGGTTTCAGCTGGTTGACGGGAATGACGGGATAGGATGCTTGAGACTTCATGAGGGCTTCCTGACTCTTATTATTATGAGTATCGTTCGGATGGATCACACCGGAGAAGTGTAACATCGGATGACCAGTTCGTCATAATTGGCAACCCCTTAACAGTGGCGTTGTCGCCCCCGCCCGATATAATGACGCCCCTTTACTTGTTGGACTCCGAGGTTGTGAATGCGGCTTGATAAATTTCTGTGCGATTGTTCCGATTTGACCCGCTCGCTGGCAGGCAAACTGATCCGTCAGGGTGAGGTCATGGTGGATGGCATTGTGGTCAAGCAGCCCGCCTTTCATATCAATGAGCAGAGCCAGATCGAGTTTGACGGCGTGCTGCTGACGCTGGAGCAGCGCAACCGCTATTTCATGCTACACAAGCCGGAAGGTTATGTCTGTTCCAACGAGGATCCGGATCACCCGACCGTCTTCTTCCTGATGGATGAACCGGCGATGGGCAAGCTGCACGTAGTGGGTCGCCTCGACCTCGATACCACGGGGCTGGTGCTGGTGACCGACGATGGTCAATGGTCCCACCGCATCACCTCGCCTCGCCACGAGTGTGCCAAGACCTATCACGTCTGGCTGGCCGATCCGGTTAGCCCGGATGCAATCGAGCTGTTCGCCGAAGGGGTCTACCTGCGTAACGAGGCCGATAAAACCCGTCCTGCCCAGCTGGAAATTCTCGGTGAGTGCGAGGCCCGCTTGACTATCCACGAAGGCAAGTACCATCAGGTCAAGCGGATGTTCGCCTCCATCGGCAACAAGGTCGTTGGCTTGCATCGCGAACGGGTGGGTGGCCTGACGCTTGACGAAGAGCTGGCCCCTGGTGAATACCGCGAGCTGACCGCTGAGGAGATAGCCCTGTTCTGATCTGGGATGGTGCCGGGTGTCAGTGAGTGCTGAAACCCAGCACCAGCGCCGTGCCCAGGGTGGCAATCAGTGCACCCGCCCAGGCGGCAATGGATGGCCGCTCCCCCGAGTGCCACCACAACAGCGGCAGCAGCAGTACCGGCGTGGTAGAGGAGAGAATGGCCACCATGCCCACCTCGCCCTGCCGCAGCGCCATCAGGATCAGCGTCATCCCCAGCCCCATCGCCAGAAAACCGTTGGTGGCAATCATGGCGAGGATATGGCGATTGACCGGTTTGAGCGGCATGGCCAGCGGCAAGCGCCCCAGCCGAAGGACGCAATGGGCCAGCATGGCACTGCCCATCCGGATACCCGATGCACTCACTGCATCCACCTCACCACTCATCATCACCGGCTTGGCGATGATGGCTCCCACGCTTTGACACAGTGCCGCCGTCAGGCCAAGGCCAATTCCCAGCGCCAGATTGCCACGGATCAGCTCCCACTCGTTGCTGCTACTGCGTCTGCCAAACAGGATCGCCAACATCACGCCGGCAAAGACCAGCATGGCCCCCAGCAGTCGCCAGCCCGTCAGCTGTTCATTAAAGAGCCAGAGCCCAAGCAGGGCGGAAAACAACGCATGGCAGGAGAAGAGCAGGGCACTGCGTCTTGGCCCCAACCGGTTCATGCAGGCAAACAGCGCCGTATCGCCCACGAAGATGCCGACCAGCCCCGAGATGGCGAGCAGGGGCAGGGCGCTTGCGGTGAGGGTTTGCCAGCCACCGGTGAGCAGACTCATGGTGCCGAGCATCAGGCTCACCAGAAACATGCGCCAGCGACTGTAGGCAAATGCGCCGAGATGACGGGCCGGTTTGACCGAAATTAGCGCTGCAATTGCCCATAAACTGGCCGACGCGAGGGCCAGCCACTCATAACCCATAAAAACTCCTGAAAAAATTAACCCGAAAGACTCCATCTCCCGGGCAAGCCCGATACAATACGGGGCGTTTTCGGGGATAACAAGAGCGGCATCAGGCATTCATCAGGCGCGCCGTCGGCCTTCCCCTCCTGCAGTGGTGTTATTCGAGGTTTTGTCATGAGGTATGGTTTCTTCCCCAAGCTGGCGCAACGCTGGCTCTCCCCGCTATTGCTTGCCGTGCTGGCAGGGCCCCTGGCCCATGCCACCACCGTTGAGCAGCAGCCCCTGCTTGCCGATCGGCAAACCCTGGTAAAGGGCAACGGTGCCGAGCCGGAGTCGCTGGATCCGGCGCTGGTGCGCTCCGGTTTTCCGGGGGAGGCGGTACTGGTCGATCTGTTTGAAGGGCTGGTCAGTGATGATGGGCAGGGGAATATCGTTCCTGCTCAGGCACAGCGCTGGGAGGTGAGTGAAGATGGGCTGGAGTGGCGATTCTTCCTGCGCCCTCAACTGAAATGGTCCAATGGCGAGCCGCTGGTGGCCGCTGATTTTGTCTATGCCTGGCGCCGTCTGCTCGATCCGGCCATCAACTCCCCTTCTGCCGGATTGCTGCTGGCGACGGGGATCAACAATGCGCAATCCATCTATGCTGGTGCGCTGGAGCTCGGCAATCTGGGCATTGAAGCGCAAAGCGATCAGATTTTGAAAATCACCCTGGAGCGGCCGGCTCCCTATTTCCTGCAGCTCATCAGTCAGCGCCCCTTTGTGCCAGTCAATCAGAAGGCGATAGCCAAATTTGGCAAACAGTGGACCGAGCCCGGCAAGCTGGTGAGCAATGGTGCGTACCGGCTGGCAAGCTGGACGCCGAACGAGCGGATCGAAGCCGAGCGCAATATCCACTACTGGGATGACCTTCACACCCGTATCGGACGGGTCACCTATCTGCCTATCACTTCGCAACATGCCGAACGGCTGCGCTATGAGGCTGGTGAAATACAGCTCACCAACAAGGTCTCCCTCGGCTATTACCAGAAGATGAAGCGCGAATCTCCGGAGCGGCTCTGGGGCTTGCCGCTGTTCGGCACCTATCTCTATGCGTTCAATCTGAAGCGCCCCGAACTGCAGGATGTGCGGGTGCGTCAGGCGCTCTCCATGGCGGTTGATCGACAGCAGCTCATTGGATCGGTGAGCGGGCAGGATGAACAGGCGGCATGGTCGCTGTTGCCGGAGATGCCGGGTTACCCCCGGGTGATATTGCCTGTGGCGCTTGAAGATATGCCGACCCGCCAGGCCAAAGCGGCAGCGTTGCTGTCTGCGGCCGGGTATAACAGTGCCAATCCACTCAAGCTGAGCATTACCTACAACAGCGCAGAAACCCACAAGCAGATGGCGATGGCCATTGCTGCCATGTGGCAGAAGCTGGGGGTGCAGGTCACCCTCAACAGTCTGGAGTGGGGGGCCTATCAGGTGGCCAAGGATAGCGGTGATTTCCAGGTGGCCAGAAGCTTCCTGTTTGGCGATTACGTGGAGCCGTCTGCCATGCTGGGCAGCTTCCGTTGTCAGGATCTGCGCAACGAGAGCGGCTACTGCAATCCCGACTTTGATCTGTTGCTGGAGCAGGCTGCCAACACGCTGGACAGCGCGAGCCGGGTTGAACTCTACCGGCATGCCGAACAGTTGCTGCTTGAGGAGGCGCCGATCCTCCCCGTGTATCATTACAATCAGATGAGACTGGTCGATCCCGCGCTGCGAGGGCTGCCCAGCCAGAATTTGAAAGGGACGATTGCCACCAAGGATCTCTATTTCAGCCCGCAGTGAGGAGCATTTCATGAAACTTGCCATCATTTCCGACATCCACGGCAGCATCATTGCGCTGGAGCGGGTGCTGACCCAACTTGAGCCCTGGCAGCCGGATCACTATCTGCTGCTCGGCGATCTGCTCAACCATGGCCCGCGCAATCCTCTGCCGGAAGGGTATAACCCGGCCGCGGTGGCCGATCGGCTCAACGAGCTGGCGTCACAGATCATCGCGGTGCGGGGCAATTGCGATTCCGAAGTGGATCAGATGCTGTTGCGCTTTCCCATCACAGCCCCCTACAACCAGCTGCTGGTCGATGAGCGGCGCTGGTTTGTCAGCCATGGCCATCTTTATCGCCCGGACGAGGTTCAGCTTCCGGCGGGTAGTCTGTTCCTGAGCGGCCACACCCATGTGCCGGTGCTGGAGTGGCAGGGGGGGCGGGTATTGATGAACCCGGGGTCGATCTGTTTCCCGCGTGGCGAGTTGCCTGCCAGTTACGGGAGCTATGAGGACGGAGTACTGCGCGTCAATGCGTGTGAGGACGGGCGAGAGTTGTTGCGACTGGTGCTTTAAAACGGAGAGCAAAAATGCAAGGCCTGATAAGAGATGTCAGGCCTTGATACCGTAGGAGCGGGTGCCAGAGCGAGTGTTACCCTTGGCGTCATAGGTGAGGCTGTTGCGATCGCGCAGCTGACTCAGAAAGGTTGCCAGACGACGGTTTGAGACGATGCTCAATTCAAGCAAGCGACCGTTGATATCATTTTGTGCCTGGCAAGCATCCAGTTTTGCACGAAGTTGTGCCATCTCGTCGGGATAGGCTGCCAGCTGCAGTGCCAGTTCTGGCATCTCTGCCAGTGTCTTGTCCAGAGTTTCTATCGCAGCAAGCAACTGCTGTTTGCGCTCGGTCAGTGCGGGCAGGGCCAGTGCCTGATGCTGTTCGAGCAAGCTGAACTCCTCTTCCAGAATGCCTTGCATCTGGCTGAGGTAATCATCTTGGGTGTGCAGTAACGAAGGTAAATCCATCATCCCAGAACTTTGTCCAGATTGGCCTCGAAACTGAACATCTTCTTGGCCACAGCGTCGCTGTTAACCTGATATTCGCCACTCGCGACGGCTTTTTTCAGCCGTTCGACCTTGCTCTCATTGCCGGTCGAGGCGGTATTGAGGTTTTGTTGCATCTTTTGCAATTGTTGCGCCTCACTGGTCAAGGAGACGGAGTCCAGTTTGACAGTAGCCGCTTTGTTTTCGGGCGATGAGGTGACTGACTTGCTGCCTGTCCCCTGGCTATTAGCGGTATTTTGCAACCGATTATTCGCCAAGTTGTTGATATTGTTGATGGCCATTTTAGTTACCTTCGTCTGCTTTAAGGTTTGCTTACCTGTTTATCGGTGCGGCAGATCAAAACTTTAGAAAAAAGTTGTCAAGGATCAGGATTTAAAAAGTGACCGATACGGCACCTACCGCACTGACTTTACCCTCAACGGTTTTGCCGGAGCGAATATTGACGAGTTTGATGATCTCTCCGAAGCTGCCATCTTGCAAGGCTCGGGCCATGGTTTTGATCTGGAAGTTGCTGTTTTCTGCCGTCAGGGTGACCTGATCCCCTTTGCACACGACACAAACCTGGCTCAAACGGATGGGTTGCCCAGGTTTTAGCTCCCGCTTGCTGCGTACTCCGACAAGAGGGGCGGTGTCAGTCAGGTAGTCGCCGCGGATCAGGGTCTGATCTTGATAGGCCAACACCAGCCGGCTTTCACTCAGCAGGTCCCCCTTGGCGATGGGGTTGGTCACAGTGACATAGGGCTTTTGAATGCTGACCCGCACCGGTAGATAGACGTCCCAGGGCCTCTCTTCCTCACATTTAAGGTAAACTGTTGTATTACGGCGAATTTCCATTTTTGCTGGTAAGCTGATAGTGAGTAGATCTTCGCAGCGGGTCAGTGGGAGCCGTTCATCCAGTGTGGCAGAGGTGACCTCGGCTCTGGCATCCAACGGAATATCCAGCTGGCTGTAAACGAACTCTTGTGCCTTTTCTTGCAGATAAGTAGTGACGTCCGAGGCGTAGCTGGAAGATATGCTGCCAAAAAAGAGGCTGATGAGTAAAAGTCGGTTAATCATTTTCGCTCGTTGGTCGATAAGTTGTTCACGCATATCACCATATTTAACTATGATTGCTTCAGAATCTGTTCGTTGTCACATCGATAGTCTGACGCAATCCATCACGCATGCATGATTAATGCCAAGCGTTTTTAGGGAGTGTTTATGGCCAGTATCCTGGACTCGGTCAACCAACGTACCCAGCTAGTGGGGCAAAACCGGCTGGAGTTGTTGTTGTTTCGTCTCAATGGACGTCAAAGATTTGGCATCAACGTATTCAAAGTGCGTGAAGTGTTGCAGTGTCCCCCCTTGACCGTGATGCCCAAACTGAACTCCTGCATCCGCGGGGTTGCACATATTCGTGGCCAGACTATCTCGGTCATCGATCTCAGCATGGCTGTTGGCAAACGCCCGATTGATGATCTGAGCAAATGCTTCATTATCATCTCCGAGTACAACCGCTCTATTCAGGGCTTTTTGGTGCATTCGGTCGAGCGCATCATCAATATGAACTGGGAATCCATCCTGCCTCCGCCCAAAGGTGCAGGTCGCATCAACTACATGACAGCCGTGACTGAAGTCGACGGCGAGTTGGTCGAAATTCTTGATGTTGAGCGGATATTGAACGAAATTTCGCCGGTTGCAACGGATGTGAGTGAGGAGTTGGTTCAGGCCAGTGTCGACCACCCGACTCTGGGGCGTCCTGTTCTTGTTGCTGATGACTCCTCAGTAGCACGCAAACAGGTACAACGTGCGCTTGAGGCTATCGGTGTCGAGTGCGTGTTGGCAAAAGATGGCCGCGAAGCATTGAACATGCTGCTGGAAATGACCAAAAATGGTCCTATCAAGGATCAGGTTGCGCTGGTTATTTCGGATATCGAAATGCCGGAAATGGATGGCTATACCTTCACTGCCGAGATCCGGAATAATCCCAATCTCAAGGATTTGCATGTTATTCTGCATACCTCGCTCAGTGGAGTATTCAACCAGGCAATGGTGCAGAAAGTTGGTGCGAACAATTTTATCGCCAAGTTCCAGCCTGATGAATTGGCCAAGGCCGTACAAAACGCACTCTAATAAAGAAGAACAGCTGCATGAAGACACTTTCGGACGACTTATACAAACAGTTCAGCAACTTTCTGGCGGTACAGAGCGGAATTGTGCTGGGGGATAACAAACAGTATCTGGTGAAGAGCCGTCTTTCACCTTTGATGGCTCAGTTTGGCATCGAGAGTCTGTCTGATCTGGTTACCCGTGCAATGAGTGTGCGAGAGCGTGACCTGAAAATGGCCGTAGTAGATGCCATGACGACCAACGAGACCCTCTGGTTTCGTGATACTTACCCGTTTCAGCTTCTTACTGACAAGATTTTCCCCGAGTTGGGGAAAAGTGGCCGCCCCATCAAGATCTGGTCGGCTGCATCCTCGTCAGGTCAGGAGCCCTATTCCATTGCCATGACGGCACTGGAGCAGCAGATGAAAAAGCCGGGGACCTTGCCTGGTGGCGTGCAGATTGTCGGGACGGATATTTCGACGACCATGCTCAATCAGTGTAAGGAAGGCGTTTACGATAGCCTTGCTCTGGCACGCGGTTTGTCACCGGAGCGCAAGAAGATGTTTTTTGAGCCTTACGGTGACAACAAGATGCGGGTTGCCGAGCGAGTCAGAAAATTGACCACCTTCCGGCCACTCAACTTGCTGGAGAGTTATAGTCTGCTCGGCAAGTTTGACATTATCTTTTGCCGTAACGTGCTCATCTATTTTGCGCCGGAAGTGAAATCGAAGATCCTCAACCAGTTTGCTGCCAGTCTCAATCCCGGTGGATATCTGATGCTGGGCGCGTCGGAGTCACTGGCCGGGTTGACCGACCGGTTCGAGATGATCCGCTGTAATCCGGGGATTGTCTACAAGGTCAAATAGGCTTGATGGCCTTGATATTCGGGGTCTGCCGAATATTGCCAGTTCATGCAAAGAGGGAAGCTATGAGCTTCCCTCTTTCTTTATCTACAGCTCAGTCTTTCTATTTACCTACCATATCTCGCCACTGCAAAAGTAGTTGAAGCCTTAAGGTGGCCAAATGATGCCGTCTGACTCAAGGCACGAGATGCTCCTGCCGTTTTCGGTCTGAAATGTGCTCGTACCCAAACCATCGAACTGAGTGATTTGCTTATGGCACACCTCTTGCAAACAAAATATACCAAGCAGGAGGTGTGCTATGGCTCTTTCATTTGACAAGGCATTCGGTGTGCATCAACACACCATAAGCGTTCGCGCCAAGCGTGCCGAGGTGTTGTCCAGCAATATTGCCAACGCAGATACCCCAGGCTTCAAAGCCAGGGATATCAATTTTGCTCAGGCATTGCAGGAGGCTCAGTCGCATCAGAGTTTTGGTTTGGCAACGACCAGCGAAAAGCACTTTGCCTTGAATATGGGCGCTCCGGGTACCGTGCAATATCGCAACCCGTTGCAACCGGATACCGGTGACGGCAATACAGTCGATGTGCAGCAGGAGCGCAGCGAATTTCTGCGCAATAGCCTCGAGTATCAAACCTCCCTTGAATTTATGAATAGCAAGATCAGTGGCCTGCTCAAGGCCCTGAAAGGAGAGCAGTGATGAGTTTGTTCAAGGTCTTTGACATAGCAGGCTCGGCTATGAGTGCACAGTCAGTGCGCCTCAACACAGTTGCTAGCAACATGGCCAACGCGGACAGCGTCAGCTCCAGTGTGGAAAATACTTACCACGCCAGGCGGCCAGTCTTTGCCGCCCAGCTCGATCAGGCGATGTCTGACAAGCAGGGTTCGGTCGGGGTTGAGGTGAAGGGGATTGTCGAGAGCAAAGCGCCACTGCTTAAAGAGTACAACCCCAACCACCCGATGGCGGACAAAGACGGTTTTATCTTCAAGCCAAACGTCAACATGGTTGAAGAGATGGCCGACATGATCAACGCCTCGCGCAGCTACCAGACCAACGTACAGGTTGCAGATTCGGCCAAAAAGATGCTGCAGCAGACGCTCCAGCTTGGCAAATCCTGATAGGAGGGATGCAGCATGGTCGATACAACCAATAACGTGAATGGCATCAGCCGTACCACGACCCAGACGACAGGCACCACAGCGACGCCCAAGAAAGAGCTGGATCAGGCTTCATTTATGAAGCTGCTAACAATGCAATTGTCGTATCAAGACCCCTTCAAGCCGGTCGACAATGCCCAGATGCTTTCCCAGATGGCCTCTATGTCTACGTCGGAGGGGATCAGCAGTCTGTCTACCCAGATGGGCAAGCTTAATGACCAGATGATATCCAGCCAGGCTCTGCAAGCGTCTTCTCTGGTAGGCCAAAATGTATTGCTACAGGGCAATACAGGATTTTTAGACAAGGATGGTTCGTTATCTGCGGTCGTTGCTGTAGGAACAACGAATAAATATTCAGGCGTCAAAATTACCGTTGAAGATGAAAAGGGACAGGTTATCAAGGAGTTTCCCCTCGAAGGAGACCAAAAAGGTAATGTTGAAATTGCTTGGGACGGTAAAGACAAGGCCGGTAACCGAGTTGCCGCCGGCAAGTATGTCATCAAAGCCAGCGGTACCCTCGATGGCAAGTCGGAAAGTATTGCCACATTTGCTTATGCCAAAGTAGACAGTGTTGCCTTGGGCAATGCCACTAACCCGACTCGCCTCAATTTGAGAGGGCTGGGTAGCGAATATTTGAACAATATTCTGCAAATTTCAGGCACCAATTCAAATCCGACGGTTACACCGTCAAAAACCACGTCGACAGCATCGATCTAAGGAGCTGGATATGTCATTTAACAATGCCTTGAGCGGTGTCAACGCGGCACAAAAAGACTTGAACGTCACCGCTAACAACATTGCTAACGTTAACACCATGGGCTTTAAAGAGTCCCGTGCCGAGTTTGCGGATGTCTACGCCAACTCCATCTTTGTCAATGCCAAGACCCAGGTCGGTAACGGTGTAGCGACCGGAGCGGTTGCCCAACAGTTCCATCAGGGGGCGCTGCAATTTACCAATAACGCACTGGACTTGGCGATTCAGGGGAATGGCTTCTTTGTGACCTCTGATGGCCTGACTAACTTGGATCGCACCTATACCCGTGCCGGTGCCTTCAAGCTCAATGAAAACAGCTATATGGTCAACAATCAGGGCCATTATCTGCAAGGGTATGAGATTAACGAAGATGGGTCTCCGAAAGCAGTGAGTATTAACGCAACCAAACCTATCCAGATCCCAGATCGGGCGGGTGAGCCTGTGAAAACAAGCAAAATAGAAGCGAGTTTCAATTTACCTTCAACCTCAACAACTAAACCACAGTTATTTACACCTTCGAATTTTGACCCGAAAGATTCAAAGACTTATTCTTCATCTACATCAGTAGTGATCTATGACTCTCTTGGAGAACCTCATACGATTACGCAATATTTTGTCAAAGATGCTGACACAACAGATCCAACCAAACCTGCGGATCCTCCGTCTTGGCGTATGTACCTTTATCAAGGTGACAAGCCGATTAACATTGAAGGAGGCACGGCGCCCACCATGACGGGAACTTTGGCGCAAGCTCCGAAAGCTGCGCAGATTACGTTTGGTTCTGATGGTAAAATGAATGCGATTTCACCAGCAACATTAAAAACGGAACCTTTAGGTACAATTACTGGGCCTAATCCTGGGGCCGGTATTATTACAAATGGCGCAGATCCTACCCAACAGGTTGATATTGTATTTGGGACAGTAACCCAATATTCATCACCATTTGAAGTCAGTAAGTTGACACAGGATGGCTCTACTGTCGGTCGTTTGACCAAGGTCGAGATCACGCCAGATGGTATTGTGTCCGCGACCTACAGTAACGCAACTACGATTAAGGTCGCCATGGTGGCCATGGCTAAGTTTGCCAACTCACAGGGATTGACTCAGGTCGGCGATACCTCCTGGCGCCAATCCCTGCTCTCTGGTGAGGCGTTGCCGGGGACACCGAACTCGGGTACTTTCGGGACCATCAAATCATCGGCGCTGGAGCAGTCCAACGTGGATTTGACCTCGGAGCTGGTTGACCTGATCACTGCCCAGCGTAACTTCCAGGCCAACTCTCGTTCTCTGGAGGTCAACAGTTCGTTGCAGCAGACCATCCTGCAGATTCGTTAATCGCGCAATAAATGATAATGAGAGGGGGCTTGGCCCCCTCTCTGTTTCTGTCGCATTCCCATCCTCCTTCTCCCCCCATATTTCTGCTGTTGGCACTCTAATTGCATTTCTCCTGTCAGAGTCATCTGTTTGACGGAGAATTCCATGGATCACCTGCTTTATATCGCCATGTCCGGGGCCAAAGAGACCATGAACAGCCTGGCTGTTCGCGGAAACAACCTCGCCAATGCCAATACCACCGGTTTCAAGTCCGATTTCGAGCAGGCCAGAAGCATGCAGGCGTTCGGAGAGGGCTTGCCAAGCCGGGTCTTTGCCATGGCTGAGCGCCCGGGTCAGAACCTGCAGCATGGCATGTTGATGACCACCGGACGGGATCTGGACGTGGCGGTGGATGGTCCCGGCTGGATTGCCGTGCAGGATCCCAAGGGGGGCGAGGCCTATACCCGCATGGGGAATTTGCAGGTCAATGCGACCGGCAATTTGCAGACCTCGACCGGTCTGAATGTGGTGGATGACGGTGGTCAGCCCATCGTGCTGCCGATGCCGATGGAGAAACTCGAGATCAATCGGGATGGCACCATCAGCGGTCGTCCGGAGGGGGCAGCCGCCAACTTGCCGGAAGATTTCCAGCGGATCAAGCTGGTCAACCCGGCCGCCGATGCGGTGGAGAAGGGGCAAGATGGTCTGTTTCGCCGCAAGGATGGTCAGAATGAACCCGCCTCTGCCAATGTCGGCCTGATTGCCGGCTCCCTTGAAGGGAGCAACGTCAATGTGGTGGATGAGATGACCAACCTGATCCGGCTGCAACGCCAGTTCGAAACCCAGGTCAAAATTATGAAGACGGCCGAAGAGAATGATGAAGCTCAAACCCAACTGCTGCGAATCAGCTAATCAAGGAGTTACCTATGAATCCCGCACTCTGGATCAGCAAGACCGGGTTGGATGCACAGCAGACCAATATTTCGGTCACTTCGAACAACCTGGCGAACGCCAGCACCGTGGGCTTTAAAAAGTCACGGGCCATCTTTGAAGATCTGCTTTATCAAAACATCAATCAGCCCGGTGGCCGCTCCTCTGCCGATACCGAGCTCCCCTCCGGCCTTATGTTGGGGGCGGGTGCCAAGGTGGTGGCGACCCAGAAAAACCACAGCCAGGGTAACGTACAAACCACCGACAACTCGCTCGATTTGATGATCAGTGGTCGTGGCTACTTTGAAATTCAGCTGCCGGATGGCAGTGCGGCCTATACCCGCAACGGTCAGTTCACCCTCAACGATGAAGGGACCATAGTGACTCCTGGTAATGGTTACCCGCTGCAACCGGAAATCCAGATCCCGGAAAACGCCCAGAGCGTTACGGTGGGTGAAGATGGCCAGGTCTCGGTGCAGCTCAAGGGCGATGGCGCTTCTCAGGTCGTCGGTCAGATCAATATCTCCGACTTCGTCAACGCCAGCGGCTTGCAGCCGATGGGGGAGAACATGTTCGTCGAGACCCAGTCCAGCGGTGCTGCCGCGCAGGGGACTGCCGGTGCCGATGGCTTGGGGGTGATCAAGCAGGGGATGCTGGAGACTTCCAACGTCAACGTGACCGAAGAGCTGGTGAATCTCATTCAGGCTCAGCGGGTCTACGAGATGAACTCCAAGGTACTCTCTGCCGTTGACGGCATGATGTCCTTCCTGATCCAGCGTACCTAATTAGGAGGTGCATGATGAAAGCCGTATGGATGCTGGGATTGTTGGTGCTGGGAGGGTGTAGCAGCACTCCCAATACGCCCAAGCCTGATGATCCCGAGTTTTCCCCCGTCTACGGGGAGTCGGAGCCGGTGTCGGTGCGGCCGACAGGGGCGATTTTCCAGCCGGATCAGGTCAATGGCATCTATTCGGATATCAAGGCGCACAAGGTAGGCGACATCATTACCATCGAGTTGTCGGAGTCGACCTCCGCCTCGAAAAAGGCCAATACCCAGAGTGGCAAGGACAATAAATTCAATCTGGATCCGGTCAAGCTGGGTGGCGTGCCAGTCACCGCCAGTCCATATGATCTTTCGGCTTCCATTGGTCAGAACAGCGCGTTCAAGGGGCAGGCCAAAGCGGACCAGAGCAACAGCCTGCAGGGCAATATTTCGGTCAGCGTGGCCAAGGTTCTGCCCAACGGCAATCTGGTGGTGCGCGGCGAGAAGTGGATCATGCTCAACAATGGCAATGAATATATCCGGATCACCGGCCTTATTCGCCCGGAGGATGTGACGTCTGACAACAGCGTTTCGTCCCAGAAAGTGGCTAATGCCCGCATTTACTACGGTGGTACCGGCGATCTGGCCAATAGCCAGGAGCAAGGGTGGCTTACCAGCTTTTTCAATGGTCCCTGGTGGCCGCTCTAGGAGATGTTATGAAGTCACTCCGTCTCGTCACACTGCTCTGCTGTCTGCTGCCCTTGGGCGTGGCCAATGCGGCCCGGATCAAGGACATCAGCTCGGTTGAAGGGGTGCGTAACAACCAGCTGATTGGTTACGGTCTGGTGGTGGGGTTGCCCGGCACTGGCGAGAAGAACAACGCCTTCACCGAGCAGACCTTCCGTACCATGCTCAACAATTTTGGCATCAAGGTGCCGGATAACATCAAGCCCAAGATCAAGGATGTGGCGCCGGTGGCGATACATGCCGACCTGCCCCCCTTCTCCAAGCCGGGCCAGACCATCGATGTGACGGTCTCTGCCATTGGCGAGGCCAAGAGCCTGCGGGGCGGCACTCTGCTGCAGAGCTTTCTGAAAGGGCTCGATGGCCGGGTTTATGCGGTTGCCCAGGGCAGTCTGGTGGTCGGTGGTCTGGGGGCCGAGGGGGCTGATGGCTCCAAGGTAGTGATCAATACCCCGACTGTCGGGCGGATTGCCAACGGTGCGACCGTGGAGCGGGAGGTGCCCAACTCCTTCAGTCAGGGGGACACCATCACCTTCAACCTTAACCGACCCGACTTTACTACTGCGCGCCGTCTGGCCGATGTGGTCAACGATCTGGTGGGGCCCAATACCGCTCAGGCGCTCGATGCCACCTCGGTCAAGGTCTATGCCCCGCGGGATCCGGGTCAGCGCGTCTCCTATCTCGCCACCATCGAGAATCTGGAGGTGGATCCGGCCAACGAGGCGGCCAAGATCATCGTCAACTCCCGCACCGGAACCATAGTGATCGGCAGCCAGGTCAAGCTCAAACCGGCTGCCATCAGCCACGGCGGGTTGACGGTGACCATCGCCGAAAACCAGCAGGTCTCCCAGCCCAACCCGCTGGCGGGAGGAGAGACGACGGTGACCAACAACTCGACCATCAATGTCCAGCAGGAGCCGGGGCGGATGTTCAAGTTTGATACCGGTGCGACCCTGGACGATCTGGTCCGGGCGGTCAATCAGGTTGGGGTCGCCCCCGGTGATTTGATGGCCATCCTTGAGGCGCTGCAGCAGGCAGGCGCCATCGAGGGGCAACTGGTCATATTGTAACAAGCGGCAAGTGGTTGCCACGGGTGGCAATGAGGTAAGCAAAATGGCGGAGTTTGACAGCAACAGCGGCATGAATCTCGGGATGGTACAGGATATCAAGAACCTGGACCGTCTGCGCCAGATGAGCCAAAGCAAAGAAGGGCAGGCCGAAGCGCTCAAGAGTGCGTCACGCCAGTTCGAGTCAATCTTTACCCAGATGCTGTTTCAGAGCATGCGTCAGGCCAACGGGGTGTTGACTCAGGACAACCCGATGAATAGCAGCTATACCCAGTTCTATGAAGGGATGCTGGATGAGCAGCGGATTGCTGACATGTCCAGCAAGGGGGGACTGGGATTGGCTGATATGGTGGCCAAGCAGCTCTCTCCCGAGACCTTTACCCATCAGGATGGACGGGTGCTCAAGATGCCGCAGCGCACCGAACGGACCTACAAACCCTATCAGCCACCGACGGCGGCTGCCGATGATTTGATCGCGGCATCAAAAGTTGGCAAAGATTTTGCTGAAAAAGAGATGACCGAGGGGGTCAAGGAGAGCCACGCACTCACTATGCCCCGTCGACCGCACCGCAGCATTCCGCCCATGGGACGCATGACCAGCGAAGAGGGCAGTGCCACCGGTAGTGGGGGCAAAGAGTTCGATACACCGGAAGAGTTCGTTAATCGCCTGATGCCGCTGGCCAAGAAAGCGGCCGACAAGCTGGGGTTAAGCCCGGCGGTACTGGTCGCCCAAGCGGCACTGGAGAGCGGTTGGGGCAAGCGGGTGATCAAGGATGGCGAGGGGCAGGTGACCCATAACCTGTTTGGTATCAAGGCCGATCCGCGCTGGGAAGGGCCAAAGGCGGTGGTCAGCACGCTCGAGTATGAGCAAGGCGTCGCCTCCCGCCAGAAAGCGGCATTTCGCTCCTATGAGTCGTTTGAAGAGAGCTTCAACGACTACGTGGACTTCCTCACTTCCGGCTCTCGCTACAAGGGTGCCCTGGCGAAGGTGGATAGTCCTGATCGCTACTTTGAGGCGCTGCAACAGGCGGGTTATGCCACCGACCCGCACTACGCCAGAAAATTGAAACAGGTATTGCGCAGTGACGCCATTGCCCAATACAACGAGATGGAGCTGTAACGTATGGCAAGCGACCTGCTTGGGATTGGTTCATCGGGCGTGCTGGCACAGCAACGCCTGCTGCAGACCACCAGTAACAACATAGTGAACGTCAATAGCCAGGGCTATGTGCGTGAGCGTACGCTGGTGTATACCAATACCATCGGTCTGGGGACCGGTGACATCAAGACCGAGCGGGTGATCAACGATTATATGCAGGGGGAGGTGCGCCGTGATACCTCTGCCTATCATGCCTCCCTGACCCATTATGAACAGCTGGCTGGCGTTGACAGCTTGCTTGGGGATACCAGCAACAGCGTGGGGGCGGCCATCACCTCCTACTTCAAGTCATTTCACTCTGCCAATGAATCGCCTGCCGAGATCGGTGGGCGCAAGGTGGTGATGACGGAGTTGAGTGGCATGGTCAACCGTTTTCATACCCTCTCGGCGCAGCTCGACAAGCAGAGCGATACCCTCAACACCCGCATTGAAGATGAAACCAAGCAGGTCAACAGCCTGCTCACCAGCATCAATGATCTTAATCAGGCCATCATCCGCACCCAGGGGTCACCCGAAGAGAACCTGATGCTGTTTGATCAACGGGATGAGGCGATCCGCCAGCTGTCGGAGAAGATGGATATTCGCACCGTAGCTCAACCCAACGGCAGCATGCTGGTCAATATGAGCACTGGCCATTCGCTGATCCTCGATGGGGGCGTCGCCCAGTTCAAGGTGATTGCAGGAGATCCTGACTCCCGGGATCAGGAGCTGCAGCTGACCCTGGGGGCGAACAAGGCAACCATCGATCACGATACGTTTGGTGGTGCCATGGGGGGGCTGTTCAAGGCGCGTACCGACCTTGAGCCGACCAAGCGCGAACTGGGGCAGCTGGCCGTGGCGATGGCGGATGCGATGAACCAGCAGAACCGCCTCGGGATGGATCTGGATAACGAGATTGGCGGCGATATCTTCACCCTGCCTACCAGCAAGGGCTTACCCTACGGCAATAACACGGGGACGGTCGGGGCGAATGTCAGCTTCGTGCCGGGCAAGGGGACATCAGTGACCCCGTTAGATTACGAAGTGCGCTTTAGCAGCGCCACCGGTTATGAGGTGTTCTCGCTGGACAAGTCTGGTAATCGTACCTCTGTGAGCACGGGGACCATGCCACCAGCGACCTTTGAGCTGCCCGGACACGGGATCTCGATCGATCTCACCGGTACGCCGGCTGCGGGTGACAAACTGTTGCTGCAACCCACCAAAAGTGCGGCGGCCGGTCTGGGTCAGCTGATCACCCGACCGGAAGATTTGGCCCTGGCCTCTCCGCTTAAAGCGGAAAAGACTACTAATAATGGCGGCGGGGCAGATATCAAACTGGGTGGCGTATTCAATACAGGTGCAGGGTCAGGTTTTGGTACCAATAGTCTGAGCCCGACAGCGCCTCAGGTCGTCAAGATTGACGCTAACGGTAACTATCAGGTGTTTCAAGCCGATGGCACTACCCTGATTGGCACTGCCCCTGCGAGCAGCAAAGGGCAAAACCTGATGTCTGCGATCGTCAACCCTTTCCCCGCCGGAGCCGCAGTCTATGCCAACCCGAAACAGGCCCCCGGCTACGAGTTCAGCATCACCGGCACGGTGGATGCTGGTGACAGCTTCAAGCTCAGTTACAACAGCAATGGCTTTGCCGATAACAGCAATGGCCTGGTTCTGGCCGAGCTGCAAAACAAGGATCTGGTGCGCAAGAGCACCAATGGTGGGACGACTAACGACAAGATGACCTTCAATCAGGCCTATTCCGGGTTGGTGATGGAAGTGGGTAACAATACCAGTCAGGCAAAAACGCTGCTCAAGGCCAATGAGTCCAAGCTTATCCAGAGCACCGGCATCTTTGAAAGCGTGTCTGGGGTCAATCTGGAGGAGGAGGCGGCCAATCTGATCCGCTTCCAGCAATCCTATGCGGCATCGGCGCAAATCGTCAGCACGGCCAAAACCATTTTCGATACACTGCTCTCTTCCGTGAGGTAACGTCATGCGCATCACCACCAACATGATCTACGACCGGAATTTATATTCCCTCAACAGTGCCAACGAGCGGTTGAATACTGCCTATCAACAGTTGCAAACCGGCAATAAATTTCAGACTGCCGGCGAAGATCCCGCAGGGATGAGCCAGAAGATGGCTCTGACCAAGGAGATTGACCTGTTCAGGCAGTACAGTGTCAATGGCAGCTTGCTGGAAAACAGCCTGGGGCATGAAGAGACAGTATTGGATTCTCTTAATACGGCGATGCTCAGTGCCCAGACCCTGATCCAGAAGTCAAATAATGGCGCTATCAGCATGGATGATCGCAAGGCCATCGCCAGCGAGCTTGAAGGGTTGCAGCAGCAGATGTTCGACCTGATGAATAGCAAAAACTCATCGGGTGAATTTATATTTGGTGGCAATCAGAGCAAGACCCAGCCATATATAAAAGACGTCAACGGAAAATATATTTATCAGGGTGATCCAGGTCAGCGAAATATTCAGGTCTCACCCACAGTACAAATCGCTGCCAATGATTCCGGGCAGGATCTGTTTGAAATCGTGGCGACCAGAAGAACCGCCAGTGCAACCACCGCAAATATCAAGGTCGGGATAGGCGATCAGGGTAACTTTGATAATTTCTATAAGTCCAATTATAACTCGGCACTGCCCAGCAACACTTATACCGTATCAACCACCATAGGTCCGCCTGATACCTATGATATCAAGGATGCCGGTGGCAATACGTTGCAAACGGGTAACTACACTGCTGGCACCAAGATCCCCTTTAATGGTCTGGAGTTGACCCTTGATTTGCCTGCAGGTGGTGCGGCTCAGCAGTTTGATCTTAATCCACCGAAGAATGACAACATATTGAATGGTATGTCGGACTTTATTACAGCTCTGCGAGATCCGGCTATTTCTGCCGAGACCTTCGAGCAGAAAATAGCCGATGCCACCGTTCATATGAAGAATGCCCGCCTGAATATCGATCATGGGTTGGGTGAGTTGGGCGGACGGATGAACAGTCTGGAACAGGCTATGGGCTCCAATGAGGGATTGAGTACCCTCAACGCCGAGGCGAGAGCCAAGGTGTCGGAAGCGGATCTCTATGAAGTGATCTCCGCGCTGTCAAAAGAGGATGCGGCATTGAGTGCCTCGCAACTCTCGTTCAGCAAAATAAGTCGTCTGACACTATTTGACTATATTCGCTAATTAAAGAAGGGCCCCTTTGGGGCCTTTTCTTTTGTCCAGACTATGAAAATTGGTTCCGTGTCATCTCCTGCCAATTGTAACAAGCTGTTGCCGTTGCCAATTTAATGGTGGTTGCGGGGTTGACCTCCCTGCGGGATTGGATAATCATGCCGCCCGCACAACAGAGGGTTGTGCGAATTATTTGCAGCATCTCGTTAGGCGAGGCTCCTGTATAAACACAGGCCACTGATCTCACGACGTCCAGAGACGCCCAAGATCAGGACAGTTTTCATCGGATTAAGGTGTAAACCCAAGTGGCTTCCGGCATGCCGGATACGTTATACAGTGCTAAAGCTGGTACGTGGGGATGATGACACGCCGAACGGCGTCATTTCCTGCCTATTACTCGTCAATCAAATTGCTGTTTTCTTGTCGTTGCATCCGGTTATTTCCGGAGGCATTCAGGCTCGCCTGAAATCACATGAGGATATCTGTGATGAAGAAAACACATACCATTCTTAACCGTCACCAACTGCTCGATCTGGCGGCCCTGCAGGGTTGGCTGGAACATAATCTGGATCCGGTTCAGCGCGCCGATCAACTGCTGACCCTGCGTCCGGAAGAGCTCAACTGCATCTTTGATACCCTGCCAATCCAGCAAGGGGCCGAACTGCTTGGTTCACTCTCGGCCGAGAGTGCCGGGCGCCTGTTGCAGCGGCTCCATGGCAGCATCGTCAGCGTGTTGCAGGAGGCTATTCCCCGTCGCGAGATGGTCGCCATCCTGCGCAAACTGGGTCGTCAGGATCGAACCATGTTGCTGGCTCGCTTCCCGACCCAGGCGCAGGCCATGTATTACTCCCTGCTGGATTGGCCCACCGAGTCGGTGGGTGCCAACATGCGCCACGAATATCTGGCGGTGCGGGAGGAGGACACGGTCGGTCACGCCAAACAGCTGATCCACGATGCCTGGGACAATGCCCAGCTGTTTCGCCATATCTATGTGGTCAACGGGGATGGTCGTCTGCAAGGAAGCCTCTCCCTCAAGACCTTGCTGATCGCCGACCCGCTGGCCAGTGTCGCGACCCTGATGGATCGGGAGACGGTGCGGATCAACGCTCGGGCGGATCAGGAGCTGGCAGCGCGCTTGCTCATCGACCGTGACCTGTCGGTATTGCCGGTCGAGGATCAGGGGCGATTGGTCGGTATTTTCCACGTCGATGATGCGGCGGATATTCTGGAGCTCGAATCCACCGAGGATGCCGAGATGCAGGGGGGCTCATCACCGCTCGATACCCCTTACTTGCAGGCGACCCCCTGGCAGCTGTGGCGCAAACGGGTGGGCTGGCTGCTTATCCTGTTTGTGGCGGAAGCTTACACCGGCACCGTGTTGCGGGCATTTGAGGAGCAGCTGGAAGCGGCTATCGCGCTGGCCTTCTTCATTCCGCTCCTGATCGGTACTGGCGGTAACAGCGGCACCCAGATCACCACCACCATAGTACGAGCCATGGCGGTCGGGGAGGTGAGTCTGCGCAATCTCGGCACCGTGCTGAAAAAGGAGCTCTCCACCGGTCTGCTCATCTCGGGGGCCATTGCCATGGCGGCCTGGGTGCGGGCATGGAGTCTTGGCGTCGGTCCCCAGATTGGTATGGTAGTGACCTTTACCATCATCGCCATCGTGCTCTGGAGTGCCACGGTCGCATCCATTATTCCCATGGTGCTGCGTCGTTTCCGCATCGATCCGGCGGTGGTCTCTGCGCCATTCATCGCGACACTGGTGGATGGCACCGGCCTTATCATCTACTTCGAGATGGCCAAGTGGTTGTTGCCCGAGTTGCAGTAACCGGGAGATTGAGATGCAAAAGGCAGCCAGTGGGCTGCCTTTTTCATTTATCTCTCCGGTTTAGCCGAGCTGGAACAACAGTGGCCAGCCCTGCTCCTGACAGTAGCGGTGTTCCTTCTCCAGATTCTGCATCAGGAGACGGTTCTCCTCGCACCAGTCGATCGGCAGGGTCACGACCAGCTGATCCCCTTGCACTGCGACTTTCCACTCGGGCAGCAGGTTGTCCTGGCGCTTGTGGTGCGCGGCGACCGCGAGGCGCAGGATGCGGATGCAGCGCAGCACCGTTTGCATGTCGTGGTTGGGCAGGGGAGGCAGCTCGGAGAGCTTGAGCCCCTTGCGCTGAAAGCGTACCAGCGCCGCCAGCAGGGCCTGATCGTCCTGGTTGAAGCCAGGCAGGTCGGTGTGTTGCAGGATATAGGCGGAGTGGCGGTGAATGCCGCTGTAGTTGATGGCAAGGCCAATTTCGTGCAGCCGGGCCGCCCAGCCGAGGATAGCGCGATAGGGCTCTATCTCCATCTGCCAGGGCTCTTGCAAGGCATCAAACAGCGTCAGCACGCTCTGCTCCACCCGGGCTGCTTGTTTGCGGTCCATCCGGTAGTGGGTGCCTAGCGCCTGTGCGGTACGCTCGCGGATATCGTGGTGCTGCAAGCGCTCCTCGAACTCATACAGCAATCCTTCGCGCAGGGCACCGTCGGAGTAGTCGAGCCGCTCGATGGGCAGCGAAGTAAACAGCCCGAGCAGGATGGCGACCGCAGCGGCAAACACCTCCTGACGCTCCTCGGTAAGCCCGACCAGTTTGAGGTTATCGACTCGCTTGCGCTCAATCATCAGCGCCTTGAGCCGCTCCAGCCCCTCCAGCGTAATACTGCCATCGGTCAGCCCCTCACCTTGCAGCACGTCGCGCACGGTGCGGATCGAGCCTGAGCTGCCAAGGCAGCTCTGCCAGCCCAGCTTGCGGTACTGGTTGACGATGGGGGCGAGCTGGTGCTGCGCCTCCAGCACGGCATTGGTGAAGTGCTTGTCGCTCAGCTTGCCGCTGGCAAAGAAGCTTTGGGTAAAGCTGACGCAGCCCATCTTGCGACTGGTGAGGGCCTTGTGTTCAAACCCTTCACCGATGATGAGTTCGGTGCTGCCGCCGCCGATATCGATCACCAGTACCTGGCCCTCGATATGCTGGGTATGGGCAACCCCCTGATAGATGAGCCGTGCTTCTTCCTGCCCGCTGATGATCTCGATGGGGTGGTTGAGCACCTTGGCAGCTTCACTCACAAATTCGCGGGCGTTGCTGGCGCGGCGTAATGTGTAGGTGCCGGCGATGCGGATCTGATCTGGCTTGATATTGGTGAGGCGCTCGGCAAAGAGTGACAGACAGGCGAGGCCGCGTTCCATCGCCTCCGGGCTCATCCGCTTTTGCTCATCCATCCCTTCCGCCAGTCGCACCCGCTCCTTGATGCGATCGACGATGCGAAAACGCCCTTCGCTCAGATGGGCTATCACCATATGAAAACTGTTGGAGCCGAGATCCACGGCGGCATAGAGACTATTGTCCATTGTTTGACTCGATACGTTTGAGATAGTCGTAAATCGCCACCTGAGAGCGGATCTTGCGGCGGTTGCCCCGCTTCACATATTCGTTCTGCTGGTCGGCATCAATGACCCGCGCCTTGCAGGTATCACTCAGTTGTAGTTCGAGAATGTCCATGATGCGCTGCTTGAGCCGCTCGTCATAAATGGGGGTACCCACCTCGATCCGGCCGTCGATATTGCGGCTCATCCAGTCGGCGCTGGAGATATAGAGCTGGGGGTTGCCCTTGTTGTGGAACACCATCACCCGCGGGTGCTCGAGGAAGCGGTCGATGATGCTGATCACCTTGATGTTGTCACTGAGACCCGGTACGCCCGGACGCAGGGCGCACATGCCACGGATGATCATCTGGATCGGTACTCCCGCCTGCCCGGCGGCATAGAGGCGGTTGATGAGATCCTTGTCCACCAGATTGTTGATCTTGAGGATGATACCGCTCGGCTGGCCCGCCTTGGCGTTGGAGAGCTCGTTGTCGATGAGGCGATAGAGCTGACGGCGGCTGTTGATGGGGGAGACCAGCAGGTGGTTGAATTTGTATCGCTTATAGGGGTACTCGATGTATTCAAACACCCCTTCCACTTCGGCGGTGATATCCGGATTGCGGGTCAGCAGCGAGAAGTCGGTGTAGATCTTGGCGGTCTTCTCGTTGAAGTTGCCGGTGCCGATATGGGCATAGCGCACCGCCTCGCCATTTTCGTGGCGGGTGATGAGGCAGAGCTTGGAGTGGATCTTGAGGCTCGGTACCCCGAACACCACCTTGACCCCGGCATCGGTGAGGATGTTGGCCCAGTCGATGTTGGCCGCTTCGTCGAAACGGGCGCGCAGTTCGACCACCACGGTCACCTTCTTGCCATTGTTGGCAGCATCGATGAGGGAGTGGATGATCCGCGACTTCTTGGCGACCCGGTAGATATTGATGCGAATGGCGCTCACCGCAGGATCGAACGCCGCCTGGCGCACCAACTCGGTGAAGTGGTGGAACTTGTGATACGGGTAGTAGAGCAGGATATCCTGCTTGGTAATCGCATCGAAGGCGTTGACGAAGCCGTCAAAATCGCGGCAATCGAGGGCCGGCAGCTTGGGGTTTTCCAGATAGTCACGGCCCACGTTGGGGAAGCCGATGAAATCCTTGAAGTTGTGATAGCGTCCACCCGGCATGATGGCATCGTAGGAGCTGATCTGCAGCTTGAGCTTGAGGAAGCTTATCATGGCGGCGGGCATCTCCCGCTCGTAGACGAAGCGCACCGGCATGGCGGTGAGGCGCTGCTTCAAGCCATCACTCATCTTGTCCACCAGGCTCAAGTCCAGCTGGTCGGAGAGATCATATTCGGCATCCCGGGTCAGCTTTACCGCATAGGCGGCAATCTCGTCGTAGTCGAAGAAGCCTTTGAAAATCTCGTCGAGACAGAAGCGGATGACGTTATCCAGAATGATGATCTGCTTCTTGCGGCGGGTCCCTTCCGGCGGCAGCTGGAAGAAGCGGGGCAGGTCGTCGGTCGGCACTTCCACCAGGGCGTACTGGATCACCTGACCGTTCTTCTTCATCTCGATGGCCAGATAGGTGTACTCATCCTTGAGGAATTTGACCGGATTGACCTCTTTGTTGAGCAGGATCGGGATGATGTGACGCAGCACCTTCTCCTTGAAGAAGACCCGCAGCCATTTCTGAATGGCATCGGAGAGCTGGTTCTCGTTGACCAGGAAGATGTTGTGGCGAGCGAGCGCAATCAACAGCTCCTTGTAGGTGTTGTCGAACGCTTCACCGAGCGCCATCACTTTTTGCTGGATGGCGCGCAGCAGCACTTTCGCTTCATCGTCGCCACCATGTACTTCATTGATGAGGATGCGGCGCTTGACGTCCGATACCCGTACCTTGAAGAACTCATCTTGGTTGGAGGAGAAGATCCCCAGAAAACGAACCCGCTCGATGAGGGGCACCGTCTTGTCCATTGCCTCTTGCAACACCCGTTCATTGAATGAGAGCCAGCTCAGCTCTTTCTCTTCATACTGCTTGTCGGTGCTCATCTTGTGCCTCTGTTTCAGGTCGCGTCTGCGCGGCAGTTATGGCGTTAATATATGACAAATAAATGACAGTATTGTTACTGCTCGCTGAACCCTTCGTCGATGTCGACCACCAGATCGTCGGAGAGGGATTCCAGCGCGGTGATAAGCGTATCCATCGCGAGCCCGTCGGGCAGGGCAACCAGCGCATGGGCATAGAAGAGAGGGGCGCCGGAGTGGGGAGCCGGTTCACAGCCAGTGGTGAGATCGGCCACGTTGATCTCGAGCTGGCGCAGGATGCTGGCTACTTCATGGACGATACCGGGGCGGTCGTTGCCGGTCACTGTCATCATGACTTGATGGGCTGGCTCGGCGGTCGGTGTCCCTTCGGCAAAGCTGATGGTCAGACCCGGTAGCAGGGCCAGTGCTTCGCACAGGCTGCGATAGTGCTCATCGGGGACAGAGACATGGAGGATACCGGCAAACTGGCCCGCCAGTTCGCTCATGGCGCTGCCCAGCCAGTTGCCCTGCTCGCGGCTGATGACAGCTGCCAGACTTTCGACGATCCCGGGTTTGTCTGCACCGATCACGGTGACCACCAATTGCTTTTGCATCCTGCTCTCCTTGAAATGGGATTTCTTGCTCTATCCCTATTGTGCCTGCTGGGGCTGGTCATATGAACCCCCGCCTGCTGACAAATAGATAAAAAGACGGGGCTTTTCACTTTCCATACACGGGTCTGCTGCCTTGCTCCGTTGCGGCTGTGGTAAAGTGATCCCCCCTTTCGTGTCGTGAACTGGATCGTGCTCTCATGAATACCCTTGTCCTATCGGGATTGTTGTTGCTGGCGCTGCTTGTGCTGGCGATCTTCTGGAGCAGAGGCAGACAGCAAAAGCGCCTGCCCTATGATGTGCAGGAGACCCTGTTCAGTCCCGCCGAGCGATCCTTCCTCGGGGTGCTGGATCTGGCGGTGGGTGACAAGGCCCGGGTCTTTGCCAAGGTGCGGGTGGCCGATGTGCTGACGCCGCAGGCCGGGATCGGCAAAAGCAAATGGCAGCAGTACTTCAACAAGATCAGCGCCAAGCATTTCGACTATCTGCTTTGCCACCCCGCGGATCTCTCCTTTATCTGCGCCATCGAACTCGATGACAGCTCCCACCGTCACCAGAAGCGCAAGGCGCGGGATCTCTTTCTGAAAACCGCCTGCGACAGCGCCGGACTGCCGTTGCTGCAGATCCCGGCAAGTGCCAGCTATCTGGTGGAAGAGCTGCGCGAACAGATCCTGCCGCTGCTGGTCAAAACCAGCGAACCGTTGATCGACGATCTGCCGCACGGAGCGCGCCGCGAGCCCACCTTCAACCCTCTGTTGCTGGATGGTGTGGATGTCTGTACCGGGATGCGTGGCCGCACTGCCCATGCCGAGGCCATCTCGCCTGCGTCGCTCCGCGAGCCCACCATCCAGGCCAACGGGGCGGTGGAGGCGCCACAGAGTGAGGGGGAGCTGGTCGATAGCCTGTTCGCCGATGTGGAGGATGATGAAGAGCACGAGGTACACCACTGCCCCCGCTGCGATGCGCCGCTGGTGGAGCGGGAGGCGAAAAAAGGCCCCCACGCCGGTCGACTCTTTCTGGCTTGCAGCCGTTTCCCCGAGTGTCGTTACGCGGCGCCGCACCACCATAATCGCCACTGAATGCGCTTCACCGTGTCCCATGCTGCCCTCTGACGAGGGCAGTTTTCTTTCCGCTTTTGGCTGCGTTTGTTAACGGCGTCAATGCAGAAAATTCCTCGGCAAAATTTATCTAATCTCTCGTTTCTGTCGATACACTTAGCCTGAATACGACAGTTTTTGACAATGTGTCGGAATTTTGGCACTTTGTGTGCCAGCAAAAAGACAGTCGGTAGCTGTTTTATCATCAAATAAAACAATAAGTTAGTTCAGGACATCGCGAGGAATGGATATGGTGGAGATGGGCGTGTTGATTGTTGATGCCGATGCGCAGCGGCGCCAACAGTTGGGAACCGTGCTCTCGTTTATGGGGATCCCGTGGCAGGAGGTGGCACAAAGCGATCTGGATGTGGCCATCGAATCCTCCGGACCGCTGCAAGGGGTGCTGGTGGGTGAGCTGACCGACCGTCCCTTGTCAGAGCTGCTGGCTGCTTTCCCCCGTACCCCCTTCCTCTCGCTGGTTGAGGCTGATCTGCCCAACAGCAACTTTATCGGGGTCGCGCTCTCGCCTTTTACCTATGAATCCCTCACCCGTCATCTGCACTTCTGTCAGGCCTTTGTATCCTTGCATCCCCGTCAGCAGACCCATGACAAGGGGCAGGCCCTGCTGCGTTTGCTGGTGGGCAAAGGGAAGGGGATCCAGGAGGTACGCCGCCTTATCAGCCAGGTGGCCGAGACCGATGCCAACGTGCTGATCCTCGGCGAGTCCGGCACCGGTAAAGAGGTGGTGGCGCGCGCTATCCACGAACTCTCTTCCCGCAGCAGTGGCCCCTTCGTGCCCATCAACTGCGGCGCTATTCCCGCCGAATTGCTGGAGAGCGAACTGTTTGGCCACGAGAAGGGGGCGTTTACCGGCGCCATCGCGGCCCGTCGCGGTCGCTTCGAGCTGGCGCAGGGGGGCACCCTGTTTCTCGACGAGATCGGCGACATGCCGATGCCGATGCAGGTCAAACTGCTGCGGGTATTGCAGGAGCGGCTGTTCGACCGGGTCGGTGGCGGCAAGCCCATTCAGGCCGATGTGCGCATCATTGCGGCTACCCACCGGGATCTGGAGGCGATGATCCGCACTCAGGGTTTCCGCGAAGATCTCTACTACCGCCTCAACGTCTTCCCCATTGAGACGCCGCCGCTGCGGGATCGCATCGACGACATCCCGCTGCTGCTGCAGGAGCTGCTCAATCGCCATGCCGAGCAGCACCACGGCTTTATCCGGCTGACCCAGCGGGCGCTGGAGTCACTGATGCAGTACCCCTGGCCCGGTAACGTGCGCGAGCTATCCAACCTGCTGGAGCGGCTGTTGATCCTCTACCCGCACCAGATCGTCGATGTGGCCGATCTGCCGAGCCGTTATCGCTTGCTGCCGAGCGAGCCGCGGGATGAGCGGCTGACCGAGATGGATGAGCGGGATGCGCTGGCGGCGGTGTTTCAGGACCCGCCCGAGCTGGATCACTTCCTCACCTCGGCTCGCACCATGCAGTTGCCGGAGGAGGGGGTCAACCTCAAAGAGATGCTGGCCGACCTCGAAGTGGAGCTGATCCGTCAGGCGCTGGAGTCTCAGGACGGGGTGGTGGCCCGCGCCGCCGATCTGCTTGGCATGCGCCGTACCACTTTGGTGGAGAAGATGAAAAAGTACGGGATGAGCAAGGACGTCTAATGGTCAAAGCCTTGACGCCAACATTCAATCTATTGTTTTAATTGAAATAATTTAGTGGCATGGAAATTGAATAACCTCACCCAATAGCCAGTTTGAGGTCAGGTTTATGACAATCCAGCAGCAGGACATGCCACTCCAGTCCCACGAAGTGAGCCAGCTCTATGCCATCTTCAAGGCGCTCCCCACCGGGGTGTTGCTGCTTGACGGAGCTGGGGTGGTCACCCGCGCGAATCCGGCGGCCATCTCCTTGCTGGGGGAGCCGTTGGAAGGGGAGCTCTGGCGCCACATCATTGCGCGCTGCTTCGAGCCGCGCGAGGATGATGGCCACGAGATCTCCCTGCGTGACGGGCGCCGGGTGCAGCTCTCGACCCAACCGCTGCCGGATCAGCCCGGCCAGCTGGTCTTTATCAATGACCTGACCGAAACCCGTAAACTGCAAGACCGCATCAACCACATGAAGCGACTGTCGGCGCTGGGCAATATGGCAGCCTCGCTCGCCCACCAGATCCGCACGCCGCTCTCCGCCGCCATGCTTTATGCCGCCAATCTGGCCAACCGCACCCTCAAGCCGGAATCTCGCACTCAGTTTCAGCAAAAGCTGATGGCCCGTTTGCAGGATCTGGAGAAGCAGATCAACGACATCCTGCTGTTCGCCCGCAATGGCGACAATCAGGTGGTCACCCCCATCTCGGTACAAGGGCTGCTGGCCGAAGTGCAGGCCGGAGCCGAGGCCTTCTGCCAGCAGCAGGGCTGCGAGCTGCACATGGAGGCGCCGGAGCCCGATCTCTGTCTGCTGGCCAACAGCAGTGCGCTGGCGGGGGCCATCAACAATCTGATTGCCAATGCCCAACAGGCAGGGGCCACCTCGCTGCTGGTCAGCGCGGTGCGCAGTGGCGCCCGTGTGGAGATGCGGGTCATCGATAATGGCAAGGGGATCCCTTCCCATCAGCTCGGTCAGGTATTCGAACCCTTCTTTACCACTCGCTCCCAGGGCACTGGCCTCGGGCTGGCGGTGGTGCAATCTGTAGTGCGTGCCCATCAGGGGGAGGTCGGTGTGGCCTCGGTTCCCGGTGAAGGCACCTGCTTTACTCTGTCGTTCCCCCTGCACCAGCAACCGGTGCAGCTTGGAGGTGTAGCATGACACAGGCCAGGATCCTGGTAGTTGAAGATGACAATGGCCTGCGCGAAGCGCTGGTGGATACCTTGTTGCTCGGCGGTTATGAGTGCCGTGAAGCGGACAGCGGCGAGCGGGCTTTGCTGGCCCTCTCCCGTCAGCCGTTTGACATGGTGATCTCCGATATCCAGATGGGGGGGATGGACGGTCTCACTCTGCTGGCTACTATCCGCCAGCAATATCCGCAGATACCTGTGCTGCTGATGACCGCCTACGCCAATATCGACGGCGCGGTGCGCGCCATGCGCGAAGGGGCCATCGACTATCTGGCCAAGCCGTTCTCCCCAGAGGTGCTGCTTAATCAGGTCAGCCGCTATGTGCCCGCCCAGAAGGTGGAGAAGCGCGCCGTGGTCTACGGGGATCCCAAAACGGCCGAGCTGTTCCAGCTGGCGACCCGGGTGGCCAGAAGCGAAGCGACCGTGATGGTGACCGGCCCGAGCGGGACGGGGAAAGAGGTGCTGGCCCGTTACATTCACGATAACTCCAGCCGCGCCGAGCAGCCCTTTGTCGCCATCAACTGCGCCGCCATTCCGGAAAACATGCTGGAGGCGACCCTGTTTGGCTACGAGAAGGGGGCCTTCACCGGTGCGGTACAGGGGTGCCCGGGCAAGTTCGAGCAGGCGCAGGGGGGCACCCTGCTACTTGACGAGATCACCGAGATGGATCAGGGGCTGCAAGCCAAATTGCTGCGGGTGTTGCAGGAGAAAGAGGTGGAGCGGCTCGGCAGTCGCAAGATGATCCCGCTGGATGTGCGGGTCATCGCCACCAGCAACCGGGATTTGAAAAAAGCGGTGCAGGATGGCCTGTTCCGCGAAGATCTCTACTATCGCCTCAACGTCTTTCCGCTACGCTGGTCTGCCCTGAGTGAGCGGCCCGGGGATATTCTGCCGCTGGCGGAGCACCTTCTGGCGCTCCACGCCAGTCAGCAGGGGCTGCCGACACCGCAGTTGACGGACGCCTCGCGGGAGCGGCTGCTGGCCCACCCCTGGCCCGGCAACGTGCGGGAACTGGACAACGTGGTACAGCGTGCCCTGATCCTCAGCCCCGACGGAGTCATTGATTGTGACCACCTCATTCTGGAAGAGCTGGATGAGCAGGAGATGGAGTTTGTCAGCGTGGATCGCAGCTATGGCGGTGATCGCCTCGGCAGCGAGCTCAAGCAGCAGGAGCATCAGATCATCCTCGACACCCTGCAAGATTGTAACGGCAGTCGCAAGGCGGTGGCCGACCGGCTCGGCATCAGCCCGCGCACTCTGCGCTACAAGTTGGCCCAGATGCGGGAGGCGGGGATCGACCTGCCAGCCTGAGGCCGGGAGGGAAACCGCACTGTGTGGGGGCTGTCATGGTCTTGACGGCCCGGCTCGATTATCATGGGGCCCTTGGCGCTTTGAGCCTGGGCCCTGTTTTTATTGGTAAAGCAGGGGACCGAGCCTTAATAAGGGACCCCTATGATCTCTCATCGAAAACTCGAAACCGTACTGAACCATCTGCTCGAACCTCACGCCATCAAGGATTACTGCCCCAACGGCTTGCAAGTGGAGGGGCGCGAGCGCATTCGCAAGGTAGTGACCGGTGTCACCGCCAGTCAGGCGCTTATCGACGCGGCGGTGGCTGCCGAGGCCGATGCCATTCTGGTCCATCACGGCTACTTCTGGAGCGGTGAACCGGCCCAGATCACCGGCATGAAGCAGCGTCGGCTCAAGACCCTGCTGACCCACGACATTAACCTGTTTGCCTACCATTTGCCGCTTGATGTCCATCCCGAGGTGGGCAACAACGCCCAGCTTGCCAAGTTGCTGGATATCAAGGTGCGTCGCGGTCTGGAGCCGTGGAACAGCAAGAGCGTCGCCATGGTGGGCAAGCTGGAGCAGCCGATGAGCGGCCGTGACTTTGCCAAGCTGATTGCAGAGCGACTTGGCCGCGAACCACTCTATTGTGGCGACAGCGGCCCCGAGCTTATCCGCTCCGTGGCCTGGTGTACCGGCGGCGGCCAGAGCTACATCAATTTGGCGGCGGAGCAGGGCATCGATGCCTTTATTTCCGGCGAGGCTTCCGAGCAGACCATCCACACCGCCCGCGAGATGGGGATGCACTTCTACGCCGCTGGCCATCACGCCACCGAGCGCTACGGCGTCAAGGCGCTGGGAGAGTGGCTGGCGACGGTGCACGGGCTGGATGTGACCTTTATCGATATCGACAATCCGGTGTAAGTTCGATTAGCCACGTAGTGGCGTAATCGGACGTGATGGCAGCCATAGCGCTGGTAGGTAGGAATGATAAGGGAGGCCGAGGCCTCCCTTGTTGTATCTGACATGCTGTCGTTAGCGGTTACTCGCTGGCGTAACCAGCGGGGCCCAGCAGGGCACCATCCAGTTGCACGGCGCCATCTACCATCTGCAGCCTGCCTTCGCAGAACCAGCGCACCACCAGCGGGTAGATACTGTGCTCCTGTGCCTGTACCCGTGCCGCTACCTCGTCCGCCGTGTCCCCTTCGAAGATGGGCACGCGGGCCTGCAGGATCACCGGGCCCCCGTCCAACTCTTCGGTGACGAAGTGGACGCTGGCGCCGTGTTCACTGTCACCGGCATCTATGGCGCGTTGGTGAGTGTGCAAGCCCTGATACTTGGGCAGCAGGGAGGGGTGGATATTGAGCATTCTGCCGGCGAAATGGCGCACCAGATCGCCGCTCAATATCCGCATAAACCCGGCCAGCACCACCAGATCCGGCTGATAGTCTGCCATCAGCGCCAGCAGGGCGGCGTCATACTCCTCTCGGCTGGCAAACTGCTGCTGGGCCAGAATGGAGGTCGCCACGCCTGCTTCTTTGGCGCGAACCAGGCCATAGGCATCGGCCTTGTTGCTGATGACGCCAACCACCTGACCTGCAATCTTGCCGCTGGCGCAGTGGTCGAGGATCGCCTGCAGGTTGCTGCCGCTGCCGGAGATTAGGACGAGGATCCGCATCATTTGATGACGACCTGCTCCTCACCGTCTGCTGCCTTGGCGATATGACCAATGTGCCATGCGTTCTCGCCTTCCGCCTTGAGCAGGGTCAGCGCCTTCTCCAGCTGGTTGGCGGGCAGGGCGATGATCATGCCGACGCCGCAGTTGAAGGTGCGATACATCTCATGACGGGTGACGTTACCAGCCTGCTGCAGCCAGCTGAACACTGCCGGCCACTGCCAGCTCTGCTCATCGATCACCGCTTGGGTGTTGGCGGGCAGGACACGGGGGATGTTCTCCCAGAAGCCACCGCCGGTGATGTGGGAGAGGGCGTGGATCTCGCACTCCTTGATGAGCTTGAGCACAGGTTTCACATAGATACGGGTCGGCTCCAGCAAGGCATCTGCGAGGGTGCGGTCACCCAGCGGCTGATGCACGTCGGCTTTGGAGACTTCCAGAATTTTACGGATCAGGGAGAAGCCGTTGGAGTGAGGGCCGCTGGCGGCCAGCGCGATCAGGGCATCCCCTTCACCGACCTTGCTGCCGTCGATGATTTCGCTCTTCTCCACCACACCGACGCAGAAACCGGCGATGTCGTAGTCTTCCCCTTCATACATGCCCGGCATCTCGGCGGTCTCGCCGCCCACCAGGGCACAGCCTGACTGCTCGCAACCGGCACCGATCCCGGTGACCACCGCTGCCGCGGTGTCCACGTCCAGCTTGCCGGTTGCATAGTAGTCGAGGAAGAACAGCGGCTCGGCGCCCTGTACGATCAGGTCATTGACGCACATGGCCACCAGATCGATGCCCACGGTGTCGTGCTTCTTCAGGTCGATGGCCAGCCGCAGCTTGGTGCCCACACCATCGGTACCGGAGACCAGTACCGGCTCCTTGTAGCCCGCAGGGATTTGACACAAGGCCCCAAAGCCGCCAAGACCACCAAGGACTTCAGGACGACGAGTGCGCTTTGACACGCCCTTGATACGTTCAACCAGTGCATTGCCGGCATCGATATCTACGCCAGCATCCTTGTAGCTCAGTGAGGTTTTGTCAGTCACGAGTATTCCCCGTCATGTAAAGAAGTGGAGGGTAAAATTCGGGGCGTATTCTAACAGTGGCGGTGAAAAACCAGAAAGGAAATCGTTTGCGCGTTTTTGCGCGGAAATGCTCTACAAGCGGTGGCTTTTGTTGTATGATTCCGCGATTTTTTTTGCGGCAGGTTAGAGGAGATAATAATGAAAGTCGTTGAAGTCAAACACCCCCTGGTCAAACACAAGATCGGTCTGATGCGTGAAGGCGATATCAGCACCAAGCGTTTCCGTGAACTGGCCAAAGAAGTGGGCAGTTTGTTGACCTATGAAGCGACCTCTGACTTCGAAACCGAGAAGGTTATCATCGATGGCTGGAATGGGCCAGTAGAAGTTGACCAGATCAAAGGCAAGAAGGTAACCGTCGTACCCATCCTGCGTGCCGGCCTTGGCATGATGGATGGCGTGCTGGAGCACATGCCGAGTGCCCGCGTCAGCGTGGTCGGTATCTACCGCGATGAAGAGACCCTGCAACCGGTTCCCTATTTCGAGAAGATCGTCAGCAACATCGAAGAGCGTCTGGCGCTGGTCATCGATCCGATGCTGGCCACCGGTGGTTCCATGATCGCCACTATCGATCTGCTGAAGAAGAAGGGCTGTCAATCCATCAAGGTGCTGGTACTGGTTGCCGCGCCGGAAGGGATCAAGGCGCTGGAAGCCGCTCACCCTGACGTAGAGCTCTACTGCGCTTCTGTCGACCAAGGGCTGAACGAGAAAGGCTACATCGTGCCGGGTCTGGGCGATGCAGGCGACAAGATCTTCGGTACCAAATAAGTTTATGTCTTGACCTGCTTCCCATGTGGAAGGGGTGATCGGAGCCGGCGCATCGCCGGCTCTGCTGTTTGTGGCCGCTTGTGCCAGCCTTGCCGCAGGATGCGCCTTGCCGCTACCATAAGCACACTCTCCCATTTCGAGACTCTGTTCATGTTCAAACGTGTTGTGACCGCCCTCTGCTGCGGCTTGTCATTCATGGCCTCGGCCGCTCAGGTGACCGACCTTTATCAGGGCAAGGCTCCGACCAGTGGCGACATGGTGGCCGCTCAAGGGCAGGCACTGGGTCAGGTGCTGATCAAGGTGACCGGCAAGCGCGACATCCTCACCCAGCCTGTGGTGGTCAAGGCGCTGGCGGCCCCGGGCGACTATGTCAAAAGCTATGGCTATCAGGATCAGGACTCCGTCAAGTATCTGAAAGCCGAGTTCAAGAGTGACAAGGTCAACAGCCTGGTCTCCGAGAGCCAGTATGCCCTGCTTGGCCCGGCTCGTCCCCAAATGGCCATCTGGCTGGTGGTGGATCAGGGGGAGCGTCGCTTGCTGGCGGATCAATCCAGCGATGGTTGGGCGCAAGCCTTGCGCGAGCAGGCCCAGACGCTGGGGCTGCCCATCAGCATTCCGCTGATGGATCTCGATGACAATATGGCGGTCAGTGCCACCGATGTCTGGGGACGCTTTGCCGACCCGATTTTGCAGGCAAGCCAGCGCTATGGCGCCGAGATGGTGGTGTTGGGCAAGCTGACACCGGAAGGTGACAAGTGGAGCATCGATTGGGGACTCTACGGCCCCAAAGCGGTCGGTGAAGTGGCCGAGCTGACCCGTGGCAATAACACTGGCACTCAGGCCGAAGTGGCGCAAGGGTTTGCCGATACCCTGGCGGCCTGGCTGGTGAAAAACTACGGTGCCCGCATTTCTGGTCCGGCAACCAGCCAGACCCTGGTGGTAGATGGCCTCTCCGAAGTGGACAGCATGATCGCTGTGCAGAAGATGCTGCAGGGGATGGCCAACGTCAGCAAGGTGGCGATCGGCAAGCTGGAGGGGGACCAGGTCACCTTCAACTTTACCCTGCAAGGGGAGCAGGCCGAGCTGGTACGGGCACTGCAGCTTGAGAGTCGTTTGCGCAAGGTTGACGATAATGGCAGCGGTTTGCGTTACCAATGGTCGCAGCCCTGATTTTATAAGGCTTTTGTAGACCGCCCGGCTTGTCCGGGCGGTTCTCTATCTGCCTTTGCGATGATACACTTAGCCACAAATGTCACAGTCAAAGCCCAACGAGTGAAGCAACCGGCCCAACTGTCTTTAGCCGTACAACTACCGGATGATGAAACCTTCGTCAGTTTTTATCCCGGCAACAATGCTCATCTGATCACCGCCCTCAAAAACGCGGCCATCGGTCAGGGATCGCCTTTCCTCTATTTCTGGGGAGCCAAGGGATCCGGACGCTCTCATCTGCTCCACGCCACCTGTGCCGAGGTCAACGCCCGCGATGCGGCGGCGGCCTATCTCTCCCTCGACCAATTTGAACAACTCGACCCCAGCATGCTCGATGCCCTCGAAAGCCTGCCGCTGGTCTGTCTCGACAGCCTTGAGGCGATCGCCGGCAATGCCGTGTGGGAGCGGGCCCTGTTCGACTTTTACAATCGCTGGCAGGAGAAGGGCGAGGGGACGCTGATCGTCACCGGTTGCAGCGCGCCGCGCAAACTGGGGCTGCAACTGCCGGATCTCGCTTCGCGCCTCGACTGGGGGGTGAGTTTCCATCTCGAAGAGCTGGATGACGAAGGCAAGCTCAGTGCCCTGCAGCTGCGTGCCGAGCTGCGGGGCTTCAAATTGCCCATCGATGTGGGCCGCTTCCTGCTCAACCGACTCTCCCGCGATATGCGCACCCTGCTCACCACTCTCAATCAGCTCGACAACGCCTCATTTCGCGCCAAGCGCAAGCTGACCATTCCCTTTGTCAAAGAGATCCTCGAGCTCTGATCCTCTCTGCGGTGTGCGGTTGTGGCCTGACTTTCGTTTGAATGGCAGATAAAAAGAAACCCCGGCATCAGGCCGGGGTTTTGCTATCTCAAGGGGGCTCTGCCTATCAGTGGAACTGATCTTCTTCGGTCGAACCGGTCAGCGCGGTGACCGAGGATTGGCCACCCTGAATGACGGTGGTCACCTTGTCGAAGTAACCGGTACCGACCTCCTGCTGGTGTGCCACGAAAGTGTAGCCACGGCTGGCGGCGGCAAATTCCGGCTCCTGCACCATCTCGACGTAGTGCTTCATCCCTTCGCCACGGGCGTACTGGTAGGCCAGCTCGTACATGTGGAACCACATGTTGTGGATACCTGCGAGGGTGATGAACTGGTACTTGTAGCCCATGTCGGAGAGCTCCTGCTGGAAGCGGGCGATGGTGGCATCGTCCAGATTCTTCTTCCAGTTGAAGCTTGGGGAGCAGTTGTAGGCCAGGATGCGGTCCGGGAACTTGGCCTTGATTGCTTCGGCAAATTTACGCGCTTCGTCCAGATCAGGCTTGGCAGTTTCACACCACACCATGTCGGCGTAGGGGGCGTAAGCCAGACCGCGAGCGATGGCCTGATCGATACCGGCACGCACCTTGTAGAATCCTTCGGCAGTGCGCTCACCAGTCAGGAAGTCTGCATCGTACGGGTCGGCATCGGTGGTCAACAGGTCAGCGGCGTTGGCGTCGGTACGGGCGATCACCAGGGTGGTGGTGCCGCACACATCGGCTGCCAGACGGGCGGCAACCAGCTTTTGCACCGCTTCCTGAGTCGGTACCAGCACCTTGCCGCCCATATGGCCACACTTCTTGACGGAAGCGAGCTGATCTTCGAAGTGCACGCCGGCGGCGCCTGCTTCAATCATCCCCTTCATCAGTTCGAAGGCGTTCAGTACGCCGCCGAAACCGGCCTCCGCATCCGCCACGATCGGCAGGAAGTAGTCGATAAAGCCCTCATCCTGCGGCCCGACCTTGTTGGCCCACTGGATCTGGTCGGCACGGGCGAAGGAGTTATTGATGCGCTCCACCACGGATGGTACCGAGTTGGCCGGGTAGAGGGACTGATCCGGATACATGGTGGAGGACAAGTTGTTGTCCGCCGCCACCTGCCAGCCGGAGAGGTAGATCGCCTCGATCCCCGCCTTGGCCTGCTGTACCGCCTGACCACCGGTCAGGGCGCCGAGGCAGTTGACGTAGCCCTTTTTGGCATCGCCGTGGATCAGACCCCACAGCTTGTCGGCACCGCGCTGGGCCAGGGTGTGCACCGGCTGCAAGCTGCCGCGCAGGTTTACCACATCTTCGGCGCTGTAGCCGCGCTTGATCCCTTTCCAGCGGGGGTTTTCCGCCCAGTCTTTCTCGATAGCCTGGATCTGTTGCTCACGGGTCAGTACCATATCAGTTCCCTCTTTCATTGATTTCACGTTTCCATTGACTTGTTATTGGCGAGCCCCGCCCGGGGCCCGTGATTCAGAGCCGCTCGTAACCGGGCAGCGTCAGAAAATCGATCAGGGTATCGGCGCAGGTGATCTCTTCCATCAGCTCGCTTGCCTCGGCAAAGCGTCCTGCCTGCCAGCGCGCGGCGCCCACCTCGGCTTTGACCACCTCCAGCTCCTCGGCCAGCATCTGGCGGAACAGCTCCTTGGTCACCACCTTGCCGTTCGACAGGCGCTTGCCGTGGCGGATCCACTGCCAGATGGAGGTGCGGGAGATCTCGGCGGTGGCGGCATCTTCCATCAGACCGTAGATGGGCACGCAGCCGTTGCCGTTGATCCAGGCCTCCAGATATTGCAGGGCAACCCGGATATTGGTGCGCATCCCTGCTTCGGTGCGCTCGCCCTCACAGGGGGCCAGCAGGTCAGCGGCGGTGATGGGGGCATCCTGATCGCGCAGCACGCCTATCTGGTTCTTGGCACCCGCCGCAATGGTGGCGTTGAACACCGCCATCGCAGTATCGGCTAGGCCAGGGTGGGCGACCCAGGTGCCATCGTGGCCGTTATTGGCTTCGCGCTCCTTGTCGGCCTTGACCTTGGCGAAGACCTGCTCGTTGATGGCCGCGTCCTTGGCCGGAATAAAGGCAGCCATACCGCCCATCGCCAGCGCTCCGCGCTTGTGGCAGGTCTTGATCAGCAGCCGCGAGTAGGCGGAGAGGAACGGCTTGTCCATGGTCACAACCTGACGATCAGGCAGTACCCGATCCGGATGGTTCTTCAAGGTTTTGATATAGCTGAAGATGTAGTCCCAGCGGCCGCAGTTCAGTGCCACTATGTGATCCTTCATCTGATAGAGCAGCTCATCCATCTCGAATACGGCTGGCAGGGTTTCAATCAGCACGGTGGCCTTGATGGTGCCACGGGGCAGACCAAACTTGTCCTCGGTCCAGGCGAACACCTCGCTCCACCAGCGCCCCTCCAGATGGCTCTGCAGCTTGGGCACATAGAAGTAGGGGCCCGAGCCTTTGGCCAGCAGCGCCTGATAGTTGTGCAGGAAGTAGAGGGCAAAATCGAACAGGCCGCCGGGGATCGGCTCGCCATCGAAAGTGACATGTTTTTCCGGCAGGTGCAGACCACGCACCCGGCAGATGAGCACCGCCGGATTGGGGGTCAGGGTGTAGGCCTTTCCTTCCGGACTGGTGTAAGAGATGGTGCCGTTGACCGCATCGCGCAGGTTGATTTGGCCCTCGATCACCTTATTCCAGGCGGGAGCTAGTGAGTCCTCGAAGTCCGCCATGAACACCTTGACGTTGGCGTTGAGGGCGTTGATCACCATCTTGCGCTCGACCGGGCCGGTGATCTCCACACGGCGGTCTTGCAGGTCGGCGGGCATACCGCGAATGGTCCAGTCACCTTCACGGATGTGGGCGGTTTCCGGCAGGAAGTCCGGCAGCTCGCCGCCATCGATACGGGCCTGGCGTGCCACACGTTGTTTCAGCAATTCCCCTCTTTGGGGAGCAAAACGTTCCACCAGTTCGGAGACCAGAGCCACCGCGTCCGGCGTCAGAATTTGCGCGTATTCGGGCAGCATTTCGCCCTGGATGCGAAGGCGGGCGCTGCAGTGGGTCTGAGCCGGTGCCGACATAAGGTTCACTCCTTTGAGAATTACATTTTGAACTTACTAACTACGACTAAAGTCGAATCCCTGTTCCTGAAACGTTCCCGCAACAACGGGATAACACGATTGATAAGGTGCGAAATATTGTTGAGTACGTCAACAGTTTTTTTTAAACACCTGTTTTTTGGATATGGTTAAGTTTATGTTTTTTATTGCTTTATTGGGTTGGTGTAAAAGCTCTACGCAGATGGTTATGCTCCTGCTTTTTCCCATCGGACAACGGCTAATTTGGGCCGTTACCCTGACCCTTATTTTGTAACTTATTACGTAATAAAATTACAAATGCAAAAACAAATCCCGACCTAACTCCAGGCTTTGCCAAAACAGCCGTATAAAGCGCGTTTGAATGTGGCAATGAATGTTTTGCTAATGCTAGACCTGATTGGTGAACGTGCGTTTTAAACTTGGTGTGGTGATGCAGGCTCTGTTGGCACCAGCGGTTGCAGCTATGAAAAGTGAAGCGCAATAACGTAGGTTTGTATCAGTTGTCGGGGGGAATGCCGTAGAGGGAAGGGGGAGACACATCAGTCAATAATACTGCCATCCTTGATAGAATTAGCAGTTTGTCGTTTTTTGCAGATTTCTCGCCAAGGGCCTGAAACGGAGAGCGTTGAACAGGCGATGTGCCGGTGATTGAACAGCCATCTGGCCGTGCTCAATAGTCATCATCCGGTTCGGCCAGATCGATCACATCCAGCTGGATGACCTGTTCATTTTCGCTTTCGGTGTGGCAAGGGGTGTCGTGAGGAACGGAATAAAGCGTAATGGCGGGTGCGAAATCGGTGTTCTGGTTCATGCCTGGTCCTGTGTTGCACGCAAGCCGGACAGTGATCCCTTCACTCGTGTTTCCACCTCCCTGTGTTGTCTACCGGCGGAAAGTTGCGCATCTTAATGAGTTCGGCAAAAAGATTCAAGTGGTTCTGAGTGTTTTTTGTTCTTGGTAGGCTGGCGTTGTCAGGAGGATAAATCGGAGGCAAAAAAATAGCCCAATCGTTTGACTGGGCTATTCTCGGGGAAAATGGTCGGTGTGAGAGGATTCGAACCTCCGACCCTCTACACCCCATGCAGATGCGCTACCTGGCTGCGCTACACACCGACGGAGTCAGACTCGGCTGACGGGGAGGAAGTCTAATAGCATGGCTAAACGGGTGCAACTCCTTTTTTATCATAGAGATGCCGATTGCTTCTTTATTGTTCAGTCGGGATGCGGCTTGGGTCTGACGTGCAGATTTGGCATAATCGCCGCCCTGCCACCGCGAGCTATCATGCCTGCTATCTATGGAATCATCTGGCAGGTGTGGATAGCGGGAATGCAAACAGCACAATTGAACAATATAAAGAGGGGATGGGCGTGAAACCATCAGAGGTCCCAGAAATACCGAGCCAGGCACAGAGTCAGCCCGAGCAGGACGAACAGTGGATGCGTCATGCCATGGCATTGGCTGCCCGGGCCGAAGGGATTGGCGAGATCCCGGTCGGTGCCGTACTGGTGCTGGATGGTCAGGTGGTGGGCGAGGGGTGGAATCGCTCCATCAGCGAACACGATGCCTGTGCCCATGCCGAGGTGATGGCAATCCGGGCGGCGGGCCAGCAGCTGGCGAACTACCGGCTGCTCGACACCACTCTTTATGTGACGCTGGAGCCCTGCTGTATGTGTGCCGGTGCGCTGATCCATAGCCGGGTCAAGCGGGTGGTTTACGGCGCCCGAGATCTCAAGACCGGTGCCGCGGGGTCGGTGTTCGAGATCTTGCAGGACTCGCGCCACAACCACAGAGTCGAGCTGACCGGCGGTGTGCTGGCCGATGCCTGCTCGGCCCAGTTGTCGGCCTTCTTCAAGCGCCGCCGCGCCGAGAAAAAGGCGGCTAAACTGGCGTTGCAACAATCAAACGATACCCTTTCCTGAATTATTCGGGGGCAGCACAGGCTGCCCTTGCTGATCACTATCATAAATATTCCTTTATAAACAATATATTGCGTTCACCCGCCTTCGAAAAGATCCCCGCTCATTTTTCCGTTAACAACCTCTGTTAAAGCGTTCTTGATGTAACAAAACTGTCATGCAACCGCCATATAATGCCGCGAAGCCTAGCTTACATTGAGGTCTTGCATGTCATCGGAATCGTTAAACCTGGTCATGGCGGGCAGTAGAAAACGCCGGATCAAGGATAAATTGGCCAAATATGGCGTCACCACAGGCGGAGCCCTGGTACTGGTGGCGCTGCTGCTTATCTTCTTTTATCTGCTCTATGTGGTGAAACCCATCTTCAATGGCGCCTCCATGGAGCCGACCGCCTCGTTTACCCTGCCTGCCGCAGGGAAGACCGCCTGGCTCGGCGTGGAAGAGCAGAACGAGATCGGCTATCGCTTCAGCGATAAAGGGCAGGTCAACTTCTTTGCGGTGCAGGGAGATGACAAGATCAAGGTCGGCCAGTCACTGGGTCAGGCCCAGGTTGCTGGTGACATCACCACGGTAGCGACCCCGGCACCGGGTCAGCGGCTGATCGCCTACGGCTTTGCCGATGGCAAGGCGCAGGTCGTCCAGCCAGCATTCAAGGTCTCCTATCCCAACGATGTTCGGGTGATTGAGCCCAGCCTGCAATATCCCTTCGGCGAAGAGCCGGTGGTGATCGACCCGCAAGGGAAGGCGCTGCAACTGATGGTGTTCGAAGCCACCAAGGACAAGATGGCGACCGCCGCCGTGACCGAAGATGGTCGTGGTGTGATGACGGTGATGAGCGGTGAGGAGAACTTCATCTCCGGGGAGATTGAGTGGAGCAGTGAAAACTACACGATTCCCTCCCTGCCGCGCCATGTGGATCAGATGTTGCTGACCCCCAATCTGCGGATCCTGTTCGTGCGCGAGGGGAATCGCCTCTCCGTCTATGACATTCATAACCTGAGCGAAATCTCCCTGCGCAACGTGCTGGAGATCAATGCCCCCAACGCCAATGTGACCCAGGTTCAGCTACTCTCCGGCGCCTCTTCACTGCTGGTGGGTAATGACAACGGCGTCATCTCCCAGTGGTTCGAAGTGGCGAAGGATGGCAAACGCCAGTTCACCCAAATTCGTGACTTCAAGGGCGATGGCGCGGTAGATCTGCTGACTCCCGAGCACTTTCGCAAAGGCTTCATCAGTGCCGACAAGGACGGCATCATCAGCTTCTTCCACGCCACCGGCGAGACCAAGCTGCTGACCGAGACGGTGGAAGGGGGCGAGCTCTCTGCTCTGGCCATCTCCCCCCGTCACAACTTGTTGCTGATGCAGCAAGGGGAGACCTTCAAGCTTTTCTCGGTGGAGAACGATCACCCCGAGGTGACCTGGTCGGCCCTGTGGCAGAAGGTATGGTATGAAGGGTATCCGGAGCCCCAGTATGTGTGGCAATCCACCTCCGCCAGCAACGACTTTGAAGCCAAGCTGAGCCTAGTGCCACTGGTATTCGGTACTCTGAAGGCCTCTTTCTACGCCATGGTGTTTGCTGTGCCGCTCGGCGTGGCCGGTGCCATCTATACCGCCTACTTCATGTCGGCGGGGCTGCGCAAATACGTCAAACCGACGGTCGAGATCATGGCGGCGCTGCCGACCGTTATCCTGGGCTTCCTGGCGGGTCTGTGGCTGGCGCCGATCATCGAGGGTGCGTTGCCCGGGGTGATCCTGCTGCTGGTATTGCTGCCGATGGGGATGCTGCTGACTGCACTGCTCTGGAACTATCTGCCGGAGCGCGGCAAGTCCTGGCTGCCGGAGGGGTGGCACGCCATCCTGCTGATCCCGGTGCTGCTGCTGATTGGCTGGGGTGCCTTCGCCCTGAGCCCGCTCATCGAGAATGCTTTTATGCACGGCGATTCGCGCATCTGGCTGACTCATGAAATGGGTATCAAGTTTGACCAGCGCAACTCGCTGGTGGTCGGTATCGCCATGGGCTTTGCGGTCATCCCCACCATCTTCTCCATTGCTGAAGATGCGGTTTTCTCGGTACCCAAGCACCTGACCCAAGGCTCGCTGGCACTGGGGGCCACCCCGTGGCAGACCCTGAGCCGGGTGGTGATCCTCACTGCCAGCCCGGGCATCTTCTCGGCCGTGATGATGGGGCTTGGCCGCGCCGTGGGCGAGACCATGATCGTGCTGATGGCTACCGGCAACACCCCCATCATGGACTTCTCCATGTTCCAGGGGCTGCGCACACTCGCCGCCAACATCGCGGTGGAGATGCCGGAATCGGAAGTGGGCAGCTCCCACTATCGGGTACTGTTCCTCGCGGCCTTCGTCCTGTTTGTGTTCACCTTTTTGTTCAACACCCTGGCCGAGTTTGTCCGTCAGCGGTTGCGTGAAAAATACAGCTCGATGTAAGGGGCGACTCTGTAATGGACAAGGAATCGACAATGGTTAAGTGGTTTAAATCAGGGGCCCCCTGGATCTGGATGACCGGCGGTGCCGTCAGCCTGAGTCTGGTGGCGGTACTGGGTCTGTTGCTGCTGATCGGCTGGCGTGGTCTGGTCTACTTCTGGCCGCACCCCATCTATGAGTGGCAACTTGAAGACGCAAATGGCAACAAGAGCGTACTGATCGGCGAAATCAACGATCGCGAGCAGGTTCCGGTGGAGCGACTGCGCGCTGCAGGTCTGCCACTGGAAGGGGAAGAGCGCGAGCTGCTGACTCGCTATCTGGTCAAGACCGGCAACCGTGAGTTCGTTGACCTCGATTTTCGCTGGGTGCTGGAGACGGACATCAAGTCCCAGAGCCAGCCGGCTGAGCTGGCCATGGTTGAGCGTGCCACCAACGGCAACTTCTATGGCTATATCGTCGGGGTGAAAGAGGATGGCCGCGAGCTCACCTCTGATCTGCATCCTGCCCTGCAGCGGGTGCTGGCGCGAGCCAATGCCCTCTCCGAACAGGCCAACGATCTGCAAAAAGGGGACATCGGCAGCATCAACTATCAACTGGAGCGGCTGCGCCTGAAAGAGCGTAAGGCCGAGCTGGATGACAAGCTGACCGATCAGCTCAAAGCCGAACTGGCCAGCGAGCGTCAGGCCCTCAACGATCGCTATCAGGTGCTGGAAAAAGAGCTCTTTTCACTACGTAGCCAAGCGGACCGCGACGCCATCACCGTCAAGGATATGCGTGGCGAGCTGGTGACCATGCCGATGTCCAAGGTACTGGACGTGGTATGGCCCAACGACATGAGCCTGCTGGCCAAGGTGGGTCACTGGTTCCACCAGATCGGCAAGTTCGTCTCTGACGATCCCCGTGAAGCCAACACCGAGGGCGGGGTGTTCCCGGCCATTTTCGGCACTGTGTTCATGGTGTTCCTGATGGCGATCATCGTGACCCCGCTGGGGGTGGTGGCGGCAGTCTACCTGCACGAATACGCAGGCAAGAACAGCCTGACCAAGATCATCCGCATTGCGGTGATCAACCTGGCGGGCGTGCCCTCCATCGTCTACGGCGTGTTTGGTCTGGGCTTCTTCGTCTACACGCTCGGTGGTTCGCTGGATCAGCTGTTCTACCCGGAAGCGCTGCCGAGCCCGACCTTTGGCTCACCCGGCGTGATCTGGTCGGCGCTGACCCTGGCTATCCTGACCCTGCCGGTGGTGATTGTCTCCACCGAAGAGGGGCTGGCGCGGATCCCGAGCACCATCCGTCAGGGCTCGCTGGCACTGGGCGCGACCCAGGCCGAGACCCTGTGGCGCATTGTGCTGCCGATGGCGAGCCCGGCCATCATGACCGGCCTTATTCTGGCGATTGCCCGTGCAGCCGGTGAAGTGGCGCCGCTGATGCTGGTGGGGGTGGTAAAACTGGCACCGACCCTGCCGATGGATGGCAACTTCCCGTATCTGCATGTGGAGCGCAAGTTCATGCACCTGGGCTTCCACATCTATGACGTCGGCTTCCAGAGCCCCAACGTCGAGGCGGCCCGCCCGCTGGTCTACGCCACCTCCTTCCTGCTGGTGACGGTGATCGTGGGTCTGAACCTGACCGCTATCGGTATTCGTAACCACTTACGCGAGAAATTCCGGTCGCTGGAGCATTAATCCGGCGCCGCATGAGTGATACAAGAGTGAGATAACAGAGGGGCGGCCGAGCGCGAGCCGCCATCTCTCTGCACCAATACGTGAGGGGCGCCGGCAGCAGTCCGGCCACTCCAGATAGATTTTGAGGTAACAGATGATCAACGTAACGACCACGTCTACCCAGCACACCGCGCTGGACCTGCTCAACCTGACCCCGGAGCAGACCGCGCTGGAGGTGAAGGATCTCAACCTGTACTACGGCAGCAAGCAGGCGCTGTTCAACGTCAACATGAAGATCCCCAAAGGGCAGGTGACCGCCTTTATCGGCCCGTCAGGCTGTGGCAAATCGACCCTGCTGCGCTGCATCAACCGGATGAACGATCTGGTGGAGATCTGCCGCATCGAAGGGGAAATCCAGCTGCACGGCCACAACATCTATGACAAGAGCGTCGATGTTTCCGCCCTGCGCCGTCAGGTGGGCATGGTGTTCCAGCGCCCGAACCCGTTCCCCAAGTCTATCTACGAGAACGTGGTCTATGGTCTGCGCCTGCAGGGGATCAACGATCGTCGCACTCTGGATGAAGCGGCCGAGCGCTCCCTGCGCGGTGCGGCCCTGTGGGACGAGGTGAAGGATCGTCTGCACGACAATGCTTTCGGTCTCTCCGGTGGTCAGCAGCAGCGTCTGGTGATTGCCCGAGCCATCGCCATCGAGCCGGAAGTGTTGCTGCTCGATGAACCGACCTCGGCGCTCGACCCCATCTCCACCCTCACCATCGAGGAGCTGATCAACGAGCTCAAGAGCCAGTTCACCGTGGTGATCGTGACCCACAACATGCAACAGGCTGCGCGCGTGTCGGATCAGACCGCCTTCATGTATATGGGCGAGCTTATCGAGTACTCGGATACCAACACCATTTTCACCACCCCGGCCAAGAAAAAGACCGAAGATTACATTACCGGTCGTTACGGCTAAGGAGAGGAGAGGATGAATCTCAGCAAACAGATTGGCAGTCGGTTCAACGGCTAAGGCATAATCGGAGCAATCAAGGATTATTTGTATGGACAATATGAACCTCAATAAACACATCTCCGGTCAGTTCAATGCCGAGCTAGAGAGCGTGCGCAACCAGGTGCTGGTGATGGGCGGTCTGGTGGAGCAGCAACTCACCGACGCCATCGCGGCGATCCACGATCAGGATCTCGATGCGGCGCGTAAAATCGTGGCCAACGACCACAAGGTCAACGCCATGGAAGTGGCGATCGACGAGGAGTGCACCCGCATCATCGCCAAGCGTCAGCCGACTGCCTCCGACCTGCGACTGGTGATGGCCATCATCAAGACCATCACCGATTTGGAGCGCATCGGCGATGTGGCGGACAAGATCGCCCGCATGCTGACCGACAACGCCAACAAGCCGCAGCCGCCGCTGGTGTCGCTGGAGAACATGGGGCGTCGCACCATCAAGATGCTGCACGATGTGCTCGACGCCTTCGCCCGCATGGATCTGGACGCGGCGCTGGCGGTCTACAAGGAAGATGACAAGGTAGACCGCGAGTACGAGTCCATCATCCGCGAGCTGATGACCTATATGATGGAAGATCCCCGCACCATCCCCCAGGTCCTCAACGTCCTGTGGGCGGCGCGAGCCATCGAGCGGGTCGGCGATCGCTGCCAGCACATCTGCGAGTACATCGTCTACTACGTGAAAGGCAAGGATGTGCGCCACACCAAGGCGGATGATCTGGGTACCCTGCTGGGCAAGGGCTAACCGGAAGTGAATAAAAAGGCGCGTGAAGCGCCTTTTTTGTTGCATAACTGGTCGGAGTAAGATAAAGCCCCCAACTGGCTGTTTTCTGATAGAATACTCCCCCTGTGTGAGTCCCGGATGGGCTCACGGTCCGGTCTCCCGGGCCCAGTTTGCCGTCTTGTGCTAAGGCGGGTGTAGCAATAGGTTAATCATGAGTTTTGCCGATAGTTTGTTCTTTTTAATGCTGCTGGTTGGCGGCAGTGTGTTCTTCTCCCTCTCCGAGATCTCTCTCGCCGCGTCTCGCAAAATCAAATTGCAGGTGATGGCGGATGAAGGTAATCGCCAGGCCGAAAAGGTGCTGGCCCTGCAGGCCCAGCCGGGCAACTTTTTCACCGTGGTGCAGATTGGCCTCAATACCGTCGCCATTCTGGGCGGTATCCTGGGTGAGTCTGCCCTCAACCCCGCCATCAAGGGGATTGTCTCCCAGTTCTACCAGGGCCCCTGGCTTGGCGAGATCAGCTCCGGTGCCTCCTTCGTGTTCGTCACCGGCATGTTTATCCTGATCGCCGATCTGATGCCCAAGCGTCTGGCCATGACCATGCCCGAGCAGATTGCCGTGGTGGTGGTGCGCCCCATGCTCTTCTTCGTTACCGTGTTGATGCCGCTGGTGTGGGTTTTCAACGGGTTGGCCAACTCCCTGTTCCGTCTGATGCGCGTCTCCACGGTGCGTAATGACGAGATCACCTCCGATGATATCTATGCGGTGATGGATGCCGGTGCCGAGGCGGGGGTTATCCAGCGCGAGGAGCATCAGCTCATCGAGAACGTGTTCGAGTTGCAGTCCCTTGGTGTCACCTCTGCCATGACGGCCCGCGAGAGCCTCATCTACTTCACCCTGCAAGAGAGTGAAGAGAGCATCAAGGCCAAGATCGCCGAACATCCCCATAACAAGTTTCTGGTTTGTGACCACAACCTCGACAGCATCAAGGGCTTTGTCGATGCCAAAGAGCTGCTGATCCGCGTTATTGGCGGCCAGAGCATCGACCTTATTGGCGGCAACCTGGTGCAGAACGTCATCATCATCCCCGATACCCTGAACCTCTATGAGGCGATGGAGTACTTCAAGAATCATCGTGGCGACTTTGCCGTGGTGATGAACGAGTACGCGCTGGTGGTGGGGATTGTCACCATGAACGACCTGATGAGCACCGTCATGGGCGAGTGGGCGACTCACGTGGTGGAAGAGCAGATCGTCCAGCGCGACGAGAACTCCTGGCTGGTGGACGGGGTCACCCCCATCTCCGACGTGATGCGCGCCTTCGATATCGAAGAGTTCCCCGAGAACCAGAACTACGAGACCATCGCCGGCTTTATCATGTATATGCTGCGCAAGATCCCCAAGCGCACTGACTCGGTCAAATACGCCGGTTACAAGTTCGAAGTGGTCGATATCGACAGTTACAAGATTGATCAGCTGCTGGTTACCCGGGTCGAACCGGCTGTGGCCGAGAAGCCAGCTCAGGAATCGTAAAAGGAGCGACATAAGAGTCATGAAGATGCAGTCTCATTCCCGTGCGCTGGCCTGTGTCGCGCTCGCCCTGGCACTGGGTGCCTGTAGTCAGAGTGCGCCGCGCAAAGCCACAGTGGTAGCCAAGCCGGTAACCCCCAAGCCTGCCGTGGTCGTGCCGCAGCCGGATCCTGATGCGGTGGTGCAAAGCGGCATGGTCGAGCCGAGCCCGGTCTTTGACGAGCAGTACCACGGCCCGGATCAGGGGTCACTGGAGTCGGTGACCGCCCTGTTTGCCCGTGGCTACATCGAGTCCGCCATGCGCGAGACCATGCTGGCGGCGGTGCACAACGACTATCCGCTGCTCGGCATGCGGGATGTGCGGTTGACCGATCCGGTCTCCAAATTCCTCACTTCCGAGCATGCGGCCACCACGGCCCATGACTACCTCTATGCGGGTGTGCAGCGTCGCCTCGGTCGTCCGCTCAGCCCTGCCCAGTGGGAGCAGATCTGGCGCGGTTTGCCGCAGCAGGGTCGGGTCTCCGACTGGGTCAAACAGATTAAGCGAGTGCTGGCCGGGCGTTAAGTCGCCAGCGGATCAAGATAGTGATGAGGCCACCTTCGGGTGGCCTCTTGCATTTCTGCGTTTGCCTCGCCGTTTACATGCTGATTTCTGCTGATACTGATTGCCGCCCGTGGCACTTTGTTTTATCTTGCCTTGGCCATCTAAACATCTATATGTTTTTATGGCTATATAATAAAAGGGCTTCCCAGGATGAAGCGGGACGATCTGCAGCGATTCGATGCGAAACCGCAGATCAACAAAACAAACAGATAAATACGCAAATAAACAACGCACATAACGAAGAGACACGACAGATGGAAACCAGGGAATTGTGGGTGCTGGATGGGGGTATGGGGCGCGAGTTGGCACGGCGAGGGGCACCGTTTCGTCAACCCGAGTGGTCGGCGCTGGCCTTGATGGAGGCGCCAGAGACGGTGCGTGATGTGCATCAGGCCTATGTGGCGAGCGGGGCCAGGGTCATTACTACCAACAGCTATGCGCTGGTGCCGTTTCATATCGGCGATGAGCGTTTCTTTGCCGACGGGGTGGGGCTGGCAGCGCTGGCTGGTCAACTGGCCCGTGAGGTGGCTGACGAGCAGAAGGGCGCCGTGCAGGTGGCGGGTTCTCTGCCACCGCTCTTTGGCTCCTACCGTGCCGACCTGTTCAAGGCGGACCGGGTGAGCGAGCTGGCGACGCCGCTTATCCGGGCGCTATCCCCTTATGTGGATATCTGGTTGGCCGAGACCATGAGCCTGATTGCCGAGCCATTGGCCCTGAAAGCGCTGTTGCCTGACGATGGCAAGCCGTTCTGGGTCTCCTTTACGCTGGAAGATGAGGCGCCGGGCAACGAACCGCGACTGCGTTCCGGCGAGCAGGTGGCTGATGCGGTGACCACGTTAGTGGCGGCCGGGGTCGATGCCATCCTGTTCAACTGCTGTCAGCCCGAGGTGATCGAGGGGGCCCTCGAGGTTGCTCGCGCCCGATTGCAGGCGCTGGGTCGCATCGACATCCGCCTCGGTGCCTATGCCAACGCCTTCCCGCCGCAGCCCAAAGAGGCCACCGCCAACGATGGGCTGGACGAGATCCGCGCCGATCTGGGGCCGCTGGATTATCTCGGCTGGGCCGAGCGCTGGCGCGCGGCCGGGGCGAATTTGATCGGCGGTTGCTGCGGTATCGGTCCCGAGCATATTCAGGCGCTGAGCAGCCGGTTGCGCTAAGGAGCTTCCATGAAAGAGAACAAGATTGGGCTCTGGTCTCTCACCGCGCTGGTGTTCAGCTCCATGGTGGGGGCGGGGATTTTCAGCCTGCCCCAGAACATGGCCGAGGTGGCAGGCGCCCGCGCCGTGCTGATCGGCTGGGGCGTGACGGGGGTGGGCATCCTGGCGCTCGCCATGAGTTTTCTCTATCTGTCGCGGTTAAGGCCGGATCTCGACGGCGGTATCTACAGCTACGCCCGCGCCGGTTTTGGCGAGCTGGTGGGCTTCTTCTCCGCCTGGGGTTATTGGCTCTGCGCCACCATCGGCGTGGTGGGCTATCTGGTAATTGCCTTTGCCGCGCTGGGCAGCTTTGTCGACACCCCCGAGCAGATCTGGTTTGGTGACGGCAATACCCTGGCGGCGTTTGTCGGCGAGTCCTGCATCCTCTGGGCTGTGCACCTGCTGGTGGCCCGCGGCGTGCAGCAGGCGGCGCTATTCAATCTGGTGGCGACCCTGGCCAAGAGCCTGCCGCTGCTGCTGTTTATCCTGTTTGCCTGCTACTTGTTCGATCCGGTTACCTTCGCGGCGGATCAGCAGGGCAGCACCCTGGCGGTGCCGGTCTCCGAGCAGGTGCGCAATACCATGCTGATCACTCTCTGGGTCTTCACCGGTATCGAGGGGGCGGCGGTGCTGTCGGCCAGGGCGAGAAACAAGCGGGATGTGGGCACGGCCACCGTGCTTGGGGTGCTATTGGCGCTGCTGCTCTATGTGCTTATCTCGGTGCTGGCGCTCGGAATATTGAGTCGGCCCGAGCTGGCGGCGCTGCCCAACCCCTCCATGGCAGGGCTGATGGCTCAGATGACCGGCTCATGGGGCAAACTGCTCATCAGCGTCGGCCTTATCGTCTCGGTGCTTGCCTCCTACGTGAGCTGGACCCTCTTCTCGGCCGAGGTGCCGTTCAGCGCGGCCCGACACGGCGCATTTCCCGCCATCTTCCGGCGCCAGAACCGCAATGGGACGCCTATCGCTTCGCTCTGGCTCACCAGCCTGACGGTGCAGACTTGCCTGCTGCTGGTGTGGCTGCTCGGCAAGGGCTACACCAGCCTGCTGTTTATCTCCACCTCGATGATTTTGGTGCCCTACCTGCTGATCGGCCTGTTCTTGCTCAAGCTTTCGTTCAGAAAGAAGGGGGAGGGCGGGCAGGGCCGCGGTCTGATGCTGGCGGTGGCACTGGTGGCGAGCGGTTACGGCTTCTGGCTGCTCTATGCTGCCGGGGTGGAGTATCTGCTGCTCTCCTTGCTGCTCTACGGGCCGGGTCTGCTGCTGTTTCTCTACAGCCGCCGTCAGCTGGGCGCAGATCTTTGCCTGAGTGGTCGCGAACGGCTGTTGGCCGGAGTGACCTTGCTGAGCCTGATCCCCGCCGTCTGGTCGTTTGCCCATCTCTGACACCGAAGATATGGCTGACCATAAAAGAGAGCGCTACCGTGGCGCTCTCTTGTTTTCAGGGACTTGCTATTCGGGGCGAAGGTTCAGCGGCTGGCAGGTCCGGCCGGTTTGCCAAACAGCACCGCGAGTTTTTGTCGCCAGGGCAGGCCACGGGCGTCGCGCAGCATGTCGCGCCACTCGTGGAAGGTGAGGGTGAGGGGGTTAAAGCTGTGGATCGGCTTGGTGATGCCGAAGCGGCATGGCTCGGCAGGATCCTCCTCGACAAAGGTGCCGAACTGTCGATCCCAGATGATCAGCACCCCGGCGAAGTTGCGGTCTATGTACTTGGCATTGCTGGCGTGGTGCACCCTGTGGTGGGAGGGGGTGTTGAAGACCCACTCAAGCCAGCCGAGCTTGCCCACCACCTGGGTGTGGACGAAAAACTGGAAGCCCAGACTCAATAGCACGGTGGCGACCACTGCCTCGGGCGGGAAGCCGATGACAATCATCGGGATCCAGAACAGCCACATGCCGGAGATGGGATACATCAGGCTCTGGCGAAAAGCGGTGGAGAGGTTGAGCCGCTCCGAGCTGTGGTGTACCACGTGGGAGGCCCACAGCCAGCGAACATGGTGGCTGGTGAAGTGGAACAGCCAGTAACAGAGATCCTGCAACAGGAACAGCAGTAGCACACTCCAGAGATTCAGCTCGATATCGAACAGTCGCCAGCCCCAGAGGGTGTCATACAGATAAGCAATGGCGATGGCCGCCAGCGCATCGCCCCCTTGGTGCATCAGGGCCAGGGCGGCGTTGGCGAACAGATCCCGCCACTGGTAGGTGGCGGTGGGAAAGGCCGCGCCATGTTTGCGCAGGTAGAGCATCTCCCAGCCGATAAAGGCCAGAAAAATCGGGGAGAGGTAGAGCAGAAGCAGTTGCACATCCATATGCGGCCATCCATTCAGAGCAATTGCTCTCCAGCATAAAGGATGGTTTTAATATTTCATTAACATTTTTCAGCCAACGAAGAGATGGCATGAAATATGGCGCGCCAGCAGAGGAAGGCGCGGCGGATGGCTATGCTTGATGCAGGCTTTTTCAGGAGGTGCTGGCTTATGCACGTCTGGTGTTGCTTGTTGCTGGGGTTGTGCATGATGGCGCACGCCAAGACCCGGGTCGAGATCCTGGCGGATGCCGCCTATCCCCCCTACTCCTGGCAGGAAGGGGAGGAGGTCAGGGGGATCTATGCCGACATTATCCGCGAGGTGACCTCTGCCATGCCTGACTATGAGGTGGTGCTCAAGCCCATGCCGTGGCGGCGCGGTCTGAGCATGGTGGAGCAGGGGGCCGCCTTCGCTATTTTTCCACCCTACTACATGCCCGATACCCGCCCTTATATGTGGCCCTACTCCCAGCCGATGCTGGATGAAGAGCTGGTGGTGATGTGCGGCGCCAGTGTGGCGGCCAATACTCCGCAGGCCAGGTTTCCGCTCGACTATCACGGTTTGCGCTTTGGCATGAACGCCGGTTTTGCCGTCGGCGGCGATGCCTTCTGGCAGGCGGTAAAAGAGAAGCAGATCGACGTGGAGGAGGTGAAAAGCAATCGGGAGAACCTGCTCAAGATTGTCCGCGGCCGGGTCGATTGTACCATCAATGATCGCCTCTCCCTGCTCTATGAGTTGCTCAACATGATAAAGGCCGATCAGCTGGCGGTGGCTGATATGTCCCTGCTCAAACAGGGGCCGGTGCTCAGCAAGGAGCAGGGGTTTCTCGGCTACAGCCGCAAGGGGGAGTACCCCTACAAACAGGCCTTTATCGACCAGTTTGACAAGGAGCTCTATCAGCTCAAAAAACGTGATGGGGTGAAAGTGATCGTGGAGCGCTATCTGGGAAAGTCCCCGCGCTGAGCCGATGAGATGGGCACTCGGGTTCAGCTGGGTTAAGTCTGCTCAGCGTGACACACAAGAAGAGGGACCTTGCGGTCCCTCTTCGTTTATCCAGCAGAGCATGTTGGCTACAGCACCTGACTCAGGAACTGGCGCAGACGCGGGGAGGGGGGATTGTCGAAGAAATCGGCCGGTTTTTCATCCACCAGCAGTTCGCCACTCTCCATAAAGAGCACCCGATCCGCCACCTCGCGGGCAAAGCCCATCTCGTGGGTCACCACCACCATGGTCATCCCCTCACGAGCCAGCCCCTTCATCACATCCAGCACTTCCCCCACCATTTCGGGGTCGAGCGCACTGGTGGGCTCGTCAAACAGCATGATGCGCGGCTGCATGGCGAGCGCCCGGGCAATGGCTACCCGCTGTTGCTGACCGCCGGAGAGCTGGGACGGATAGCTGGCCGCTTTCACCGACAGCCCCACTTTTAGCAGCAGCGCCTTGGCTCTGTCTTCGGCCTCACGGCGCGACAGGCCACGCACCTTCTGCGGAGCGAGACAGATGTTATCCAGCACCGTCAGGTGGGGGAAGAGGTTGAAGGACTGGAACACCATGCCCACCTCTTCCCGCAGCTTGTTGACATCGCCCGGCTCGGTCAGGCAGATGCCGTCGACCACGATATTGCCGTCGTTGATGGTCTCCAGCTGGTTAAGGGTGCGCAGGAAGGTGGATTTGCCCGAGCCACTGGGGCCGACGATCACCACTACTTCCCCTTCGGCCACTTGGGTGCTGACATTTTTCAGGGCGTGCACTTCGCTACCGTAGAACTTCTCTACGCCGGTCGCTTTGATGATGGGATCAGTTGCTTTTCGCATATTTCACCTCGAGACGGCGCACCAGAAAGGAGAGGGTACCGGTCAGTACCAGATAGAGCAGGGCTACGGTGAACCATACCTCGAACGGGCTGAAGGTGGAGCTCACCACCTCGCGCCCCGCCTTGGTCAGGTCGGTGATGGAGATGACCGAGACCAGCGAGGAGTCCTTGATCAGGTTGATGAATTGCCCTGCCAGCGGTGGCAGTACCCGCTTGAACGCCTGCGGCAGGATGACATAGCGCATGGTCTGGGCGGAGGTCATACCCAGGCTGCGGCCCGCCTCCATCTGCCCCTTGTGGATGGAGCTGATACCGGCGCGGACGATCTCCGCCACATAGGCGCCGGTAAAGACCGCCAGCGCGGCGACCCCGGCGGTGAAGCGGTCGAGGTTCAGCACGGTGCCGATAAAGAAGTAGACGATGAAGATCTGTACCAGCAGCGGCGTGCCGCGGATGAGCTCCACGTAAGTGACCGCCAGATTGCGCAGGGCGGGATTGGGGGAGAGGCGCGCCAGCCCGGCCAGGGTGCCGAGCAGGATGGCGAAGATGCCCGCCACCAGCGAGAGCTTGACGGTGACCCAGACGCCCCAGGCGATGGGGCCTGCGGTCCAGCTCAGTTGGGTGTCGAGGGTATCGCCACGAAAAACGGTATCCCCTTCGGCGACTTGTACGCCGGTACTGGCAATGGCTTGCCGCACATTGGGATCGAGATCGTCTTGCAGGAACAGCTTGCCCTGCTCGGCCTCGCTGGTACCTGCCATCACGGTGCCGTCAAATTCGGCCAGATTCTTCTGCTCCGCCTGATAGGCGATGTATTGGGGAATGCGTTCCCAGCGCCAGGTGTAATCCACTGACTGGACAGCCTTGTAGATGCCGAATACGGCAACCAGCAGCATCAGCAGGAAAACCCCATGCCAGAGTAGCTGATTGGGCTGTTTTTCCATCTGTCTTGTCGGTTTGGGTGTGTGCACGGTCACAACCTCTTCTCGTTATTGTGTGGGGAGCTGCGTGGTGCAGGGGCGGCATGTGCCGCCCCCCGGAGGTTATTTGAGCTGGTTCAGCCAGGCGTTGGATTCGAACCACTTCTTGTAGAGACGGTCGTAGCTGCCATCGCCCTTGATCTGGCGCAGGTAGTTGTTGAACCAGTTGAGGGTGTCCTGATCCCCTTTGCGGATGGCCCAGGCCAGCGGCTCGAAGGTGAACGGCTTGTCGAGGTGCACCACGGCGCCCTGATTCTGGGAGGCGAAAATAGCGTTGTAGGGCAGGTCATAGACGAACGCATCGACCTTGCCGTTGATCACTTCCAGCTTGGCGTCATCCTGGGTTTCAAACTGCAGCAGGGTGGCTTTGGGGATCAGGCGCTTGACTGCCTGCTCGCCGGTGGTGCCGAGCTTGACCGCGATCTTGTATTTCGGGTCGTTGAGGTCGGTGAAGGATTTGATTTCGCCCGCCTTCTCTTTGCGCAGGACGATGGTCTGGCCGACCACGATGTAAGGATCGGCAAAGTTGACCCGCAGGTTGCGCTGGGGAGTGACGGTCATGCCGCCCATGATGACGTCGAACTTGTTGGTCAGCAGCGCCGGAATGATGCCATCCCAGGCGGTGTTGACGAACTCGACCTTCACGCCCATCTCTTTGGCGACCATCTTGGCGAGATCCACGTCAAAGCCGATGTATTGGCCCTGCTTGTTGGTCATCTCGAAGGGTTGATAGCCCGCATCGAAGCCGACTCGCAGCACACCGCGTTCGAGCACGGCATCCAGGGTGGAGGTAGGGGCTGGGGTCGGGGCCGCCGTGGCGATCCCGCAAAACAGCAGGGTAGAAAGAATCAGTTTTTTGATCATAAGTGACGTCTCTGTCAGTGGTGTGTTCGGCCTTGAACCTGATCCCGTGCGACTCCGTGGCACAAGAGACTGCTGCATCCGGCAACAGGCAAGACAGGATGAATGTCTTGAGCGGGACAAAAGCCCCATATGAGATGCTATGAATAGTGGTTGAGTGAAAAATGTACCAAAAACAGATTGTGTCAGAAGACTCAACAGGTTAGAGACATTTATTGCTCATGGCTTCATTCATAAAATCACACGAAAACAACATATCTATCTAATTGAGTGGGTTCAAGCCCAAATTATCCCCAAGACATTTTGTTACAAAGCCAGGGTGCCGCTTGCAGCTCTTATTGTGCTATCGGGCTCCGTAAGAGGCTTTTTATGGGGCTGATACGAATACGCATTGGTGGGATATCACACGCATTGCTCTGTTTGTCAGCAAACGAACGGGCTTTATTGTGAAAACCATCAAGTCGCACTGGGTCTTGGCAAACGCTTCTCATATACTCAGTTACCCTCTCTGCATGGCTTTGGTATGGACGCCTCACTACTGCTTAAGCTGGATATTTTTACCTTGATGATCATGGCCTTGTGTGGCTATTGTCTCGGTTTCCTCACTCTCACCATCATCCGCGTTACCCACAACGATATTCCCGGCGTCGGAGTCTGGTGGTGGTCCAGTCTGTTTGCCATGCTGGGTCAGGCGGGATTTGCCAGTCTGCTGCTGACACCCACCCCCTATGGCTCCTGGGTTGGCAATGTCTTCCTGATTTTTCATGTGTCGTTGCTGCTGGTCGCTCAACGCTGTTTCTTCCGGCAATCGCCGGGCTGGCCTGTCTGCTGGGGATTCATCTTGTTGTTTGCCGCCGTCATGACCTGGTCGGTCGCCATCGATGGCCGGATTGCGGTGCGGGTGATGATCAGCAGCGCCACCTTCCTCATGCTCAGTACGCTCATCATCTGGCAGCTCTGGCGTCACGGTCGACCCGATTATCAGGTGGCGGTATGGGTGCTGATTGGCCTCAATCTGGTGCTGATTACCATGACCCTGATGCGGATATTTACCGTGTGGGGCGAGGTGATCGAAAGCCCGTTCCAGCGTCAGCTGTTCAACGTGTTGCCCTATGTCTCCATGCTGGTGGGTAGCTCCATGCTCACCTTCGGGGTACTGCTGCTCTGCAACCAGCACCGGGCGCTGGAGCTGCGCTATCAGGCCAGTCATGACCCGCTGACCGGGTTACTCAATCGCCGTGGTTTTATGGAACGTCTGGCCCGTGGACGCCCTGCACAGCAGGGGGCGCTGGTGGTGCTCGATCTGGATGACTTCAAGCAGATCAACGATCGGCATGGTCATGAGGTGGGGGATCGGGTGCTGGAGCGGGTCGGGTTGGCACTGCGCGAGCTGGAGGGCGTATTGGCCAGTCGCTTCGGGGGCGAGGAGTTTGTGCTGCTGTTTCGCCATGCCACCGCAGAGGAGGCGATCGCCCGTTGCCAGTCACTGCGGGTTCAGCTTGCGGGCAGCGAGGTAGAGGGGATCCATATCACCGTCAGCATGGGTATTGCTCACTGGCAGGGTGAGTGGCACTTTGACAGCCTGTTCAGCCGTGCGGATGATGCTCTCTATCGGGCCAAGCGGGAAGGAAAGAACCGGGTCTGTCAGGCTGCCTGATGCAGGAAGAGGTTCAGGAATAAAATCAGGGCGCGGTGATCCGCGCCCTGTTTGTTTCTGCTTGCCGGATATAGTTCGTCAGCTGCCACCCGCTACTCTGCATTCGCTTGAGCGGCTCTCGGTGCCTGCGCCTTGAGGAAGGGGAGCAGCAGCAGGGCCGAGACACCCGCCGCCACCGAGATCACTACGAAGAAGCCGTTCCAGTGCCAGATCTCCATCACCTTGGCCAGCGGATAGCCCGACAGCGCCGCCCCCATGTAGGCGAACAGCCCGACAAAGCCGGTGGCCGCCCCTGCCGAGTTTTTGTGGGAGCACTCCGCCGCCGCCATGCCGATCAGCATCTGGGGGCCAAACACGAAAAAGCCGATGGTAAAGAAGCAGGCCGCCTGCATCACATAGCTGAAGAAGGGCATCAGCCACAGCGATCCCACCGCCAGCAGGATCCCCACCGCAAAGATGAGGTTCATTGGGCCACGGTTGCCGTTGAACAGCTTGTCCGACCCCCAGCCCGCCACCAGCGCACCGATAAAGCCTCCCACCTCGAACATGGAGATAGCCGAGTTGGCGCTCATCAGATTGAAGCCGCGCTGCTCGGTCATGTAGAGGTTGCCCCAGTCATTGATGGCGGTACGCACCACATAGACCAGCACGTAACAGCAGGCGAGCAGCCAGATATAGGGGTTGCCGAGCACATATTTGCGCAGGATCTGGCGATGGGAGAGCCCCGCATCCTGAGTCTGCTGGGCCAGCTCCATGGCATCCTTGCGCCACTCGCCCACTGTTGGCAATCCCATGGCGCTCGGGGTATCCCGCAGCCGCCAGCAGAGGAACAATCCCGCAAGGATAGCGATAAGGCCGGGCACTATCATGCCGTAGCGCCAGCCATGTTGCAGGGCGATGGTGCTGACGATAAGGGGGATGAGCGCACCGCCCACGTTGTGAGCCGTGTTCCAGGCCGACCACCAGACCCCGCGCTCGGTGCGCGAATACCAGCTGGTAAGCAGCTTGGAGCAGGGAGGCCAGCCCCAGCCCTGGAAGAAGGCGTTGGCGACCCAAAGGGCGGCAAACATCCAGAGTGCCGACGAGAGGCCGAACAGGATATTGATAACGCCGGTGGCCATCAGCCCGACGCCCATGAAGTAGCGTGGGTTGGCGCGGTCACTGATGATGCCGGAGAAGAACTTGGAGCAGCCGTAGGTGATGTAGAACAGGGTCCAGAGCATGCCGATGTCGGACTTGTCCAGCATGCCGCTCGCCAGCATGTCCGGCATGGCGAAGTTGAAGCTCTTGCGGGTGAAGTAGAAGACCGCGTAGCCCAGATACATGGTCAGCAGCTGGTGCAGCCGCCAGTGGCGATAGGTTGCGTCGATCTCGGCCTGATCCCGGATAAGGGGCCGGGGCGGCGCGCTTCTCATAAAACTCAGCACAGGCAGGCCCTCTGGTGGTGATTAGCCATGACTCTCTTCCCGTCTGCGACTGGGCAGGTTGACCGTCAGCTGGGTGCCGTGGATGCAGGAGAGTTGCAGACTGCCCCCGAGCGCCTGTACCCGCTCGCGAATGCCGAGCAGGCCATAGCCCTGCTGCGGGCGGCTTTCCGGCATACCGCGGCCATCATCTTCCAGCACCAGTTGCAACAGCTCGCCGCTGGCCCGGGCGCGAATGGTGACCGAGTGGGCGTTGGCATGTTTGACCACGTTGTTGAGCCCCTCCTGACAGACCCGAAACAGGGTGACCCGCTGGGCATCGGAGAGATCCCCATCCGCCAGTTTCCACTCCAGCCGAGTGACGATGCCGTGACGCTCCAGCTCCAGCTCCCGCAGCAGTGCCCGTACCGCCTGTTCAAGAGTCATGTCGTCGAGTTGGCGCGGGCGCAGCCGCCCGAGCAGACCGCGCACCGCGTCGTAGATCCCGAGCGACAGGGTGTCGATGAGGGCACTGCTCTGGCCCACCCCTGCATTATCGGGGGCGAGGCGGCGCACGATCCCGGCCTGGGTACGAATGGCTGTGATGGTCTGGCCGATATCGTCGTGCAGCTCGCGCGCCACCTCCTTGCGGATACTCTCCTCGGTCTCCAGCAGCCGTTCGGTGAGCTGGCGATTATGGGCGAGCTGGCGGGTCAGCGCCTGATTGAGTTCGCGCTGGCGCTGGATCCCGGCGCCTAGCAGCAGGCCGGTGAGGCTCTGGGCCAGCAGGGAGAGCAGCAGATCGAGGGGGTGATCGTGCCAGGCCTGACTGGCCAGCAGGGCGATGGTGTTCATCAGTGTGGCGAGCAGCGCCCCCTGCCAGCCGTAGCGCCACGCCATGGCGATGATGGGGATGGCGAGACAAAACGGGGTAAAGCGTACCAGCGAGTTGGGCAATCCCAACTGTAGCCAAAGGCTCAATACGAACAGCAGCAGATACCAGACCAGATGGCGAAAGCGCCACTCCACCGGCTGATCCACCAGCGCAGGACCGAGCGGCACCCAGGTGGCGCGGGTGAGGTAGTGCCAGATCAGCATGCAGGTGGAGGTCAGCGTCAGACCGCCGGTCAGGCTGAGCAGCAGGGCCGAGAGACCATCTTCCCCCGCCAGATGCCAGAGCAGGGCTTGCAGCAGCGCCGCCGCCGTGACGGTGGCGAGCAGCAGCAACAGTTGCTGCCAGTCGTTACGCACCTGTTGGCGACGGGCAATCAGCAGCGGTAGCAGGGTCAGCAGACTGCCCGCGACCAGCCAAGGCCAGTGGGGCAGCCCCACCTCCAGATTGAGCCAGTAGAGCAGCAGCCCTTCGCACAATAATAGCGGCGGCCAGTAGTGGCCGGGACTTTGCAGCAGCAACCCGAGGCGCAGGCCGAAGGGGAACAGCAGCACCGCCAGCGCCGGGCCACCCGCCAGATGCAGGCTGATGCTCCAGAGGCAAAACCAGCCGGCGGCAAAGATGAAGCAGGCCGCCAGCGCGATGGCGACATAGCTGGCAAAACGGGAGATCACCAGCTATCCAGCATGCGGTGGGCCAGCTCGACGTTGTTGCTGACCTTGAGCTTGTCCATCAGGTTGGCGCGATGGACGTGAACCGTCTTGGGGGAGAGGCCAAGCTGCTCGGCGATGGCCTTCACCTCCAGCCCCTGTGCCAGTAGCTGGGCAATCTCCCGCTCCCGATTGGTGAGGGGATCCCGGCTGCTGCTGGCCAGCTTCTGGGCGATGTCCGGCGTAAGATAACACCCCCCCTGGGCGGCGGTGCGCACGGCAGCGATCAGCTCGTCCGGACTGCAGCGCTTGGAGAGAAACCCCTTGGCGCCAGTTTGCAGCGCCTGCTCGATGAGGGCCGGGCTGTCGTGCACCGAGAGCATCACCACCGCAAGGCCGGAGGGGAGCTGCTTGAGCAGATCCAGTCCCGACTGGTCGGGCATCGAGATGTCGCAGACACAGACCCGCGCCCCGCTGCCGGGCAGACCGGTAAGGGCGTCGCTGGCGGAGCCGAATTCGGCGACCACCTGCAGGTCGGGCTCCAGATTGAGCAGTTGGGCAAAACCGGATCGGACGATCTGGTGATCGTCGATGAGGGCAATTTTTATCATGATGTCAGCCTGAAATTCGGTGCGTCATGACCATGACGCGGCCAACAAGATACCTGCCCCCCGAGTCAGGCTCAAGCAGCAGCAGGAAAAGGGGCTAAAAACCGGGGGGCAAGGTGCGCAAAGCTTGATCGGGATCAGCTGGCAAGGGCGAGCAAGCGGGCTGATCAACAAGGGATGACCAGCCCGGGGGACTCAGCGGTGCAGCTCGCCGGCGCGCTCCGGCTGATAGACCACTTCCAGAATTTCGACCTCGATGGTGCGGCCGGCCGGGCCAGGCCAGGCGATGCTGTCGCCCACTTTCAGGCCGAGCAGGGCGCTGCCCACCGGCGCCAGTACCGAGATGTTGCTCTCGTCGCCCTTGGCATCGCGCGGGTAGACCAGGGTGAGGCAGAACTCGTTGCCGCTGCTCTGCATCTTGAAGCGTACCTTGCTGTTCATGGTGACCACGTCCGGCGGCATGTCGGCCGGTTCGCGGATCTCGGCGCGGTCCAGCTCCTCTTGCAGGGCCAGATGCTGCGGATGGTTGCCGAGCAGTTGTTCGATACGGTCCAGATCAAGGCTGGAGATAACCAGATGAGGTTGTTTCATAAGATATTCCTTATCAATAGCAGATAGGCCCATACCGGCGGGTGCAGGTTGGCCATCACACAGGGTGTTACAAAAATGGATTCAACAGGTTCAATCGATTGAAAATGCCATGCCCCCAAGCGACTCGCGGCCGAAGGAGCGAGGCGGGGGCTCAGCAGGGTGTGAGCAAATGCGAGGAAATAGCGAGTATTTTCATGGGGCTACCATAACCATTCTGGCCAGCCTTGGCAACCGCGATTGAGTGACTACTCAGGAGCCTGATAGTTGTACTGACGGATGATCCGCGCCAGTGTGCCATCATGGCGCATCTCGTCGATCACGGCTTGCCAGCGACGTCTCTCGGTGAAGGGGAACTCCTTGCTGGCGGCGACATAAAACTGGGTACGCATCAGAGTCTCTCCGCGTACCAGCAGGTCGGTTGGCAAATCACCAAGGCGCTGGTTGTAGAGGATGGCGTTCCAGGCGGCCACCCAGGCATCGATACGGCCCCGATGCAATTTCTGGGCATTGAGCTTCTCGGTGGCCACGGTATCACTTTCAAGCTTAAGTCGTTGTCTGAGCAGATGCTGACCGAAGGAGTAGCGCAGGGTGCCGATCTGCAGTGGTGGGAGATCTGTCACTTTGAGGGGGGCAGGATGAAAGCGGCGATCGCTGACGATGACAAAATCGTCATCGAGTATGGGGGTTACCCAGTAGTAGAGGTGTTCCCGTTGAGTGCTGCGCACCGGCGGGATCAGCAGCACATCCTTGCGGTGGATAGCCTGAGTGAGGGCCCGGGCCAGCGGCATCAGCTCGATGGTGAGCGGTTCTTTGAGGCGTCGCGCGGCCTCTTCCATGATCTCGATGGCGACACCGCTTGGTTTGCCGTGAGAGGAGCGAATGACATAGGGGGGCAGCTCGGCCGCCACCAGCACAATAGCCTGGGCACCGGTGTTCACCAGCAATAACAGCAGGGCAAAAAAGGGCAGGCAGAGTGCGCGCATCAAGGTCGTGAGCCAGAGTCGAATATGCAGAGTGTAACATTCCTGCCTGCGTTGTCGTTGTGCCTGCTGAGGGGCTGGGATCTCAGTCGAAGAAATCCCGCAGATCGCGCACTTCGTAATCAGCGAGTTGCTGCCAGGGGAGCTGAGCAGGCAGCTTGCGCAGGGTCACCTCCATCCGGTAGCTGCGATAGCCGTCGAGACTGGCCGATTCGACCACCAGCGGGATCTGCCATTGACTCGACCAGAGAATCCGGGTTCGTTGCTGCCCTTCGCGCTTTTCATACCAGCGGGCCTGCTCGGGGGCGGCCTCATCCAGCGGGGTCATTCCCTCGATCAGCGCCGGGTTGATGAGATGGCGGAGCCGCGGCCAGTCGGGCTTGAAGGCCACCTGGCCATACTCTTCCACCGGCACCTCAACCAGCCGGTTGTGCCAGCTGTCGGCATAGCGAAGTTGAAGTTCACCCTCATCACTGCGACTGACCCAGCGGGCCGCCATCTGGTGGGTAAAGTGCTTGTGGCCGGGTGTGGCGTCGTGAGTGGCGTGATAGGCACGGGCAAGGGGGAGGGGAATGAGCCGCTGGCTCCACACCTGATTGCCCACGCGCAGCCACTTCTCTTGCCAGACACTCTCTCTGGCGATGCCATCGCTGCCGGTGTTCCGGTCGTGATAGCTGATCCGGGCGGCGAGATCCGGGGGCGTGTCGTCAGCATGCAGGGGGAAGGCGAGGGTGCTGCCAAGCAGCCATAACGAAAGCAAAAGTCGCATCATCATCTGTCGCTCGAAAGAGCCGGGGCCCGGGCCGCTGAATCAATTGCTCAGATGCATCCGGGCCCCTGCTGCTTACAGGCCGAGCGCCTCCCGCAGTTTGCCAAACACCTTGGTGTTATCCAGTGTGCCTTTGAAGCGGTTGCTGCCGGCGCCATCGGCAAACAGCATCACATCGCCGCCGCCGTGGGTTTCCGATGTTAGTTTGACGCCGGTCTCCTGCAGATAGTCATTGGCCATCACCTGATCGCTGGTGAGGACGGGGCGTACATCTGGGCGGTTGGGGCCGTTACCGAACACCAGGGTGGTGAAGGGCTTGCCATCCACGTCGTTCTGGGTCGAGCCATCGCCATTTTTAACCAGATCCAGCACAGGATTGCCCTTGGCGGAGTAGCCGTTAATGGTCATGGTGTGGTCATGGTCGGCGGTGACCACGATCAGGGTATTGTTGAGATCCACTTTACCCAGCGCCGTCTTGACCGCCTCATCCAGTGCCACCGCGTCGGTGAGCGAGCGCTTGGCGTTGGTGCCGTGCAGGGCATGATCGATCCGGCCGCCTTCTACCATCAGGAAATAACCCTGACTGTTCTTGCTCAGCAGGTCGATCGCCTTGGCGGTCATTTCGGAGAGGGACGGCTGGGTATTGGCAGCCCCTTTGGCGACCCGATCCAGCTCGTAGTCGAGGTGGGATTTGCTGCTGAACAGGCCGAGCACCTTGCCGCTGGTGACCTTGGCCAGTTCGCTTTGGGTGGTGACATAGCTGTATCCCTGCGCCCTCATCTCGGCGGTCAGGTCGCGGTTGTCATTGCGACCGCTCTTGTTACTGGCGCTGTAGGGGGTCCAGTGGTTGGCACCACCGCCCATCAGTACATCGACCCCATCCTTGAGGGCACTGTTATAGCCAGCGCCTCCCGGAACAGCTTGTGCGGCGATGTCATAGGCGGCATCCCGATGGCAGATGTGGGCGTAGGTGGCCGCCGGGGTCGCATGGGTCAGCTCGGTAGTGGTGACGGCCCCGACCGATTTGCCTGCCGCCTTGGCCAGCTCCAGGATGGTGGGCACCGGCTTGCCGTTGTCGCTGCTGCAATTGTTGACGGTTTTGTTGCCATTGACGTCTTTGCCGGGGGCGATGGCTTTGGTGTCGCTGCTCATGGCGATCACCTCGTTGTTCATCTTGACCCCGGTGGTGTAGGCCGCCATGGAGGGGGCCGAGTCGGTGGTCTGGGCATCGTTGGAGAAGGTCTTGATGCGGGCACTGCGCGGCAGTTTCATCATCTCCAGATTGCCCTCTTCTCCCACCTTGAACAGGCGGGTGGCGGTGAGCACGGTGGGCCCCATGCCATCACCGATAAAGAGAATGACGTTTTTGGCATCACCGGCCTGTGCCTGGGAGGTTGCGCCCAACGCACTGAACAGGGCGGCGCAGACCAGCGTGTACTTGATGGATGTGTTCATCTGTTTGCTCATGAAAGTGCTCCTTACAACTTGGCCGCAGCCTTGATCTTGCCGAACACGGCGGTGTTATCGAGTGAGCCATGGAAACTGTCTGCCCCCTTGCCGATGGCGCCGAGAAAGACATCTGTGCCGCCGTGGGTCTCGTTGCCGATCTCGCCTACCTTGACCACCACCTCCTGGTGGTAGTCATTGGCGGAGACGGTGGCATCGTCGAGCGGGGCGACGCTGCTGCGCGGGCCATCCACCCGGTTGTAGCCGTTGCCAAAACCTATGATGGTGTAGGGCATGCCCTCGCTATCCTTGCTTGGCTCGCCAGTCTCGTAGTTCTTCACCAGCCCGAGTACGCCGGGGTTGTCGGCGGTGGTCTTGCCGGTGCGCTTGGCATAGCCGTTGAGCACTAGTGTGTGGTCGTGATCGGCGGTAACCACGATCAGGGTGTTTTTCAGCTCGGGGTCGCTCTTTTTCACCTCGTCGATAGCAGCCTTGATGGCGTTGTCGAAGGCGATAGTGTCCTGCAGCGCCCGCTTGGCGTTGGTGTCGTGCAGTGCGTGGTCGATGCGGCCCCCTTCCACCATCAGGAAGTAACCCTTCTCTTTGCCCTTGAGCTGCTTGATGGCGGCCAGGGTCATCTGGGCCAGTGACGGCTCGCTGGCGGGACGGTCCAGGTCATATTTCATGTGGCTGGAACCAAAAAGACCCAAAAGAGGCTTGCCCGCATCGGCCTTGTTCAGCTCATCCAGATTGCTGGCAAACTGGTAGCCCTTGGCCTGCATTTCGCTGATGAGGTTGCGGCCATCTTCCCGCTTGCCCTTGTCAGCTTTGGGCAGGAAGAAGCTGCTGCCGCCACCGAGCACCACATCCAGCCCCTCCTTGAGGGCGCTGTTGTAGCCTTTGCCGCCCGGTACCAGCTGGACGGCGATATCTGCCTCCAGATCCCGGTTGCAGATATGGGCATAGGTAGCCGCAGGGGTGGCGTGGGTCACCCGGGTACTGGTTACCACACCGGTACCGCGGCCATCGGCTTTGGCCAGCTCCAGCAGGGTAGTCACCGGCTTGCCGGCGCTCTTGCTGCAGTCGCTCTCATAGGTGGCGTCGCCGTCCATGCTGATGACGCCGTTGTTGCTCTTGACCCCGGTCATGTAGGCCGCCATGGAGGGGGCCGAGTCAGTGACCTGGGCATCGTGGGAGAAGGTCTTGATAAAGGCCGTCTCTGGCAGGGTATCGATGGTGAGATCACCCTCTTCGCCGACACCGTAGATGCGGGCCGCCGTCAGGGTGTTGAGGCCCATGCCGTCACCGAGGAAGAAGATGACGTTGGTGGGTTGGGCTGCGGGCTTGGTCGCCACCGTGTCATTGTCTGATTTGCAGCCGGCAGCCAGGGCGGCGCCGATCATCACTGCAAGTCCTGCCATTTTTCTCATTGGGGTTCGCTCCTTGTAAAACCTGAGCGCAGCCTAGAGGGGGCAGATGACACTTTTACTGACTATCGGTGACGGTTGTGTGAAAAAATGATAAAAATGTTACAATATATCAATATGTTATCTGTCAATTGAGCGGATTGATCCGGTCGTTTCCGGCAAGGTTGCTCCGCCTCGGCGGTTTGCTGATTTGATGAGGTGATGGTTAGAATGACCTGTCAAAAGAGGCCCGCAGCAGGTAAAATGCGCCCCCTTCGTTCGATGCCTGCGGCAGAGCGCCTGTTGTTTCATGCGCGCGCCCGCAGCCCCCACAGAGAGTAACGGATATGTCCATCAACTGGTTCCCCGGTCACATGCACAAGGCCCGCAAAGAGATTGCCGAGGTCATGCCCCAGGTCGATGTGATCATCGAGATGCTCGATGCCCGCATCCCCTTCTCCAGCGAAAACCCGCTGGTGCCCGAGCTGCGTGGTGATACCCCGGTGATCAAGGTGCTGAACAAGGCGGACCTCGCCGATCCGGCGATCACCGATCTGTGGGAGGCGCACATGGAAAAAGAGAAGGGGATCAAGGCGCTGCCGCTGACGCAACAAGAGCCGGAGAAGATCAAGCAACTGCTGACCCTCTGCCACGAGATGCTGCCAGAGCGCAACTTTGAGCTGCGCGGCGTGCGGGCGATGATCATGGGGATCCCCAACGTGGGCAAGTCCACCCTGATCAATACCCTGGCCGGGCGCATCATCGCCCGTACCGGTAACGAGGCGGGGGTGACCAAGTCCCAGCAGCGGATCAAGCTGGATAACAACGTTATCCTGACCGATACCCCGGGTTTCCTCTGGCCCAAGCTCAATCCGCCCTCCTGTGGTTATCGTCTGGCCATCACAGCGGCCATCAAGGACACGGTGTTCGACTATGCCGATATCGCCATGTTCGCCGCCGATTACTTCATCAAGGCCTATCCGGAGCGGATCAAGGCGCGCTACCAGATTGACGAGTTGCCCGAGACCGAGATCGAGCTGCTGGAGATGATCGCCCGCCAGCGAGCGTTTATGCGCAAAGGGGGGCTGGCCGACCTGCACAAGGCGTCCGAGATCCTGATTAACGAGTTCCGCTCAGGCTTGCTTGGCCGCATCTCGCTGGAGACGCCAGAGATGGTGAGCGTCGAGATTGTCGAAGCCGCCGCAGAAGCCGAGCAAAAAGCCAAAGAGAAGGCCGAGCGGGAAGAGGAGCGTCAGGCCCGTGCCCGCCGCAAGTACGCCCGCAAGCGTCAGAAATAGTTATCCTCAGGCGTCCCGAGCTTGCCTGACAACGAGCGAGCTTGTGTGACCGAGATGACGAAACACGAAGAGGCGGCCCCAGGGGTCGCCTCTTCTGTTTTATCTGGTGAAGTGCCCGCCCACTTCTGATGGCGTGTCCGCGCTATAAAGCCATGCATCAGCCAAAGCGGTGGCGCGCCGTCTCAAACAGCGACATATGAAGCGGGATCAGCTGCTGCCAGTCGCGGCGATAGCCGCCCCCGGGCACCGCCGCGATAGGCACGCCGTGCTGCAGTGCGCAGTCAAACACCATGACATCGCGCAGGCGAACTCCTTCATCGCTCAGAGCGAGATAGCCAAGCTCGTCAGCATGATGCACATCGACGCCCGCCTGATAGAGGATGAGATCCGGCGAATAGAGGCGCAGTGCCAGTGATAGCGCCTGTTGCAGTGTGGTGAGATAGGCATCGTCCGTCATGCCGCTTGGCAGCGGAAAGTCGAGGTGAGAGGTGGCTTTGTGATGAGGAAAGTTGTGCTCACCATGGAGGGAGAGGGTGATGATGTCGCGCCGTCCGGCGCACAAAGCCGCACTGCCATCTCCCTGATGCACATCGAGATCGACGATCAGCACCTGTGCACAGCGCCCCTCGTCGAGGCAAGCCTGGGCGGCAATCACCAAATCGTTGAACAGACAAAAACCGCTGCCGTGATCCCGATGAGCGTGGTGGTAGCCGCCGGAGATCTGCAAGCCGCAGCCCTGCTCAAGTGCATAGCGGCTGGCGTCAATAGTGGCTCCGACCGAGCGCAAGGTGCGCTCCATCAGCATGGGTGACCAGGGAAAACCGATCTTGCGGATGGCGCGATCTTCAAGCTGGCCGTTCAGGGCCGCCGCGACATAATCGGCATCGTGAATGCGACAGATTTGCTCCCGGGTAGCTGCGGGCGCTTCGCCAAGGGGGTAACCCTGCACCTGCAGGCGTTCAAACAGCCCTTGATACTTGGCCAGCGGGAAGCGATGGCGCTCGGGTAGCGTCAGGGAGGAATAGAGGGGGTGATAGAAAATGCGCAGCGACATGGTGCCATTCTCCCTGGAAAGGTGACGCTTTCTATATATGAAATCAGCAGATGAATCCATGTATGCACTCCCTATATAGAGGGGAAGTGGCAGCGCATAAATCAAGACGCGTCGTGAGTAAGATCGCAAGATATGGAAAAGGGGAGCTTGGCTCCCCTTTCAGGCAATATCCCAGCTCGGTTTATTGCTGCTGGATAACCCAGATCTGGAAGGCTTTGCGGGTTTCCGCATCTGCCTTGTTGTACCAGTTTTGCAACTGGGTCAGGGCTTCCGGATTGCTTTGAGCCTTGCTGGGGGCAACCTGAACCGGTGCGCTGGCTGCAGCCATCACGGCAGCAGAAGAGACGGCCACCGCTTTGGGCTGGTTGAAGGCTTTACCCATGTTAATCAGCTCTTGCTGATAGTCACGGGTCAGCTGGAAGCCCTCTACTTTCGGCATCACGAACTGTTCGCTACTCACTTGCTGACCACTGACCTTGTCTTTCAGCGCCACTTTCTGCTCTTTGACAAACTGCTTGGCTTCGGCTTCATTGCGGGGCTTTTTATAGTCCAGCACCAGCTGCTGATTGTCGGCGGCGGTGAAGTTCAGCACCAGCGGCTCTGCGGTGACCAGCTTGATTTCGTTACGGCTGGAGTAGTTGCCTTCAAAGGCGACGACCAACTGGTGTTTGCCGGCAGAGAGGGGGAAGGTGCTGGTTTTGTCGAGCAGCTTGGGGTTGATGGATTGACCATCGATCAGCTGGACGACATACGGGGTGGTCACTTCCAATTGGGCATTGGCCAGGGCACTACCTGCCCACAACAGACCAGCCACTGCCGGTACCAGAACAGTCAGTTTCATTTCATCTCCTTGAACAGTCAGGCGCATTGCCCACTGAAAACAGGGGCTCATTTTTGCAGGTTTGGTTCACTGCGGCAATGGCTCTTTCAGGTGTGCGCAGTTCATGCTGTTATCCGCATCCATATCAATAAAGGCAGTGTCGACCCTACTCGATCCGCCGTGTAAACGGGGGGAGGGCATCAAGCAGCCCCTTGCCATAACGTTTGGTCAGCAGGCGGCGGTCGAGAATGGTGACCCGTCCCCGATCAGCCTCTTTGCGGATGAGGCGGCCACAGGCCTGGATAAGCTTGCGCGATGCCTCCGGGACCGTCAGTTGCAGGAAGGGGTTGCCGCCTCGTTGCTCCACCCACTCGGCAGTAGCCTCCTCGACCGGCGAGTTGGGCACCGCAAAGGGGAGCTTGGTGATGACCAGATTGGTAAGGTAGTGACCCGGCAGATCCAGCCCCTCCGAGAAGCTGCCGGTACCAAACAGGATGCTGGCCTGACCGCCATCGCATTTTTGTTTGTGCAGGGTGAGCAAGGCATTGCGGGAGGCTTCCCCCTGCACCAGCAGTGACAGTCCCTTGGCTCGCAAGCCAACGGCCACCTCATTCATCTGGCGGTAGGAGGAGAAGAGCACCAGACTCGCCTCCTTGCCCGCCAGAATTCGTGGCAGTACGCTGATGAGTTCGTTGGTAAAGGCTGGCGAGTTGGGTTCGTGCTCCATCTTGGGCAGATAGAGCTCGGCTTTCTGATAGTCAAAGGGGGAGCGCAGGCGCAGATAGCGGGTACCGTCGTGCTCCTTGAGCCCCACCTGATGGCGAAAATAGCTAAAAGAAGAGAGGGCGGTGAGGGTCGCGGAGACCAGCACGGCTCCCAAACATTTCGACCAGAGCCACTCCTCCAGCAGATACCCCACCTCTATCGGTGAAGCGTGCAGCCAGATATCGCCGTCATCGCTCTTGGCCATCCAGCGGGCGAGCGGGGTTTTACCGGTCGGGACATGGCGCCCCAGCATCTCCCAGAGAGCGCAGAAACTCTCCAGCCGTTGCAGATGAAAACCGCTCTCTGCCAGCAGGGGTTCGGCCTCCTTGCGGCGGATCTCGCCATCTTTCAGCGCTTCACCGATGGCTCCCTGCATCCGATCCAGCGCCCGCAGCGCCTTCTTGCTCGACTCCTTGAGATTCTCCGCCAGCATGGGCAGGGGATCCGGCAATACCCCTTCGGCAAAGCGGTAGTGGGGTTCACTGCCAAACAGCCGATCGTTGGCGCTGAGCCACTGCTCGACCGCCTTCAGGTCGGGCTGGATGGAGGCCAGTGCATCCTGCAGTTTGAGTTGGGGGTCGAGCAGGCTCTCCTTATTAAGCGTCCGCGCCAGCTTGCCTGCACTTTGTACCAGCTTCTCCAGCCAGCGGCGCGAGCCTTTGACGCTGGCCGAGGCCGCGCCGTGATCCCGGGCGATGGTGGGCAGGTGATGGGCCTCATCCAGCACATAGATGCACTCATCAGGGGGCGGCAGAATGATGCCGCCGCCCATGGTGAGATCGGAGAGCAGCAGCGCATGGTTCACCACCAGCACATCGGCGCTCTCCATGTCGTTGCGGGCGCGATGAAAGGGGCAGTGCTGGTGATGGCTCAGCGCCTTGTTGCAGGTGTGGCGGTCGGCGGCGATGCGATCCCAGCAAGTGTCGGGAATGGGCTCCGGCCAGTTGTCCCGATCCCCGTCCCATTTGCCATTGGTGTAGGCCTGCCACAGCGCCTGGTAGCGATCTTTGTCGCTGTCAGATGGTTTGGATTTGCTCAGACTGCCAAAGTCGAGCTCGAAGTTGGCCATCTCGGCGCCACTGGCTGCCTGCTCCAGCAGATGCTCGCAGCAGTAGCGCTGACGCCCTTTGACCAGCATAAAGCGAAACGGCAGCTCGCTGTGGCGATGGTAAAAAGGAAGGTCTTTGTGGATCAGCTGCTCTTGCAGGGCCACGGTGGCGGTGGAGATCACCAGCTTCTTCTGGGTGAGCCGCGCCACCGGAATGGCACCTTGCGCATAGGAGAGAGATTTGCCGATACCGGTTCCCGCTTCGGCCACCAGGATCCGGCGCTGTTTGTCGTACTCGCCGGTCAGGGTTTTGGCTATCTCTGCCACCAGAAAGTTCTGCTCTTTGCGCGGCACAAAACCGGGTAATCCATCCGAAATCTGGCGATAGGTTTGACGAATGGTGGCTTTAAGGCGAGTAGAGAGCATGAAGAGAAGGCCAGTTAGGTGTTAATCGAAGGACAAGGATACCCGCAACCCCTTGGTGAGGTCGAGGCAACTGCCATTATCACGGCTGTTTTACCGCTGTTCAGACCACTTTAGTTGTTTATCAGGTAGTTAGCGTCATTTGCATGCAAAATAGACTATTTAAGTCCAAATAGTCAGCAGGATTCATTGTAAACGTTTTCCTCTTGCCTTGCCGTCAGGTGAGACTTGGCTCACACTTTTGCCTCCATGACTATGGTTTGCGTAAAAAGTTCCAAGTTTTTTCATTGCGGTTCAAAAAATCCGGTGCTAGTCTCGGCGGCATAGTGATGCAAAGAACATCGCTAACACAGGGAATAACAACAACTTAGTGTTTAATTACAGTAGGCATTGGAAACTATGAAAAAGACAATTCTGGCTATTGCTATTCCGGCTCTGTTTGCATCCGCCGCTAACGCCGCCGTGATCTATGACAAAGACGGTACCACTTTCGACGTATACGGCCGTGTACAGGCTAACTACTACGGCGAAGCTAACGACAAATCAGCAGAACTGGTTGGTGCAACCCGTCTGGGCTGGTCTGGTAAAGTCGCCCTGAACAACACTTGGTCTGCCATTGCTAAAACCGAGTGGCAAGTAGCTGCTGAAAACTCTGGCAGCAATACCAGCGACATCGATCCGCGTCACATCTATGCCGGTTTTGATGGTTCCCAGTACGGTAAAATCATCTTCGGTCAGACCGATACCGCTTTCTACGATGTACTCGAGCCGACCGATATTTTCAACGAGTGGGGCGATGCCGGTAACTTCTATGACGGTCGTCAAGAAGGTCAAATCATCTACTCCAACACCTTCGGTGGTTTCAAAGGTAAAGTTTCCTACCAAACCAACGATGACGTAGCGGTCAAAATCACTGACGTTGGTCAGAAGATCAAAGAAGACGCTATTTGGGGTAAAGACGTTAAGCGTAAGAAAGCTTACGGCGTAGCTGCTGGTTATGACTTTGACTTCGGTCTGGGCTTCAATGCCGGTTATGCCTACTCCGACCTGCAAAACAAAGTTAATGGTCAGACTGGTAAGAAAGACGAGTGGGCTGTGGGCGCGCACTACGCTATCAATGGTTTCTACTTTGCTGGTGTTTACACTGAAGGCGAAGTGAAGAACAAGAGCCTGGGTATGAAAGATGACGGCCGTGGTTACGAGCTGGCTGCTTCTTACAACGTAGACGCTTGGACCTTCCTGGCTGGCTACAACTTCAAAGAAGGCAAGGCCAACGCTCAAGCTGCCGGTTCTACTTACAAGGATCTGGTTGACGAGACCCTGCTGGGTGTTCAGTATGCATTCACTCCGAAGCTGAAAGCTTACACCGAGTACAAGATCCAAGGCATCGACAAGCAAGACGACGAGTGGACTGTTGCTCTGCAGTACAACTTCTAATAAGTTGCACATGAGTAATATCCAGGCTTGAGTCTTTGACCAGTCTACGAATGGCCGAGATGATATCTCGGCCATTTTCTTTTTCGGCGACAGCGTATTGGCGCCATGATGAATCGCCGGATTGCTGTGTTAAGTGATGTTTGGCAAACCATCTGTCTCGATTAATCTCTCCTGCTTCCTGCTTCCTGCTTCCTGCTTCCTGCTTCCTGCTTCCTGCTTCCTGCTTCCTGCTTCCTGCTTCCTGCTTATCTCTTTGATGAGGAGGGCACTGCTCTCCTTACGCCATACAGTCATTGCTCGCAGCAGCTTGGTTTGACAGTGAGTATCTGGTTGCACTTGCAAGGGGCGGTGCTATTTGCGCGGATTGTGCGGATATGGAAGGGGCATGCTTGGTGGATGTGATGCAGCGCAGGGAGAGGGGATTGTGATGCCAAATCTAGGTAGGTACTTGATGTGTCGCCGCTCGCGACTGAGTTAGCGTTGAAATTAGTATCAAACAAAAAGGGAAGATGCCTGAGTATCTTCCCTTTTTGGTTATATGAGCGTTACTGCTTTTGCAGGATCAGCCGTGTTGGCGGCGGTCGTTGGCCTGGGCCAGTAGCATGCGGCTTTCACGCAGGAACTGGTCGGCATGCTCGCCGAAGAAACCGGAAACTTGCGAGAAGGCTTCGATGAAACCGTCCCTGTCCCCCCGCTCCAGCAGCCCCAGCGCTTCGCCGAAGTTTTGGTAGTAGCGACGGATCATCGCCAGATTCTGCGGTGACGACAAAATGATGTCGGCATAGAGGTGGGGATCCTGAGCGAACAGCCGCCCCACCATGGCGAGCTCCAGCCGGTAGATGGGGGAACTCAAACTCAGCAGGCGATCCAGATTGGCCTGCTCCCGGGAGAGGTGCCAGCCATAGGCAAAGGTGGCGAAGTGACGCAGTGCCTGAATGAGGGTCATCGCCTCATCGTGGGCCTTGGCTTCCACCTGTTGCAAGCGGGCGCCCCAGATGGTCATCTGATCCAGCAGCCATTGGCTGGCGGCGGGGTCACGACCCTGGCAGCAGACGATCACCTGCTTGGCGAGACTCGCCACGTCCGGCCCGAACATAGGGTGCAGTCCCAGTACCGGCCCTTGGTGCGCCGCCAGCATATGTTCGAGCGGCGCTGCTTTCACGCTGGTGACATCCACCAACAGGCAGTGGGGGGGCAGGTTACCGAGGCGGTCGATGATCTGGCAGGTGATATCGATGGGCACCGCCACCATCACCAGACCGGCGTCGGCGAGGATCTCGTCAGCGCGCGGCCAGTCGGCTTGCTCCAGCATCTCGACCCGATAGCCTGAGAGGCTGAACATATGGCCGAACAAGCGGCCAAGCTGGCCCTGACCACCGATGATGACCACTTTGCCAAGGTCCGGCTTTATGCATTTGAAGCCGGTATCTTTCTCGCTGGCATAAGATTCGCGCATCACCCGGCGCAGCACATCTTCGATGAGATCGCCGGGTACTCCCAACTGCTCGGCCTCGGCGCGGCGGCGGGCCAACATGCTCGCCTCCCGATCCGGTGCATAGATGGGCAAGCCGTGGCGGCTCTTTACCTCACCCACTTCTCCCACCAGGGCCAGACGGGCGGCCAGCAGATCGATCAGCTGCTTGTCCACCGCATCTATCTTGTCCCTGAGTACATTCAACTCTTCAGCCATATCCAGTCCCTGCTGGCGCCTCGATGGCGGCGCCCTGAAAATCAAGATGCAACAAGGTATCACGGCATGAGCGGTTTGATGCCACCAGCTGTGATACCCATATTTTTCAATAGGTTACGACAAGATACCACGGCTTACCGTGCAGTTCTGCCCTTGAGGGGGTCAGCCAGCTGGTTGTGGCAGCGGGCCAGCAGGGTGGCGGTGGTGTCCCAGTCGATGCAGGCATCTGTGATGGAGACCCCGTAGTGCATCTGCTGCTTGGGCTGCTCGCTGGACTGGTTTCCCTCGAACAGGTTGGATTCGAGCATCACCCCGATGATGGAGCGGTTGCCCTCCTGGATCTGGTGGATGACGTTGTCGGCCACCTTGGGCTGCAAACGGTGATCCTTGCTGGAGTTGCCGTGGCTGCAATCCACCACAAGGCTCGGCAGCAGCCCCGCTTTCTCCAGCGCCTCTTCCGCCAGCGACACGTTGACCGAGTCATAGTTGGGATGTTTGCCGCCGCGCAGGATCACGTGGCCATCCGGGTTGCCCTGAGTCTGCAGCAGCGCAACCTGGCCCTGCTGGTTGATCCCCATAAAGGCGTGAGGGGAGGAGGCCGCTTTCAACGCATTAATGGCAGTCCCCAGGTTGCCGTCGGTGCCGTTCTTGAAGCCGACCGGCATGGAGAGGCCGGACGCCATCTCCCTGTGGGTCTGGGATTCGGTGGTGCGGGCGCCGATAGCCGACCAGGAGAAGAGCTCGGCCAGGTATTGCGGGCTGATGGGGTCGAGCGCTTCGGTGGCCAGCGGCAACTCCAGCTCCGCCAGCCAGCAGAGCAGCTCGCGGGCACGATGCAGCCCCAGCTCCACATCGAAGGTGCCATCCAGATTGGGGTCGTTGATAAAGCCTTTCCAGCCGACCGTGGTGCGCGGCTTCTCAAAGTAGACCCGCATGACAATGTAGAGAGAGTCCTGATAGGCATCATGCAGCGCTTTGAGTCTGGTTGCGTACTCTTTGGCGGCGTCCATATCGTGGATGGAGCAGGGACCACAGATCACCAGCAGCCGGTGATCGCGACGATGAATGATGTCGGCGATGGTATTGCGGGCCCCTTGCACGAATGCCAGCGCTTTGTCGGAGATGGGTAACTTCTCCTTGAGCTGGGCAGGCGTGATCATCACTTGTTCAGACTGGATATGGATGTTGTTCAGGGGGTCTCTTTGCATGATTTCATTCTCTCTACTGTATTAAGCCAAAAGCGACTGTACCTATTTGTTTACGATGGTACCTGCTTTGTTACGCAACCGCCCTCACCTTACCAAGGAAAAACAAACAATCAAGTGAAACTAGCGGATTTACCGCTAAAAAGTCAGATAAAGGAGCTGCTATATAGCGCAAACAGGAATAATGCAGAGGTTTTTTCGGAGGGGTAATGGTTGTTTTGTAATTTAATGTTTACGATTTGAGGCGTAAAGGCTGCATTGTCCAGCTGTTCGACCACATTGAATGTCATCTCTGCAGCACAGCTACGCGATGGCAATGATGGTGTGAGGCGGCTATCTGATAAGCCATAAAAAGAGGGAGCCATATTGGCTCCCTTTGCGGTAAGAAGGGGTATCCCGTCTGGGTGCGGATCAGCGCTTCTGTTTTCCCTGCAGCTCTTTGTTCAGGCGAGTGAGCATCCCCTGGGTGACCAGCACTATGCCCTGCTCGGAGCGGTGAAAGCGACGTGCATCTTCATCGGCGTTTTCACCTATCACCGTGCCTTCCGGCAGTTTGCACCCCTTGTCGATCACCACCCGGCGCAGTCGGCAACCGGCACCAATCTCCACACCCGGGAAGATAACGGCCTGATCCAGAGTGCAGAAGGAGTCGACCCGCACATTGGTAAAGAGCACCGAACTCAGGATGAAAGAGCCACTGACGATGGTGCCCCCGGCAAACATGGAGTTGATGGTCATGCCGTGCTGGCCGTTTCGGTCCTGCACGAACTTGGCGGGAGGAGTCATGTTCTGACTGGTCCAGATGGGCCAGTCCTGATCGTAGATATCCAGCTCCGGCGTGACGGAGGCGAGATCCATATTGGCCTCCCAGAAGGAGTCCACGGTGCCCACATCGCGCCAGTAGGGGCGGCGATCCGGACAGCAGCCGACACAGGACATGCCAAACGGGTGAGCGAATGCGGTGCCCTCTTTGACCACGCGGGGGATCACGTCCATGCCGAAATCGTGATGGGACTGCTCGTTAGCAATGTCCTCTTCCAGCAGCTGATAGAGATACTCGGCATCGAAGATATAGACGCCCATGGAGGCCAGCGCGGTGTCGGCCTTGCCCGGCATGGCGGGCGGGTTGGCGGGCTTTTCGACGAAGGCGTTGATCTTGCGATCATCATCCACCGCCATCACTCCGAAGGCGCTTGCTTCACTGCGTGGCACCTCGATGCAGGCAACGGTCACCTTGGCGCCCATATTGACGTGGTCGAGCAGCATGGCGGCGTAATCCATCTTGTAGATGTGATCGCCCGCCAGCACCACTACATATTTGGGGGCGTGATCGCGGATGATATCCAGATTCTGGTAGACCGCATCGGCGGTACCCCGATACCAGTTCACCTCATCCACCCGCTGCTGGGCAGGGAGCAGATCGATAAACTCGTTCATCTGGTAGCGCAGGAAAGACCAGCCGGACTGGAGATGGCGCAACAGGCTGTGGGATTTGTACTGGGTCACGACACCGACCCGACGAATGCCGGAGTTGATGCAGTTGGAGAGCACAAAATCGATGATGCGGAATTTGCCGCCGAAATGAACGGCAGGTTTTGCACGGTTGTCGGTTAACTGTTTGAGGCGACTACCCCGCCCTCCTGCGAGTACCAAAGCCATGGTCTCGTTCAGCAACTGTCTGGATTTTGCTGTATTGGCAGGTTGTAACAACATCTCATATCCCTTTGTAGATAAATCACTACAATGTTGCCTCCTTTGAGCCCTCAAGAAAGTGCTTTCAGTCACATTTTATGGTTTACGACGTAATAAAATGACCTTTTTGTTATTAAAAATGACGGGTTGATCCGTCATTGCTTTCAATATGGTCAGTTGTCAATTGAGGCGAGCCGAACGACAAAATGGGCGGCGAGAGACCGAGAGGAGGGATGGAAAAAGCCCCTGCCAATGGTTGGCAGGGACCCGGTTTGTTGAGGCCCGGTGAGCCGGGCCTGGTTAACAAGGTTCAGGCTGCGTTGGCCAGTGGCTCCTCGCTCTTCTTCTGGTAGGCCTGCGGGGTGAGGCCCAGCAGCTCCTGCACGGTCGAGGCGACGGTGATGGAGGAGACGGTGCCCACCAGGATCCCGGCAAACAGCGTGAAGGAGAAGCCGTAGAGGGCGTCACCGCCAAACAGCAACAACGCGCCCACGGTAAACAGGGTGGTGCCCGAGGTGATCATGGTGCGACTGAAGGTCGCCTTGATGGCCACATCGGAACATTCGTGGATGCCCATCTGGGTACGCGAGCTCAGCAGATCCCGCAGCCTGTCCGAGATGACGATGCTGTCGTTGAGGGAGTAACCGATCACCGCCATCAAACCGGCGATGATGTTCAGATCGAATTCGATCTGAAAGAGTGACAGCAGCCCCAGCGCCACGATGGCGTCATGGACCACCGAGAGCAGGATGCCGATGGCCTGACGCCACTCGAAACGAAACGCTAGGTAGGCCGACATCGCCAGCGAAGCGACCAGCACCGCCAGCATCCCCTGCTGGAACAGTTCGGCACCCACCTGAGGGCCGACGATGGTGGTGCGCAGCAACTCGACCGGCATCCCCAGCTGTTGGGTCAGCATGGTGGCGAGATCTGCCGCGGGCCAGGGCAGTTCGTGGGGGGGCAGCTTGATCAGCCACTCGCCGGGAATACCGGCCGAGCTGAGCTCAACGGCTCCCGCCAGCGGGGAGACCAGCATGGCATTGAGCTCATGGGCCTCTTTCAGGGTCTGGATATGAAACTCCAGCAGGATCCCGCCGGTAAAATCGAGCCCCAATGTCAGGCCGTTCACCAACAAGATGGCGACGCTGGCCACGGTCAGCAGGATGGAAGCCCACAGGCCGATATAACGCCAACGGGTCAACCCCATGGCAACGATCATTCTCAACATAATTCTCTCCTTGGCCAGCCAGCATCAGGCTGTTGGCCCATCACGACGTGCCGTGACACGCCGGGAAAATAGTGTTCTGCTTTGGCCGCCCCGGCCATATCCATGGCCGATGGCGCAGCCAAAGCCGCTCATCAGAGGGACTGCTGTCCCGTTACACCTTCAGCGTGCGCTCACTGCTTCGTCCCCACAGGGGATTGATGATGGCGCGCGTCCCCCAGATCCCGGTGATCATGCTGGAGAGCAGACCCAGAATGAGGGTGATGGAGAAGCCCTGCAGCGGCCCGGAGCCGATGGAGTAGAGCACCACAGCACAGATGAGCGTAGTGATATTGGCATCGAAAATGGTGTGGAAGGCCGAGCGATAGCCAAAATCGATGGCGTTGGCCAGTGAACCTCCTTCACGCAGACGGTCCCTGATCCGCTCGAAGATCAGCACATGGGTATCCACCGCCATGCCCACCGTCAGCACCAGACCGGCGATCCCCGGCAGGGTCAGCACGGCGCCCGGCAGCACCGCCAGCATGCCGACCTGCATCAACAGGTTGGCGACCAGCGCCGTGATGGCAACCCAGCCGAATTTGCGGTACCAGGCCATCATGAACAGCATCATGCCCGCCATGCCGAAGGCCAGCGCGGTGAAGCCCGCCTCGATATTCTGCATCCCCAGCGTCGGGCCAATACTGCGTTCTTCCAGGATCTTGAGCGGGGCGGTGAGGGCGCCGGCACGCAGCAGCATGGCCAGCTCTTGCGCCTCCGGCAGACTGCCAATGCCGGTGATGCGGAACTGGTTGCCAAGGGCGGTCTGGATGGTGGCGACGTTGATCACCTCGCTCTGGGCGCGCAGTTTGCCCTGGGCGTTAGTCTTGTACTCGGTAAAGACGGTCGCCATCGGCTTGCCCACATGCTGGCGGCTGAACTGGTTCATCTTGTTGCCACCCAGGGTATCGAGCACGATATTGACCTGGGGTTGACCCATCTCGCCCATGTTGGCGCGGGCATCGACGATGTGCTCGCCGGTGAGTACCGGCTTGCGCGCCATGCCGACGGCCTGACCGTTGCGATCGGCGATATAGAAGTGGCTGTCGGCTTTGGCCTCGTAGAAGGCCAGCGAGGCGGTGGCGCCGATCACCTCTTTCGCCTGCTTGGGGTTATGTACCCCAGGCAGTTCGATACGGATACCATCCTGCCCCTGACGCACCACCGAGGCTTCGACGATGCCGAGCTCGTTGATCCGTTTTTTCAGGATCGACAGGTTCTGGGTCACGGCGTTGTTGACCAGCAGGGTACGCTCCGCCTCGCTCAGCACCAGTTTCAGATCATTGCCGGAGCGGGTCAGCTTCCACTGATCCTGACGGGTACCGGCACTCTCCTTGATGATGGCGAGCCAGCTCTCCTGTTCGGCCACCTCCGGCAGGGTGACGGCTACGGCGCCCTGTGCGCTGCGCGTGACGCTGGCGCCGCGCAGGTTGGCTTCACGGAAACGGGTGCGCAGGGTATCCACCAGATTCTTGGTCTGATTGTCGATGACAAAGTCCACGTCCACCCCGATCAGCAGCTGGGAGCCGCCACGCAGATCGAGCCCCAGCTTGATGGGGTCGGCGCCAAGGCGGGTGATCCAGGCCGGCGCGTTGGAGTGAAACTCCAGGGTCAGGGCGGCACTGTCGACCCCTTGCTGCTCCAGCAACTGCTTGGCGCGCTGCTGTTCACCCTGGCTGGCAAAGACCAGCTCGACTCGCTCAGGTTGCTCAATGACCTTGAGCGGGGTCAGGTGTTTGTCGCTCAGCAGCATCTGTTGCTGGGTGGTCAGGCGCGGCTGTCCGTGCAGGCCGAGGGAGGGCTGCTCACCGAAAAAGGTGGGCAGGGAGTAAAAGGTAAAGGTCAACAGCATCAACAGCAGCAGTGCGTACTGCCACTTGCTCATGCGGTTGAGAACGGTGCGATTGCTCTTTCTCATGGCAAACAAGCCTCTGTCAGGAGAATGGTGCCTAGGCCGATAGCAACAAGGCTCGGCAAGGCGCAAAAAATGGGATGCATCAGATGCGGATCAGGCAGTTGCCGGATCCGTCAGGAAGAGGAGATGCGCAAACAGTGGATGTGCCAGCCCCTCCGGGGTCAGACGTTCAGATAGCTCTGGGTGAAGCGGTACTGCAGATGTTGGCGCTGTAGATGGCGCCGATGGATCGCACCGAAGCGATCGCGAAAACTCTGTTTGTGATAGAGCTCGGGTGCCAGCATCAGCCAGCCGAGCAGCAACAGCAGGATGGCCTGGGCCGACCAGCTCTGGATCAGCTCGTAGACCACACTCTTGGGCTGGTTGTCACTGCGCAGTGATTGTTCGAGACGCAGCAGGTGATTCTGATGGCTGCCGACAAACTTGATGATGCCATCATCGCTGTCGCTAAGCTGATTGAACACCTGAGTCTGCTGCTGTTCACTCTGGGGAGATGCGGGTAGCAGCGGGCCTTCCATTCGGGCGATGGAACAAAGCAGGGTGAGGGCGATAACCAGAGTTACCAGCACCAGTTTTACTTTGTCGATAAGGCGCAAAAAGTTAATTCCCGATAAATAGAAAGGGCAAACTACCACACGCGCCCGGTTTGAACAAGGTTGCCCCGGGCGCATGGCACCATTCGGTGCCGCTCGTCAGCTGCCGCTCATCTGCTTGAAGTCGCGGGCATAACCCTTGAGCAGGGAGTAGAGATGGGCCCGCTGGGAGATATCCAGCGACTGGCTCATGGCGCTCAGCCAGTTGACGGTACGCTGGCGTGACTGCTCGGTATAGCCGGTAAAGCGGCCATCCATCAACCCATCCCCCTCGGCCAGCAGGTCAGTCAGCTCGCGGGTAAAGTCGGGACTCTGGCGCTGCTTCATCAGCCTGTCCAGCTCCTGGGTCCAGGACTCCTGAAACTCGAGCCAGGGGGGCATCAGCTCGTATTGCCATTCGGCCCACTGGGCCACCAGTGGCGCCTGTGCCGGTTTCACCTCGCCAATCCAGAACTCGAGACGCTTGTTCATCTTGTCGCGAAACTCCGCCAGCATCTGCTCTTTGGGCTCAGTGGCAAAGTCCTTTTGTCGCTCCTGTTGCCGCTTGACCCGATCGGTCATAAAGCGGGCCACCTGCTCGTCGGTCAGGGTGCGCGCCAGCCTGACCGCACGGGGGATAGTGTTTTCCAGCGTGCGGGTCAGGCTCTGCTGCACCGCATCGAGATTGGTCGAGATCTGCTCCGGCGTCATGGGGCTGGCTACTGCCTTGGCCAGCGCGTCGAGATCCTTGGCGTAGCGCGGCAGCTCGTGTTGGCGATGCCAGGCCATCAGCCCCTTCACTTCGCGGCTGAGCAGATCCTTCTGCGAATAGGAGAGGGCAAAGTAGTCATCCAGCTGCCAGATGATGGCGGTATCGAGCCAGTAGTAGATCACCCGGGTGGAGCAGCCGGTCAGCAGCAGGCCGATCAGCAGCAGACCCCAGGTTTTCGGCTTGTGCCAGCGCACCTTGTTTATCATCTGTTACTCCAGTCGTTGCCGGTTGATGGCGATCAGGGTGTCATAGTCGAGTGAGGGCTGTTGCTCTGCCATCAGCAGGGCCCAGAGCAGGCCGATATAGTCGACCCAGGGTAAAAATGCCTCGCTCTGAAAATCGGGCCACTGGTGGCGCGGCACGGCCTGCAGATAGTGCGCTTCCAGCTCGTCACGCCGCTCGGCGGGCCACTCATGGGTGCGCTCGATGCTGGCGAGCTCAAAGCCGGGGTGACCTGCCGCGCCATACTCCCAGTCGATGACCCAGGGTTTGCTTCCCAACAAGTTAGCCGGATTGAGATCATGGTGGCAAGGGCGCCAGCAATCATTTGGCTCACTGCTGGCGAGCAAGCTCCGCTCCAGGGCGGGCAGCCAGGAGGGGATGTGGGCCAGTCTGGTGCGATAGCCTGCGGCATGAGCTCGCACCGCCATCACCACCGAAGGTAGCGGCAGGCGATGGAGCTTGCGCAGCACCTCTGCCAGCAGACGGGGCTGCTCGGCTTCCGGTGGCGCCGCGTGTACCCAGTTTGGCTCATCGCACCATTCGAGCAGCATCAGACCGCTGGCGGGATCACCATAGTGGCAGGGCAGCGCCAACCCTTCTGCCATCGCCCCCTGATAAAGCTGCCACTCGGTGGGACGGTCGATGCCAAGGCGCACCGGGTCGGAGTGGCCCTGACGCAAAAAGTAACTGCGCCCCGAGGGGAGGCGCAGTCGATAGTTGCAGTTGGTCAGACCTAACCCGAGTGGTTCCAGCAGCCCCTCCCGCCAGGGGGCGGGCAGGCTGGCCAGTAGCGGATCACGGTTGCCTGTCACCAGGAGCCTGTTACCAGCCAAAGGTGGACTTCTTCGCCTGCTTGCGGATCTCTTTCTGGTCAGCCCACAGCAGTTCGCCGTTTTGCAGGTCCATCAGGTTCATGGTCATCTGGTAGTAGACATCTTTCACCTTGCCATTGTCCTTGACGATGCTGGCGAGGTTGCCATAGACCATGTAGCGGGCACCGGTCTGCTTGCCAAGCCGCACCATGGAGGCAGGATCCACCATGCCGCTGCTCTGCTGGTATTCGAGCTGCTGCTTGACGGCGGCCACCTTGCTCATGTCTACGAAGCGGAACTTGCCAGCCCGCAGCAACTTGGTGCGGATGGTGTCGGTGATGGCTTCGGTATCGATGTGCTCGGAGGTCTTGTTGCGGATGGAGTCCATAAACATCACCGGACGACCGCCTGCGGTGATCTCGCTGGTGGCAGGGGAGGCGAGCATGGAGTCCGCCATCTTGTCGGCGATGGCCTGCAGGTCACTTGAGCCGTAATCAACGGTGACGGTTTCGGTTTCGGTCGGATCACCATAGCTGACGGTAGTGCTGGAGCAGCCGCCCAAGAGCAAAGCGCCGGTCAGGATCAGCAGGGCATGATTCATTTTCATCAGTAGGATTCCTCAATCACTTCGCGTACGTAAATCCGGTAACCCTGCGCCGCCGGGCTGGGCGCCAGGGCCGAGAGGGTGCGGGTCTGATAGCCATGCAGCTTGATGGGGGTCCAGCCGCGACCATCGCTGGCGACCTCCTGACCGGCCTCATCATACCAATAGAAGATATATTGCAGCTTGTTATCGCCGCGCTGGGTGCTGGCGGCGGCCACATTGATCTGCAGCAGGCCATTTTGCTGGCGGCGGCTCAGCTCGGTCAGGGTGACGTTGACGTTTTGATGCTGCTCCAGCGTGGGTGCACCGCCCGCCGGGCCATAGAGCGCCACGCCGGAGGTGTTGGTGGCGCAGCCGGTCAGCAGCAGCGCGAGCCCGAGGGCCAACCCGTATGCTTTCATCTTGCTCTCCTTAATCGGGTGAGTGGGGCCGCGTGTGAGCCTGCCCGGTTAATTGTCTTGCTCATCTCTCTTCGCCATCTGCTCAGAGCGGCATCACCCGGGTGGTCAGACCGGCGCCGAGGCGCTGTACCCAGACCAGGGTGGTGCGTCCCTTGTGGATGGTGAGCGGCAATTGCCGCTGCGCTGCCCCCGCGCCCAGGGTGAGATTGATGTCACCGGCCGGCACTATTCCCTGCCAGCTCGATGCCTGCGCTGGCAGCGTCAGCCAGCTGCGGGTATCGGCCCGCTCCGAGAGGGTGTTGAAGATCCCCACCAGAATATTGCCCACATCGCCCCCCTCTTTGGCGGCGGTGCGGCGCATCTGCTCCTTGGCCACCAGTCGCAGCGCCTGGCGGGTCAGCATGCCGGGCAGCCGCTCCTGCAGATCTTTGGCGGCCAGCGCTTCCAGCCGCACCAGCTCGCTGGTCTGTTCGACCCGCTTGCCGATCTCTACCGTCAGCGGGCCGGTGTCGCTGGCCCGATTATCGTAATAGGGGATGGCGACGGTAAAGGTGCGAAAATTGCCGCGGGAGGTGGAGACGGGGAGCGGCAGGAAGAGTTCGCGCCGTGCCGGGATCAAACCATCTTCAAACAGCACCACCAGTTGGCCTTGATCTTTTGCAAGCGGCGGCGCTTTGCGGCCCACCTTTTTCTCTGTCTCGCGGATCTCGTTTGGTGAACCACGCAGCCGCGCCAGACGCAGCAAGGCATCTTGCAGGCTGCGGTTGTCCGGCGCTATCTGGTAGCCGCGCTGATAGTCGACCCAGGCATCGTTGAGATCCCCGGCCGCCTCATAGAGCACGGCGGAAAAATAGAAGGTGTAGGCGTTCTGAAAACCGTTTTTGACCTTGCCGATCAACCGGTCGAGATCCGGTGCGCCGCGCGACATCAGCTGGCGCATCTCGCCTTCTGCTTCGGCCTCTTCGCTCTCATCCTTCGCCTTGCGCACCTCATCGGCTCGCCGTTTCAGGGCCTGCTCCTGTACCTGATTGGCCCGACGCACCTCCACCAGGGCGCCATCGGCATCACCCCGTTGCAGATAGTTGAGGGCCAGATAGTGGTGCAGCATGGTGCGTTCGTAATCGGGAGTACGATAGGCCATCGACTGATCGTTGGTGAGCAGACTGCCCACCTGATCCAGACCGTGGCTCAGCCGGTATTCGGCCTGATTGTCTTCCCACTGAAGGCGACTGTCGGCGGCGGTGAACGCCTGCTTGCTGCCCGCATCCTGACCCGCCAGCCAGGCAATGCGCCCCTGTTCGAGCCGATCCAGCACAAAGGTGTCATCCCCAAGGGTGGAGTCGCGCACCTCGGGCAGCGCCTCGGCGGCATGGCCCAACAGCAGCTGGTTGCGCAGGGGCACCATCTGATCGGAGTAGGAGACGAACATATCCTGCCAGCGGGAGGCGCAGCCTCCCAGCAACAGCAGGGCGCCGCAGAGCAACAGGGCGCTGCGGCAGGTTGAGGCGTTGCGATTCATTACAGGCTGAGCAGCGGTCCCAGCGGCTGGCCACCGACCAGATGCATGTGGATGTGGTAGACCTCCTGCCCGCCGTGGCGGTTGCAGTTCATGATGAGGCGGTAGCCATCTTCGGCGATGCCCGCCTCGCTTGCCAGCTTGCGGGCCACGGTGAACATCCGGCCAAGGGCCAGTTCATGTTCGGCTTCCACGTCATTGACGGTGGGGATCAGTACATTGGGGATGATCAGAATATGGGTCTTGGCCTTGGGCTGGATATCCCTGAATGCGGTGACCAGATCGTCTTGATAAAGGATGTCGGCGGGGATCTCTTTACGGATGATTTTGCTGAAAATGGTTTCTTGCGCCATGGCTAACTCCCTTATATGAAACAGAAAATTGAACTAGAACCCCAAGCGGCTCCCGAAAGGGGGGCGAGCAGCACGCCAAGTGTGACACAAGCCGACATTTGACACAGCTGATGTCCCATTCCCTTCAGTTATTGTTAAAAATACCGATAGCCAGAGGGACGTCATCTGCAGCGCCTGTTCAGGGTGGTCTGCAGGGTATCAAAAGGACGGGGTACTCAGGCAAGGGACTTTTGCATATACAGCGGGACAATAATGAAACAAACAATGTCGGATCTCTCCATCTTGCAGCGAGTCTACCTTGGGTTCGCGATCCTGGTGGCCGTGATGGTGGCCAGTTCACTACTCACATTTCGTAGTCAGGAGACTCTGGGGAACGCGCTTGAGCAGGTTACCCAGCAGTCTATGCCGCTGGTGATTGCCAGCAGCCAGACCCAGATCACCCTGCTCAGCGCCAACAAGTGGCTGGGGGATGTGCTCACCGAGCAGGATCCCAAACAGCTGCCGGCCGAAGTGGCCGAACTGAAACAGGCCAAGGCTGCGGTGGGCAAGAGCCTTGACGTCTTGCGCCAGCAGGTGGCCCACCACCCTGAACTGCAAGGGGAGATGAGCAGCCTCAGCCAGCAGGTCGACAGCTACCTGCAACTGACCGATACCCTGCCCGGCGAACACGAGGCGCTGCTCACCCGACTGCACAAGGTCAATCTGGCCAAGGGGCAGTTTCAGGTCAGTCTGCCCCAGTTCAAGAAGAGTCTGGGTGACATGATGGTCACCATCGACGACAGCTTTATCAAGATGCTCTCCGAGACCCTGACCACCAAGCTCTCCGCCATCGAACTCTCCACCATGGACGCCCTCAATCAGACCATTCCGGCCCCCATCGAAGGGGCGCTCAAGCGCAACAAGATGCAGATTGAGGGGTTCAACAGCACCATCAAGGATTTGCAGGGGGAGCTGAAGAACTTCGAGAACGACATGGGCCACTATGTTCACGGCTTTGTGCGCGACACCACCGCAAGCGAAGGCGTGCTCTCCCAGTATCTGGCGCTGATGAAGCAGCAGGAACAGATGCGGGAGAAGAGCAAGCAGGCCAGCGCCCTCATCGTCGAGATCCAGAACCGGCTTGAGCGGATCACCGGCCAGAGTCAGCAGCTGATGAGTCAAAGCATTCAGCACGCCAAAGCCACACAGAGCCAGAGCACCCTGACCCAGGGAACCAGCATCGTCGTCGCCATCCTGATCGCCATGCTGGTGGCTTATACCCTGGGCAAGGCCATTCGCCGTCCGCTCAGGGAGTTGCTGCGGGTGCTGACCGAAGTGACCCAGGGCGACATGACCCAGCGTATCGGTTTTCAGAGCAAGAACGAATTTGGCCAGCTGGGCAGCCAGATCAACCTGCTGATTGCCCAGATGGGGGAGGTGCTGGCACAGCTTTCACAAGCGTCTGCCCAGCTTAACGATGCCGCCCACGGCAATCGCCATACCACCGAATCAGTGCGGGCGGATCTGGAGAAACAGCGGCAGGAGACCGCCTCGGTCGCCGCCGCCATGACCCAGATGGAAGCTTCGGTGCGGGAGGTCGCGCAGGCCGCCAACCAGACCCTGGAGCGGGTGCAGGATGTGGAGAAGGCCTCCGAGATGGGGCGCAAGGTGATGGCAGGCAATATCACCACCACTCATCAACTGGCGGGCAAGCTGCAACAGACCGGCAAGGTGATTGGTGATGTGAGCGCCATGAGCAGCCAGATCGGCAATATCCTCGATGTCATTCGAGGCATCGCCGAGCAGACCAATCTGCTGGCCCTCAACGCTGCCATTGAAGCGGCGCGGGCCGGCGAGCAGGGGCGCGGATTTGCGGTGGTGGCGGATGAGGTGCGCAGTCTGGCGGGCCGCACCGCGCAATCCACCAGCGAGATCCAGACCATGATCGAGAACCTGCAGCAGGGGGTTGCCAGAGCGGTAACCGTGATGCAGGAGTGCTCTCGCGAGATGGACAGCTGCGTGGATCAGAGCTCTCACGCCAACAACGCCATGGAGGAGGTGCAGGGGATTGTGGTGCTGATCAGCGACATGTCGAGCCAGATCGCCTCTGCCGCCGAGCAGCAGCAGGCGACCAGCGCCGATATCGCCACCAACCTCAACCGCATCTCCGATATCTCGGATCTCAACTACCAGGGGATCGAGCGGGTGGCCGAGACCAGCCAGCAGCTGGACTCCCTCGCCGAGCAGCAGGAGAGCCTGGTCAAGCGCTTCCGCCTGAGCGCCTGATGGTCGAGAGTTGAAACAACAAGGCCCCGCAGATGCGGGGCCTTCTCTTTATTACGGTAGTGGCAAGGGGATCAGGCGTAGGCAATCGCGCCCTTGCCGACCCCTTCATAGGCGACAATCTTGACGAACTTGTCGCCCACCATCTTCTTCACTTCGCGAGCGATATAGCAGGCCAGCAGCTCGACCGTGGTGTCAGTGTCGATCATCTCCACCTCGGCGCTGGGGATGGCCAGCTGGAACAGCCCTTGCGGCGCCACATATTTGAAGCCGCAGTGATGCTCGCCAAGCTGGGCATTGGCGCGGGGGCTCAAAGCGAGCTCGGTCAGCGCCACCTTGTCCTCCTCTGTGCCGAGGTAGATATCGCCCCAGCGTTCGGCCCAGTTGAGCTCAAGATCCTGGTTGCGCTCACCATCGACATGGATCTCGATGGGAGAGCGGTGGCCATGGGCGATGCGCTGGCAGTTGCCATCGTGCTTTTTCAGGCCGTGGCTGTAGTGGTAGAAGGCACCGGTGATCGCCTCCTGACGCAGGGTCAGGGAGAGATCCTTGATATTGCCCGGCAGCCGTTTGGCCAGCACCGCCAGCAGGTAGCGGGTCACCGACTCTTTATCAACTTGCGGGGCCGGGATAAAGGCAAAGCCCTGGGATGGGCAGCGCAGATGGATGGAGCGACCCGGGCGCAGCAGATCCACTGTGCTTTCGTCACCATCCAGTGTCTCGACGTGGATCAGCGGGCACTCGGTCGGCACCAGCAGCTTGTGGTCCACCTCTTCATCGATGATCGACTTGATCAGCTTCTTTACCCGGCCAAAGTCCAGCAGCATGCTCATTTCGTTGAGCTCACCGCTCATTTCGATATCTACCAGCCAGCTCTCGCCCACCATGCCGCGGCGTTCGCAGAGGTAGCTGGAGTCGATCACGGTCAAATCTCTTACAAATAACTTCATCAGTCAGGCCTTGCTACAGAGAAAGGGCAGTTTTGCGCTATTATGACCCGCGATTATCGGCAAAGGAACTGGAACCCCCCATGAACAAACTGCTTATCAAGAATGCCACCTTGGTCAACGAAGGCCGCATCTATGCCTCCGATGTGTTGATCGAGGGGGAACGGATTGCTCGCATCGCCCCGGATATCGAGGCGCCCGATGCGCTGGTTATCGATGCCGCAGGTCGCCATCTCATCCCCGGAATGATCGATGATCAGGTCCACTTCCGGGAGCCGGGATTGACCCACAAGGGGACTATCGCCAGCGAATCCCGCGCCGCCGTCGCCGGTGGCACCACCAGTTTCATGGAAATGCCCAACGTCAATCCCCAGACCACCACCCTCGACGCTCTCGAAGCCAAATACCAGATCGCTGCCAACTCCTCCGTCGCCAACTACAGCTTCTATCTCGGCGCCACCAACGACAACCTCGAAGAGATCAAGCGTCTCGACCCCAAGCAGTCCTGCGGGGTCAAGGTGTTTATGGGCTCCTCGACCGGCAACATGCTGGTGGACAATCAGGAGACCCTGGCGGCCATCTTCCGCGAGAGCCCGGTGATGATCGTGACCCACTGCGAAGACACCCCGACCATCGCCAAGGCGGAAGAGGCGGCACGGGCCAAGTGGGGCGAGAATGTGCCGATGGGCGAGCATGGCCGCATTCGCAGTGACGAGGCGTGCTACAAATCCTCCAGCATGGCGGTGGCGCTGGCGAAAAAATACGGTGCCAAGCTGCACGTGCTGCATCTGACCTCGGCCAAGGAGCTGTCGCTGTTTACCGCTAGCCATGACCTGAGCGAGCTGAAGGACAAGAACATCACCGCCGAGGTGTGTGTGCACCACCTCTTCTTCAATGATGCCGATTACGAGACCCAGGGCAGCCTGATCAAGTGCAACCCTGCGGTGAAGAGTGCCGCCGACCAGCAGGCACTGCTGGATGCGGTACGCAACGACGTGCTCGACATCATCGCCACCGACCACGCGCCCCACACCTGGGAAGAGAAGCAGAACAGCTACTTCAAGGCGCCGTCCGGTGTGCCGCTGGTGCAGCACTCTTTGCAGGCGCTGCTGGAGCTCTACCACAACGGCGTGTTTACCCTGGAGACTATCGTCAAGAAGACCTCCCATGCGGTGGCCGAGCGCTTCCAGGTGCAGGATCGCGGTTATATCCGCGAGGGCTACTTCGCCGATCTGGTGCTGTTGGATCTGGGCAAGCCCTATGTGGTCAACGATGACAACATCCTCTACCACTGTGGCTGGTCGCCCTTCAACGGCTACCGCTTCCACAGCACGGTGGAGATGACGCTGGTGAACGGCCAGATCGCCTGGCAAAACGGGCAGGTGACTGACCAGATCCTGGGCAAGCGGCTGACCTTTAACCGCTGATTGTTCGCAAAGCAGGCGAACGCACCGTGGCTTAGGAATTGGCGGCGTTTCCCTGTTGACAGGGCTGGGTCATCTCCATAAACTCTGCCCCCGTCAGCCGAGCTGACTCCGTCGGTGTGTAGCGCAGCCAGGTAGCGCATCTGCATGGGGTGTAGAGGGTCGGAGGTTCGAATCCTCTCACACCGACCAAATTCCCCGGTAAAGGCCTTGTCAAACGACAAGGCCTTTTCTTTTGCCTGCGATTTGCCGCACAGGCGTGAAGCCAGTGGTGATGCATGCTGGTCGCTGCTGGCGTGAGCAGATTGTGCTGCCACCGCGCTTTATGGTGTAGTAACGACTCTGTTGCTCATTTGCCTGGCGAGGCCTCCCGTGTCTGCATCCGTATCTAAACCCTGTTGTCTGCTGATGCTCACCCTGCTGCTGGTGGGCTGCGCCACCCCTTACGAGAGTGAAAAGTCATTCTGGAACGGCCAGACCGGTTTTTCCCAGACCCGGCTTGGCCCGGACAAGTGGCAACTGGAGTTTGTCGGCAACGATCTGGTGGACAGGGAGACCGCCCGCAAATATGTGCTCAAGCGGGCAGGGGAGCTGGCACTGGCAGAGGGTTACTCCTGGCTCAAGGTCGATGAGCTGACCATTAACCGCGATGCCGTCAGGGTGACCCCATCACGGCCGATCTTCGGCTTTGACGAAGATGAACCGGATCTCTTTATGGCCCAGATGCAGGTGCAGCATACCATCTCGGCGCTGCTCACTTTTCGCCTGTTGCCACGGGCACTCGATGAGCGAACTCTGAATGCGAAATATCTCGCCGAAATCAAAATAAACAGTGATTAATATTGGTGGTTTGCAAGATCCATATCGCATACACCTAATGGCAGGATAAAATTCTGGATAAAGCCTCTAGATTTACCCCCTGCTTTTAGGCATTCTCCCAGCATACCAGCCGCCAGGAATCAACGGCTCGGATCACAAAAACGGACTGTAGTGGCTCCCACGCCACTGTTTACGGCTTGCACCAATCAAAACCGGGACTCCCCCATGAAAATGAATAAACTGACGGTCGCCATCCTCATCTCCATGATGTTTGGCATCCTCACCGGCCAGGGCTATCGGATGTTTGCCGCAGATCAGGCTGCGGATTTCGCCAATAACATCACGATCCTGACCGATATCTTCCTGCGCCTGATCAAGATGATCATCGCTCCTCTGGTCTTCACTACCCTGGTGGTCGGTATCGCCAAGATGGGCGACACCCGCACCGTGGGTCGTATCGGTGCCAAGACCCTCGGCTGGTTCATGCTGGCCTCCCTGATGTCCCTGAGCCTGGGTCTGGTGATGGTGACCCTGATGCAGCCGGGTGTGGGTCTTTCACTATCCCTGCCCAATGACACCGCCAGCTCGGGCATTGCTGCCGGTGCCATTACCCTGAAAGATTTTGTGACCCACGCCATCCCCAAGAGCGTGGTCGAGGCGATGGCCACCAACGAGATCCTGCAGATCGTGGTCTTCTCCCTCTTCTTCGGTCTGGCTGCTGCTGCGCTCGGCGATCTGGCCAAGCCGGTAGTGGTGTTGATGGCCAGCGCCGCCGAGATCATGCTGAAAGTGACCGGCTACGTGATGAACTTTGCGCCATTCGCGGTGTTTGGTGCCATCGCCGCCATGGTAGCCAAAGAGGGGCTGGGTATTCTGGTTACCTACGGCAGCTTTATGGCCCAGTTCTATATCGCGCTGGCCTGCCTCTGGCTGCTGCTGATCGCCATGGGCAGCGTCTTCCTGCGTGGTCGCGTCATCAAACTGCTGGCGATGATCCGCGAGCCGATCCTGCTGGCCTTCTCGACTGCCAGTTCTGAAGCGGCCTATCCGAAGACCCTGGATCGTCTGGAGAAGTTCGGTTGTGACAAGCGCATTGCCAGCTTCGTGCTGCCGATGGGGTACTCCTTCAACCTCGACGGCTCCATGATGTACTGCACCTTCGCGGTGATGTTCATTGCCCAGGCGTATGGCATCGAGCTCTCCATGGCCCAGCAGATCACCATGCTGTTGCTGCTGATGGTTACCTCCAAGGGGATGGCCGGGGTACCGCGCGCCTCTCTGGTGGTGATTGCCGCCACCCTGAACCAGTTCCATATTCCGGAAGCGGGCATTCTGCTGCTGCTGGGGATCGACCACTTCCTCGACATGGGCCGCTCTGCCACCAACGTGCTGGGCAACGCCATCGCCGCCAGCGTGGTCGCCAAGACCGAAGACAGTCTGGGTGAAACCGTCGCGCTGGGCGAGAGTGAGCCAGCCAAAGCCTGATCACAACGTCATGAAAAATAAACAACAACGGCCCGCCAATGCGGGCCGTTGTTGTTTATGGCTCGTCTACACTGCTAGATAGTTTTCATCTGGAGTGTACGGTTATGAACATTGCTCGTCGGCTTCAACTGATAGCGCTGCTGGTTATGCTGGCGCTTGTTTTCCTCAGCTGGTTCAGTATCAACCGCCTTGGGGCTGGCAATCGAGACTTGAGCTATGTGACGGACAATACGGTGCCCAGTATTGCGCTGATCAAGGAGGTGCAGGCTGCGTTTTATGAGCTGCACTCTCGGGTTCAAAGCCATATCCTCAACACCGACAATGACAAGATGCAGCAGATAGAAGCCGATATTGCCGAGCATCGCAAACAGATCAATTCGCAACTGGAGAAATATAAAGCAGAGATGCTCTCCAATGACGAAGACCGGCGCCTGACCGACGATGATCAGCGCATTATTGCGCAATATTATCAGGAGATAGACAAGGTTCTGCAGCTCTCCAGACAAAACAAGAACGATGAAGCGCGAGACATGCTGGCGGGAGAAGCCACCAGAGTGTTCCAGCAGTTTGCCAAGGCAATCGAGCTTCACGTCAACTTCAATATGGATTTGGGGCTGGCGCTCAAGAAGCAGGGCCAGGAGAATTATGACAACAGCCTGCAAACCCTGTTGTTTATCGCCGGTGGTGCCACCGTACTGACGATGGGGCTGTTTGTCTGGTTGTTCAATCAGGTGGCCAATCCCCTTCGCACCGCCATGGATACCCTGACCCGGATCCAGCGCGACCTCAACTTTACCCTGAGAGCAGACGTGAAACAGCAGGATGAGATTGGTCTGACCCTCAATGCGGTCAACCGGCTGCTCGATACGCTGCAACAGACATTTACCGAATTTTCCGTAGGCAGCTTGCAGATCAAGAGCACCGCCGAATCCCTCTCTCAGGCAGCGCAGCACCTGGCCAGCTCGGCCAGTCAGGCCAATGATGCCACCAGTCTGATCGCCGCCGGTGTGGAAGAGATGACAGTCAGCATCACAGATATCTCCCAACGTACTCAGGAGACGAGCCGTATCACCAATGAGTCGGGGCAGCTGGCGATCGAGGGGGGCCGGACCATCGAGCGCACAGTCCATGCCATCAACGAGATCGCCGACTCGATCCGGCAGGCCTCGGCCGAGGTCATTGCGCTGGGTGAGGGCATTTCGCGCATTGGCGGTGTGGTCAACGTGATCCGTGATGTGGCGGGGCAGACCAACTTGCTGGCCTTGAACGCGGCCATTGAGGCGGCGAGGGCCGGGGAGTCCGGCCGTGGCTTTGCGGTGGTGGCAGATGAAGTGCGCAAACTGGCTGAGCGCACAGCCCAATCCACTCAGGAGATCTCCGCCACTGTAGAGGCGATCCAGCAGGAGTCAAACAATACAGTCTCCCGCATGCATCTGGTGGAGGAGAAGGTGAGCCAGGGGGTCACCATGGCGACCGAGAGTGGCGCCATTATTGCCGAAATCCGCAGTGCGTCGCACCGGGTGATGGAGCAGGTGGGCGAGATCACCAATGCCATCCGCGAGCAGAGTTCGGCCGCCGAGTCGATCGCTCATCAGGTAGAGCAGATTGCTCAGGTCGTGCAGCAAACCAGCAGCACAGCGGAGGAGACCTCAGCCGCAGCCGAGGAGCTCAATGTCACCACCGAGAGCATCCACCAGCAGATATCCCGCTATCGCATTCAGTAACGCCGAGAGTTGTTATCCATCCGCTATCCCCGCCAGCCAGCTGGCGGGGATTTTTTTATATGACCTGCTTAGAAGCCTGAGCCCGGTTGCTGCAAAAATGCCGCCTCTTCCGGTGTGCTGGTGCGACCGAGTATGTCGTTGCGGTGGGGGAAGCGGCCAAAGCGTTCGATGATCACCTGATGGCGGCGGGCAAAGTCGGCAAATCCGGCAAAGGTCGCCTGCGCCGGTGTGCCAGCCTGCTCGGCAGCCAGTGCCTCGAACAGCGCCACACTTCTGGCCTGTTGTTCGCGGGATTCGGCATGCTCTAGCGGCAGATAGAAGAAGACCCGCTCCAGTGGCGAGAGGGATTTGTCAGCACCGATGGACAGCCCTTTCAGGCAGAGATCCCTTGCCAGAGGATCCTGGGCAAAGGCCGCAGGCGTGCCGCGATGGATATTGCGGGGCAACTGGTCGAGCAGCAGGATCAGCGCCAGCCTGCCGTGGTGCAGATCGGCCCAGTCGGCCAGCTCCCCGTTGGCGGCCGCCTCTGCTTGCGCGCCAAACTGCTTGGCCAGCAGGGCATCCGTTTCGCTGCTTTTCCCCCACCAGAGGGGGGCTTGCCGTGTGGCCCGCAGGACATCATCGGCTTCGTCGCCAAACCAGAGAGCGAGCAGAGGTTGCCAGGGTTGCATGGGAACTCCTTGAGGTGATTCAGAGGGAACCAGGAACAAATGGCTCAGGGGAGCTGCCGAAACGGCGGCTTCTCGTTACACTGTGCCATCTTTTGCCCGCAAGACGTAACCCCCCGATGGCGATCGCCGGATTTTTGGCTCGGCCGATGATGGCCTGCGATCGCCATGAGGTGGTCTTGTTGACCCTGGTGGTTATCGGGACGTACACCTCTCTCGCGGTGTTGTTCTCACTGATATAAGGAATCTCTGATATGGCCGGAACCAGTTTGTTGGCCCTGCTCGATGATATCGCCAGCGTGCTTGATGACGTGGCGCTGATGACCAAGGTCGTGGTGAACAAGCGCGAGACATTTTTCGGGAAGACGTTTCTCACTGATATAAGGGATCTTTGATATGGCTGGAACCAGTTTGTTGGCCCTGCTCGATGATATCGCCAGCGTGCTTGATGACGTGGCGCTGATGACCAAGATGGCGGCCAAGAAGACCGCCGGGGTGTTGGGTGATGATCTGGCCCTCAACGCGGAGCAGGTCTCCGGGGTGCGTGCCGAGCGGGAGCTGCCGGTGGTGTGGGCGGTGGCCAAGGGCTCATTTCGCAACAAGCTGATTCTGGTGCCCGCCGCCATCGCCATCAGTGCGCTGGTGCCCTGGCTTATCACGCCTCTCTTGATGCTGGGAGGCGCTTACCTCTGCTTTGAGGGGGCCGAGAAGCTGGCCCACAAGTTCCTGCCTCATGAAGTGAGCGAGGGTGAGGCACACACAGCTCCTATTCCCGATGATCTGGTGGCCTTCGAGCAGCAGAAGGTGAAGGGAGCGATCCGCACCGATTTTATTCTCTCTGCCGAGATCATCGTCATCGCCCTTGGCACGGTTCAGGGGGCAAGCCTCGCGCTGCAGCTCTCGGTAGTGGCAGGCATCGCCCTGCTGATGACCATCGGGGTCTACGGGTTGGTGGGGCTGATCGTCAAGCTCGATGACATCGGTCTGCATCTGCTGCAAAAGCCCGATGGCAGCGCCCTGCGCCGCGCGGTGGGGCAGGGACTGCTGGTGACGGCGCCCCGCCTGATGCACCTGCTGGCACTGGTCGGCACCATCGCCATGTTTATGGTGGGCGGTGGCATTCTGGTGCATGGCTGGCCCTTTGCCCATCACCTGATTGAAGGTGCAGCCGCTGTTGTCGCCACCCTGCCCACAGTGGGGGCCGTACTGGCGGCGGTGACGCCGACTCTGCTCAACGCCGTGGCCGGTGTGGTGGCGGGTCTGCTGCTGGTTGCCGTGATGACGCTGGTGAGCCGTCTTGCCCCGGCCAAGGGATAAGCGAGCTTGCGGGCCATTGTCTCTTTTTTCCTCTCTTCATTTTTTGGCCTTCGGGTTGCCCGGTCTCTGACTTGCTGCCCGCAGGTCTGTTGCGCCTCCCGATAAAGGCCTTTGCGAGAAGCTATGTATCAACAACAGTGGAATAACGACCATATCTACCCGGGCCTCGACAGCCCAGAGCTGGAAGCGGACATGCGCGCAGCCCGCCACGCGTTGGAAGAGCTGGCCAGCTATATGGCGGGTCTGGACGGGGTGCGCGGCGATGACGCAGCGCTGCAGGATTTTTTGCGGGAAGTGCGGCTGCGCGCCCGTGATATTCGCCATATCGGCTGGAACGTCGCCATTCTGGCCGCGTGCCGCGGCAGTCAGGATGCGCGGGATCCGCAGGCCAAACAGCTGGCGTCCCGTGCCCGCGCCCTTAATGCCGATCTGTTCAAGACGCTGGCGCCGGTGGAAGATCTGATGCTGGCGTTGCCGGAAGAGAAATTCGCCGCGCTGATGAGTGATCCCCTACTCGGTGAGGAGGCGTACCGCCTGCGCCACGAGCGTCGTTTGCAGGATCAGCGCCTGCCGGTGGCGGCGGAGCAACTGGTGATCGGTTTGGGCACCGATGGCCTGCACGCCTGGGGCAACCTCTACAACGATCTGGTGGGCAAGATCCGCTTGATCATTGATGGCCGCGAGATGGGGCTGGCCGAGGCGAGCAATCTGCTCTCCAGTCCGGTGCGTGCGCTGCGTTTAGAAGCCTTTGATGCCATCAGCGCCGGTTGGGAAGGGGAGCAGGAGACGGTTGCCGCCATCCTCAATGCCCTTAACGGCTGGCGGCTGGAGCTGGCCCGTCAGCGCGGCAACACCCGTTTGCTCGATGCGCTGGATCTCTCCTGCCACCAGAGCCATATCGAGCGTGCCACCCTCAATGCCCTGATGAGCGAAACCTGGCGAGCCCGTGGGTTGGGTCAGCGGGCGCTGGAGCTGATGGCCGAGCGCCTTGGTCTCGACGATCTGGGGCCGGAGGATCTCTTTGCACCGCCGCCAGCTTCCAGCAGCCGTGACATTCCTTTTGATGAGGCGATCGAGTTGATTGCCGATGCCTTTAGCCGTTTCGATCCCGAGATGGGGGCGTTTGCCCGCATGATGGCCGAGAAGGGGTGGATTGATGCAGCGCCCACGCCAAATCGCCGCACCGGCGCCTACTGCACCAAGTTTGCCGAACCGGTCGAACCGCGGGTCTTCGTTACCTATGCCGGTACCATGGACAACGTCATTACGCTGGCCCATGAGCTGGGTCACGCCTGGCACAACTGGGTGATCCGCGATCTGCCGATGAGTCAGCGCAGCTACCCTATGACGCTGGCGGAGACCGCCTCCATCTTCGCCGAAACCCTGGTGCGCAGCGCCCTGTTCGAGCAGGCGCAAAGCCCGGAAGAGCAACTGGCCATCGCCTGGGCGGAGGCCGATGGCGCAGCCACCTTCCTGGTCAATATTCCGGCCCGCTTCGATTTCGAGCGGGCGCTGGTGGCCGAGCGGGCGCAGGGTTATGTATCCGCAGAGCGACTCAAGACGCTGACTGACGAGGCATGGGGGCGCTGGTATGAGGGGAGCCTGACCCGCTATCATCCCATGTTCTGGGCGGCCAAGGCGCACTTCTCCATCGCTGGGCTGGGCTTTTACAACTACCCCTATCTGTTCGGTTATCTGTTCAGCCTCGGGGTCTATCAGCAGTTGATGAGCCGCAAGGCGGCGGGGGAAGAGGGCGTGGCCGAGGCCTATCGCGCTTTGTTGCGCGATACCGGCCGGATGAGCGCCGAAGATCTGGTAGCCAAGCATCTGGGGCAGGATATCCGTGAGGCCGCCTTCTGGCAGGGGAGTCTGGCACAAGTAGCGCAGGCGGTAGAGCGCTTCGCGCAGTTGCCTGCCTGATTGGGTCAGCGGTGATATGAACAACAGGCCCCCGGACAGTCTCGCTGTCCGGGGGCCTGTTTGTTATGCCTGCTCTTGCTGCGGTTTGATGGGACCAACGAATAGAGGACGGGTCTGGTGAGTCAGGTCCGGCTGATAGCCGTTGAAGAAGAGGTTGAGCAGCACCGAACTGATGGTGGCCAGCAGGATACCGCTATGAAAAAGCGGTTGTAGCTGCGCCGGAAGCTGTTGGAAAAAATTCCCGGAGACCGTCGGGATCATGCCAATTCCGAGACTGATGGCGACGATATAGAGGTTGTGACGGTTGCTGTTGTAATCGGTGCGCGCCAGGATGCGAATACCGGTGGCCAGCACCATGCCGAACATCACGATACCGGCGCCCCCCAGCACGAAGGGCGGGATGGAGGCGACCAGCACCGACATCTTGGGGATGAGGCCAAAGGCGAGCAGGATCCCCCCCGACATCACGCAGACCCAGCGACTCGATACCCCGGTCACGCTCACCAGACCGATATTCTGGGAGAAGGAGGTGTGGGGGAAGCTGTTGAATATCCCACCAATAATGGTGCCGATGCCATCCACCCGCAGCCCGCGCACGATATCACCGCGTCTGGCCGGATGGCCGACGATGTCACCAAGGGCCAGAAACATCCCCATCGATTCGATAAAGGTGATGAGCATGATGACTGTGAGGGTGGCGATGGAGATGGGATCGAAGGTGGGCCAGCCGAAGGCGAAGGGCACTATGGGGGCAAACCAGGCTGCCTGGCCGAGGCCATCTAGGCTCACTTCGCCCATGGCGATGGCTACCACGAAACCGAAGATGATCCCGAGCAGCACCGAGATATTGCTGAAAAAGCCCTTGGTGAAGCGGGTCACCAGCAGGATAAAGACGAGCACCAGAAAGCTGGTGCCGATATAGCGCAGGCTGCCATATTCCGGATTGCCCTTGCCCCCCGCCATCCAGTCGATCCCCACTTGCATGATGCTGATCCCGATGGAGGTGATAACCACCCCGGTCACTACGGTGGGGAAGAGCGGCATCAGTCGTCCTATCAGCGGCACCAGCAGGGTCGAGATGATACCGGCGGCGATGGTGGCACCGAAGATGCCCGTCAGACCCAGATCCGGGTTGGCTCCGATGGCCAGCATGGGCATCACGGCGGCAAAGGTGACCGACATGATGACCGGCAGCCGGATCCCGGCAAAGCGGCCAATCCCGACACATTGCAGCAGGGTGACGATGCCGCAGCAGAAGAGATCCGAACTGATAAGGTAGGAGATCTGCTCCTTGGGCAGCCCCAGACTGCCGCCAATCACCAGTGGCACCGCCACGGCGCCGGCGTACATCACCAGCACATGTTGCAGGCCCAGGGTAAAGAGTTGGCCCATGGGGAGCATGCGCTCCACTTCATCCACCGGGCGCTTGCGCGCACCCGGTCGGGGGGAGGGGGGATTGGTCTCGCTCATGAACAGATCACTCCTTGAAGCCCGCGCAACTGCTACAGGCAAGATAGTGAAAGCCGCAGCTTTCCCGGTCATTGATCTCGTGTATTGACAGAGGTGCCAGATCCCTCGGCAGTAGTGAGAGGGATCCGGTGCAGCACGGGTCAGTGCACAAAACATGCACAACGCCGCTCACGAGAGAAAACGTTTGGCGATAACGCCTTGTTTTTGCGGGATGAGTCACATACCGGCCAGATAAGTGTCCGGCTGCTGGCAGGGGAAGGAGGTGAGGGCATCTCAGATTGGTAAGGGGTTTATCATTATTGGTCTGGCGATCTCACTTTGATAGCCGGGCACCATAACGTTGCTCGCAATGCGCCCCTCAGCATGTGACTGCGCTCGCGGGCTGCTGGGCGTAATCGGGGGCGGGGGCGTGATCCAAAGCAAGAAAGTTGGATGTTTTGGTGGCGCACGGGGCCGCCGCTGGGGTAGTTTCGATAAAACCGACACAGATCCTGAGGTCTTATCCATGATCATCTATCTGCATGGCTTTGATGCCACCAGCCCAGGCAATCACGAGAAAGTGCTGCAGTTGCAGTTTATTGATGATGATGTGCGTTTCGTGCACTACAGCACGGTTCACCCCCGTCATGATATGAGCCATCTGCTCAAGGAAGTGAAAAAACAGCTCGATATGAGTACCGATCCCAAACCGCTGATCTGCGGCGTGGGTCTTGGTGGCTACTGGAGCGAGCGGATCGGCTTTCTGTGCGGCATTCGCCAGGTGATCTTCAACCCCAACCTCCATCCGGAAGAGAACATGCAGGGCAAGATCGACCGGCCGGAAGAATATGACGATATCGGTACCAAGTGTGTAACTGAATTTCGTAAGAAAAATTCAGGAAACTGTCTGTGTATCCTTTCCGTTCAGGATGAAGTGCGCGATAATCGGGACACTGAACGTGAATTGAAGAACTATTACGACATCGTGTGGGATGAGCGCGAGACTCATAAGTTCAAAAATATCTCGCATCATCTGCAGCGGATGAAGGCCTTCAAAGAAGCCTGATCCATCACGTCGACCGATTTCGTTTTAGGGAGCCAATGGCTCCCTTTCGTTTTGAGGAACCGAGGAAAATCATCATGATGAATATTGTCGTTGTAGGCGGCGGCGCCGGTGGCCTGGAGCTGGCCACCAGTCTGGGTCGCAAGCTTGGCAAGAAGAACAAGGCCAAGATCACTCTGGTCGATCGCAACCGCACCCACCTGTGGAAACCCCTGCTGCACGAAGTAGCCACCGGCTCTATGGATGCGGGCATCGATGCCCTGAGCTACCAGTCTCACGCCAAGAACCACGGTTTCGACTTCCAGCTCGGCACCCTGACCGACATCAAGCGTGACGATAAACGCATCGTGCTGGCCCCGATCCACGACGACAATGGCGACATCGTGGTCAACGAGCGCGAGCTGCCCTACGACTATCTGGTGATGGCCATCGGTTCTGTCTCCAACGACTTCAACACCAAGGGGATCAAGGATAACTGTATTTTCCTCGATAGCCCCTCCCAGGCGCACCGTTTCCACAATAGCATGATGAACCGCTTCCTGCAGTTCGCCACCGAATATAAGCCGGGCGACAAGGTGAAGATTGCCATCGTCGGCGGCGGCGCCACCGGCGTAGAGCTCTCTGCCGAGCTCTACAACGCGGTCGAGCAGCTCTACGCCTACGGCTTCAAGAACCTCACCACCGACAGCCTGAAGGTGACCCTGGTGGAAGCGGGCCCGCGCATTCTGCCGGCTCTGCCGGAGCGCATCAGCGGCGCCGCCCATCAGGAGTTGGTCAAGCTGGGTGTGGACGTGCGTACCGCCACCATGATCACCGAAGCGACCAGCGACGGTCTGCACACCAAGGATGGCGAGCTGATTGAAGCTGACCTGATGGTGTGGGCGGCCGGTATCAAGGCGCCTGACTTCATGAAGGATATCGCTGGTCTTGAGACCAACCGCATCAACCAGCTGGTGGTGAAAGAGACCCTGCAGACTACCCGTGACGAGAACATCTTCGTTATCGGTGACTGCGCAGCCTGCCCGCAGCCGGATGGCAAGTTCGTGCCGCCGCGCGCACAGTCTGCCCACCAGATGGCCAGCCAGGCGTTCAAGAACATTCTGGCCAAGATGAACGGCGGCGAGATGAAGCCCTACCTCTACCACGACCACGGTTCGCTGGTCTCCCTCAGCCGCTTCTCCACCGTGGGCAGCCTGATGGGCAACTTGATGCGCGGCTCCATGATGGTCGAGGGTTACATTGCCCGTCTGGTTTACATCTCCCTCTACCGGATGCACCAGATCGCCCTGCACGGCTACGTCAAGACCGGCCTCATCATGCTGGTAGGTCGCATCAACCGGGTACTGCGCCCGACCCTGAAGCTGCACTAAGCCGGGGTTTGGCACAATTCGGAATACCAAAAGGAGAGGCGATGGCCTCTCCTTTTTTATGGGCGCAGATCAGGAAAGAGAGCGTTACTTGCCCAGATAGGTGCGGTCGAAGAAGGTATTGACCCAGTGAGGGCGGTAGATGGCCAGCACCGTCATCGCCATGCCGTTGAGCAGGGCTTCGGGGAACAGCAGCAGTGGCCAGATGGAGAGGTAGTCTGCCGTGATGGTGTGCCAGGGGTAGCTGTGACTTAACCCCATCAGCAATGCGCTGGCGGCCACCTTGACCGAGATGGTGATGGCGCCGCCGAGAAAGGCGGCCACGAAGATATAAACAAAGAGATGGCGCGGCAGCCAGGCCCAGCTGGCCAGAAACAGCAGCCAGCTGGTGGCTACCGGCAGGGCGATGCCCACCAGCGCTTGCCAGCCAAAATCGGCCAGATTGGTGACACCAAAGTAACCGAGCACCAGCAGGGTCAGGCAAGGGGCGAGCAGTGCCAGCCGCCAGCCAAGCAGCAGGGTGAGGGTGGTGAGCCCGAGAAAATGGACCTCCAGCCCCTCATGCAGACCGGCCCTTAGATACCAGAGCGGCACCAGCGCGATGGCACTGCCCAGCAACAGGTGCTGATAGAGGGGGTTGTCATGGAGGGTCTGCCACAGGGAGCGGCGCAGGCTGAAGGCCAGCAGTACCAGCCAGATCAGGAGGGCGGCGAGTTGTCCTTCACTCATCTTGTCGTCCATTTATGCAGTAGAGTCCGGGCGGTCTTCCCGACCGCCCCATAGTAGAGCAGGCTGACGAGTCAGCCTGCTTTTACCATCAATATTTGACGTTGTTGTGGTACTTGCCGAGGATGCCCTTGACCCGTTCCATGGTCTCCTTGCTGGGGGGCTTGATCCCGCTCAGCTCGTACGGGTCGCCCAGCACATCCCACTTGTGTTTGCCGAGCTCATGGTAGGGGAGCAGCTCCACCTTCTCCACGCTATCGCCCAGCTCGGCGATAAACTGGCCCAGCCCTTCGGCGCTCTCGTCGTCGTCGCTCCAGGTCGGCACCACCACGTAGCGGATCCACATGGTCTTGCCTTTGGCTGCCAGATAGCGGGCAAACTCCAGGGTGTATCTGTTGCTGACGTGGGTCAGCGGAATGTGTTTCTCGTCATTGATCTGTTTGATGTCGAGCAGCACCAGATCGGTCTGGTCGAGCAGCTTGTCCACCTGTTCGTCGAGATGGCGGACGAAGCCGTTGGTGTCGAGACAGGTGTGGATCCCTTTCTCTTTGCAGGCGGTAAAGAGTTCGGTAATGAAAGCCGGTTGCAGCATGGCTTCACCGCCGGACGCTGTCACGCCACCGCCGGAGGCATTCATGAAGTGGCGATAGCTGGTGATGTCACTCATCAACTCCGGTACGGTCACTTCGCGGCCACCTTCGGTATCCCAGGTATCGCGGTTGTGGCAGTACTTGCAGCGCATCAGGCAGCCTTGCATGAATACGATAAAGCGTATTCCCGGGCCATCGACAGTGCCGCAGGTTTCGACGGAATGGATCCGGCCAACGGTGCCGTGAGCTCCGGCTGGCTGGCTGATTTCAACGGCTGGGATCCGATTAATGACAGACATAAACAACTCCAACGATTCGAGCAGGCCGTTATTTTATTACATAAACCCCTATTGATCCTACACCTTTAGTCCGGCGCCCGGCTGCCAAGCAGCTGCTCCAGCCCCTTGACGGTGAGCGGTCGACTGGTGAGAAACCCTTGATAATGCTGGCATCCCAGCGCTTTGAGGATGGCCAGCTGCGCCTCCTCTTCCACCCCTTCGGCGGTGACGGTAAAACGGAAGACCTGGGCCAGATCGAGTATCGCCTTGACGATGGCTCTGTCCTGTTCGCTGTGTACAAGGGTCTGAATGAAGCTTCTGTCCAGCTTCACCTCATCGGCGGGCAGATCCCGCAGATAGGCCAGCGACGAGTAGCCGGTACCGAAGTCATCGATGGAGATGAGGATGCCGAGCTCCTTGAGCTGGCGCATTCTGGCAATACTCTCCTGCCGATTCTCCAATACTACCGATTCGGTCACCTCCAGCAGCAGGCGGGAGGGGGGCACACCGGTATCGCGCAAGATGTACTCCACCTGTTGTACGAAGCCCTGGGTGTGGAACTGGCGGGCACTGACGTTGACCGACAGATGGGGGATCTGCAGGCCACGGTTGAGCCAGAAGCTGTATTGGGCGCAGGCGGTCTTCATCACCCAGTAGCCGATTTCGAGGATCAGGCTGGTCTCTTCGGCGATGGGGATAAACTCCCCGGGTGGCACCATGGTGCCGTCGCTGCGCTGCCAGCGCAGCAGCGCCTCGATACCCGACAGCGAGCCATTGTCGACACGGTATTGCGGTTGGTAGTGGAGTTGCAGCTCGTGGTGACGCAGGGCATCGCGCAGCTCATTGGTGAGGGTCAGCCGGTTCTTCTCATGCTGGGCCATCGCCTCGGTAAAGAAGACGTAGTGGCCCTGACCGGCGCGCTTGGCCATGTGGGTCGCGGTGTCGGCCTGTTGCATCAGGACCAGATGATCCGTCTCGTTGCCGGAGAAGAGGCTGATCCCCACCGAGGCGCTGCAGTGCAGCTTGTGATCGCCGATGTCAAACGGGGTGCGAAACAGCCCCATCAGCTCGCGGGCGAAGTGCTCTGCCAGAATTTTGGCGGTGACCTCGCCTTGTCCGAGCTGGGTAAAGAGCAGGGCAAACTCATCCCCCGAGATGCGCGCCTGCACCAGATTGTCCTGGGGCAGCTCCCTGAAACGCTGCACCACGGCCTGCAGCAACAGATCGCCGCAGGCGTGACCGAGGGAGTCGTTGATCGACTTGAAGTTGTCGAGATCCACCAGCAGCAGGGCGCCCCACTGGCCGTTGGGGGCGCTCAGGGTCTGCTGCAAAATATGGTTGAGGCTGCGGCGGTTGTGCAGACCGCAGAGATCGTCGTAGTAGGCGAGCTGCTCGATATGTCTGGCCGCCTCTTTTTCCTGGGTGATGTCGTAGAAGCTGCAGATAAAGTGGCTCAGTTCTCCCTGCTCATCCTTGACGCCGTTCACCATCAAGCGCACCGGAAAGAGGTGACCATCCTTGTGCAGGCAGCGCTCTTCCCCGAGCCAGAACTCCTGCTCGTTGACGGTGCGGCTGACATCCTCCTTGAGATGATCCCCGTAGTAGGTGGGACGCAGCTTGCGAATGGAGTGACCGATCACCTCTACCTCGCCAAATCCGGTGATCCGGCTGAAGGAGTGGTTGACCTTGAGGATGATGCCGTTGTGATCCATCACGATCAGCCCATCGTGGGTATTGAAGGCCACTTCCGCCAGCCGCAGGGCATCGTCGGTGGCAAGGCGCTTGAGCTCGATGGCTGCCCGCTCGTGCTGGCTGCTCAACAGATCCAGCAGCGGCTCGGGCTCCTCAAGAGGGGTATCGAGCAGCAGGGTGATCTGGCCAATGGGGGCGCCGCTCTGGCCATGGAGCGGAATGCCGATGTAGGCGCTGGCATTGAGGGCCAGCAGCCGGGTCGCTTTGGGATAGCGCACGGGCAGATCTTCCACATAGATGGCCTGACCGTGCTGGAACAGCTCCTGAGCGGGGCCGGGGTCGAGCTGGATGGGCTTGAGGGTGGAGCAGATCTCCTCGTTGATGACGCAGCGGGGGATGATCCAGAGATCCTGACCGCGGGGCTGGAACTCGCCGATCCAGCCCACCCGGGCACCGCTGGCGCTCATGGCCCAGCTTACCAGCGTCTTGCAGTAGTCGATGCCGGTCTGCTGGTGCAGTTCGGGCGGGAGGGCCAGCTCGGCGCGGTGCTCTTCCGGTTGCGGTTGCCAGTGGCCGAGCAGTTGGGCGCTGCTGCGCACCAGCTGCAACATCTCCTCGCTAAGCGGGGTGGGATCGAGATACTCCAGACTCAGCACCCCGAACAGCTTGTCCTGCTCCAGCAAGGCACCATCGAGGCGTGAGCGCACACCGGCACTCGTCAGATAGAGGTGATTGCTCAGCATCGGCTGGTGGGCGGCCTCCGAGAAACTCAACGATTTGCGGGTACGCAGGGCGCGGATATAGCGGCTGTCGCCTCGAATGGGATAGATCGCCTCGACCCCCAGGGTGAATACAGGGGTGAGTTGCTCGCTGCCGAGATCGCCGTTGGCCAGATAGTGCCAGAGGATGAGCCGATCGGCCCCCAAGCTCTCTTTAAGGGCCTCGAGCAGGGGCGCATACTGTTGCTGGCTCGCCATCTGGCTGAGGCGCGGCAGTTGCAATGCCAGATCGGCGATGGGCTCCTGACGAAGGTTCTGCAGACAGATGAGCCAGAAGCCATCCTGCTCGTGGGCGAGGGCGATATGCCACAACTGGCTGGCAAAGCGCACGGTGATCTTGCCGCCATAGCCGTTGGCCAGCAGTTGTTCGATGGGCAGGCGTAGGGCATCGGGTAGCTGGGCAGGCCAGGGGGCGCGCGGCTCATCGAGCCAGTAGAGCGGGGTTTGCATCACGTCGGTCAGGGCGACCAGCCGTTGACTGCGCAGATCCAGACGGAAAAAGAGCGGCGTCTGGAGGGCAGGAGGTAGATGACTGAGTGCGGTAGACGACATGAACAAACAACATCCTGTTAAGCAACCGTCGGGGTTGCAAGAATACTGCAAAATGGTGTGAAACAAAATTTCATTGAATTCTAAATTAGAAAAGTCTAATTTATTGCCCATTATCATGTATGAGGAGTCTTGCAGATGAAACGGATCCTGATTATCGGTGGTGTCGCGGGGGGCGCATCGGCGGCGGCTCGTGCTCGTCGTTTGAGTGAAGAGGCAGAGATCGTGATGTTCGAGCGGGGCGAGTTTGTCAGCTTCGCCAACTGCGGTCTGCCCTATCACATCGGGGGCGATATCCCCGACCGGGATGCCTTGCTGCTGCAGACTCCCCAGAGTTTCAAGCGCCGTTTCAACGTCGATGTGCGGGTCTTCCACGATGTGATTGAGATCGACAAGGCGGGCAAGACCTTGCTGGTGCGCAACCTGCAAACCGGTGAAGAGCAGCGCGAGCATTACGATGTGCTGCTGCTGAGCCCGGGGGCGGCGCCGATCCGTCCTCCCTTCCCCGGTATCGACAGCCCCCATGTCTATACCCTGCGCAACATCCCGGACATGGATCGCATTCTGGCGGCCCTGCATCACGATCAGCCGCGCCACGTCACTGTGGTGGGCGGCGGCTTTATCGGGCTGGAGATGATGGAGGCGCTGCATCAGCGCAAGCTGGATGTCACCCTGCTGGAGCTGGCCGATCAGGTGATGGCACCGGTGGACAAGGAGATGGCCAACATGCTCCATGCCCGCATCCGGGAAGAGGGGATCGACCTGCGCCTGCGCACCGGCCTCACCGCCATCGAGAGTCTGGATCTGCCTGCCGAGAAGACCTCCGCCGTACCGACAGCCAAAAGCGGTGGCCTGCGCCTGACCCTCAATGACGGCTCCCATCTTGATACCGGTCTCTTGATCCTCGCCATCGGCGTCAAGCCGGAAACCCTGCTCGCCGCCAAGGCGGGGCTGGAGCTGGGCCCGCGGGGCGGCATCAAGGTGGATGCCGGGATGCGTACCTCGGATCCCTTTATCTACGCGGTGGGGGATGCGGTGGAAGAGATTGACTTCGTCACCGGCGAATCTGTGCTGATCCCGCTGGCGGGCCCGGCCAACCGGCAGGGGCGCATCGCCGCCGACAATATGCTGGGCCGAAGCGAAACCTACAAGAAGACGCAAGGGACCGCCATCTGCAAGCTGTTCGATCTGGCGGTGGCCAGCACCGGTCTCAACGAGAAGCGACTGGTGCAACTGGGATTGCCGTTCGAGAAGGTTTATGTCCACCCGGGCAGCCACGCCGGTTACTACCCGGGGGCCCATCCGGTCAGCCTCAAGCTGCTGTTTGCCCCGGATGGCAAGATTTATGGCGCCCAGGCCATCGGCAAGGATGGCATCGACAAGCGCATCGATGTGCTGGCGGTAGCTCAACGTGCCGGTCTCACCGTGTTTGACCTGCAGGATCTGGAGCTCACCTATGCGCCGCCCTTTGGATCGGCCAAGGATGTGATCAACATGGCGGGCTTTGTGGCGAGCAACCACCTGAAGGGGGACACCCTGCTCTGCCACGTGGCCGAGGTGCAGGCTCGTAACCCCCACCAGCTGGTGGTGGATGTGCGCAACGGCCCCGAGCTCGACAAGCTGGGCCGCATTCCGGGGGCGCTGCATATCCCCCTCGACGAGTTGCGTGGCCGCCTCCATGAGCTGCCCAAAGAGAAAGAGCTGCTTATCAGCTGTCAGGTCGGGCTGCGCGGCCATGTCGCCTGCCGCTTGCTGAGCCAGCACGGCTTTAAAGTGAAGAATCTCTCCGGCGGCTTCAAAACCTGGCAGATGGCCACCGCCGAGTAACCGTTTTATTTCTGTGCCTGTTTGCCCCTCTCCCTTGTGCGTGCAAGATGAGGGGCTTTTTGTTTCTGCTTTTCGCCCTTCTTGCATTCCCCTGGTTACTGCAATATTTCGACACACTTTATTTCCTGTGCCGGACAAAATTAACGTTTTGTTCAGGGGATGGGTGCTATAACCCCTGCCTCGTTCATGATGAACCGTGTAGTAGGGAGAGTGACATGCTGGATATGCTGATGGCCATTTGGCATCAGGATTTTGACGCCCTGGTTCAGATGCAGGCGGTACCCCTGCTGATCAGTTGCCTGATGCTGGTACTGCTGCTGGAGTCCGCATTCGTCTTCCTGCCCCTGCCGGGGGACAGCCTGGTACTGCTGGCCGGTGGGTTGGTTGGCATGGGGGTGTTTGGCCCTGAAGTAACACTTATTTATCTGCCGTTGGCTGCTGGCATAGGTTCTGTGCTCGCCTACTGGCAGGGACGGGCACTGCAGCGCACCCGCTTTATGGATCATATCGAGCGGATGTTGCCTCCCGACAGCCTGCCCAAGGCGACCCGCTTGCTGAAAAAGTACGGTTTTCTGGCGATGTTCTCCTCCCGTTTTATCCCGTTTGTGCGGGTGCTGACCCCCATGCTGATGGGGATTGGCCGCTTGAGCGTGCTGCGGATGTGCGTTGCCAGCTTTGCCAGTGCCTTTATGTGGGCGCTCTGCCTCAGTTTGGTGGGCAAGCTGGCGATGAATACCCCCTTCTTCCTCCACCACAGCGAACTGTTGACCCGGGCCCTGCTGATTACCTCGCTGGTGCTGTTTCTGGCGGCCGTCATGGCCATCCTGTTTCGCTGGTTCAAAGGCGGAGCAAAAAACGAGACCAGCCACGACTAGATGACAACCCTTGCCGCACTGGATCAGTGGGCAAGGGGGGTCTTGTGCAGCAGGGGCACGGAATTGTGCCCATTCGGGTAATGAGCTTTGTGTCGGGTGAGCAGGATGCCTTATCCTGTTTCCAGCCACGCTGCGTTTGCAGCGCTCCAACTCGGGATGGAACCTATGCGCCTCTTCGACTCTCTCTCTGCTTCTCACCGCTCTACCGCTGGAACCGGCGCTTTGCGCCGCCGCTGGTCAACCCTGCTGCTTTGCGGGGTGGTCGGTTTGCTGTCTGGCTGCGGCCCTGACAAGCCCGCCAGCCAAGTACCGACCACTGAATCCACTGCGCAGCAGGAGGCCGGGGCGCCAACTTCTGTAGTGCAGGCCAATGCCCGCCAATATCGCGATGCGCCGGCACTGGCGCTGGTCTTCTCCGGCCCCCTGGCGCCCAAGGCGAACTGGCAGAGCTGGCTCGGGGTCAGTGAGGGGGGCAAGCAGGTGCAGGGGGAGTGGATCCTGGCCGACGATGGCCGCACCCTCTATTTCCCGAACGTTCAGCCCGATAAAAGCTATGAAGTGAGCCTCAAGGCGGGGCTGGGCCCATCCCCCCAGAGCTGGACCCTCAAAACCCGGCCGCTGGAGGCGGGAGCCTCCTTTACCGCCAGTGGCATGGTATTGCCGCTGCGTCAGGAACTTCGCCTGCCCATCAGCGCGGTCAATGTGGATGAGGTCAATATCGATTTCTTTCGGGTCGATGCGGAATATCTGCCCCGTTTTCTGGCGGAATATCGCCCTGGTGCCGGCATGGGCAACTGGGAGCTTGAACAGATCACCAAGCGGGCCAAGCGGGTGTTCAGCGGCCGCTACGCGCTGGAGCTCGATGCCAACCGGCGCGAGACCCGCCTCATCAATGTGAAGGAGCCGCAGCTGGCGGAGTCCGGCGTCTACTTTGCGGTGATGTCGCCCCTTGGCAACTACGACTGGCGCAAGGAGACCACCTACTTTGCGGTGAGCGACATGGGGCTCAGTGCCCGCCGTTACCGCGATCAGCTGGAGGTGTTCGTGAGCTCCCTGGCCAGCGCCGACCCCCTCAAGGATGTGCAGCTCTCCCTGCTCGACGAGAAGGGCAACCGGCTGCAGGTGCAACAGACCGACCCCCAAGGTCATCGCCGCTTCGATCAGGTGCAGGGGGCTCGCCTGCTGCTGGCCGAACAGGGCAACCATCTGGCGGTGCTGCGCCTCGATGGCGCGGCCCTCGATCTCTCCACCTTCGATCTCGGCACCCAGCCCTGGCAGGCCCAGCAGTTGTATCTCTTTAGCGGGCGCGACCTTTATCGCCCCGGCGAGCGGCTCGACAGCGAGATCCTGCTCAAGGGGCAGGATGGCCAGCTGCTGCCCGGCATGGCGGTGGAGCTGGAGGTGAAGCAGCCGGACGGCCAACTGCTCGAACAGAAACGGCTGCTGCCGGACAATTTGGGCGCGGCCCACTATGGTCTGCGTCTACCGGATGATGCGCCACTCGGGCGCTGGACCATCAATCTCAAGACTGCCGCTGGCAGCCGCTTCGAGTGGCCCTTTTTGGTGGAGGAGTTCTTGCCGGAACGGTTGAAACTGCAGCTTGGCAAGGGGCCGGATGGGGAAGTCACGGATCTGGACGCGGCTCTCACCCTGCCACTGCAAGGGGACTATCTCTACGGTGCGCCAGCGAGCGCCACCAAGGCCAAGGTGGAGGTGAAAATCAGTCGCGCTACCATGCCCTTTACCCAGTGGCAGGAGTTTACTTTGGGGGATGTGCTGCTGACCGAGCAGGCCAAGGATCTCGAGCCGCGGAGTCTCACCCTCGATGCGCAGGGGCAGGGGACCTTCTCACTGCAAGATCAGCTCGATGGTGTGCGCGCTCTCGGGCCGCTGGAGGTGGCCTCTCGGGTGTCGCTCTCCGAGCCCGGGGGCCGCGCCGTCAATCGCAGCCGCACCCAGTATGGCTGGCCCGCGGGCAGCCAGTGGCCGGCGCTCAAGGCCGACTTTGTGGCCGAGCGGGTGGAAGGGGGCAAGCCGCTCCCATTCCAGATCCTCAACCTCGATGCGCAAGGTCAACCGGTGGCGGGGTCGGTGAAGGTGCGCCTCATCAACGAGTACCGCGATTACTACTGGCACTACGCCGATGGCGAGGGGTGGAAGTACGAGTTCAACAGCCAGCCCTATCTGGAGCAGGAGCAGACCCTGCTGCTGGACGGCAAGGGGCCGACCCCGCTCACGCTGCAACTGGCGGCGGGCTGGTATCGGTTGGAGGTGGAGAACAGTCAGGGCCATCAATCGAGCCTGCGGGTGGAGATCGGCAGTTACGCCTGGGGCGGCGGTGGCGAGCAGGCACGGCCTGACAAGATTGCCATCACCCTCGACAAGCGCGCCTATCTGGCGGGCGACAAGGCCAAAGTGACGCTGGTGGCCCCTCGCCCCGGCAAGGGTTTGCTGCTGGTGGAAGATGGCGACGGCCTGCGCTGGTGGCAGCGCATCGAGCTCAAGGGGGCCGGTGGCGATGCCAAGGATGCCCGCGGCGAATTCGAGATCCCGGTCAGCCCCGAATGGCAGCGTCATGATCTGCATATTTCTGCCCAGATCGCCGCGCCAGACAGCGCCTCCAAACCGGCTGGCAAGCAGCAGGGGCAGACTCTGCGCTCGGTCGGTCTGGTGCCGCTCACGCTGGACCGGGAAGCGCGCCGTCTGCCGCTCACCCTGAGCGCGCCTGATAAAGCCGTGCCGCTCACCCGGCTGGAGGTGACAGCTACCTCCACCCCCAACAGTCAGGGGCGGGTGGTGCTGGCGGCGGTGGATCGGGGCGTGCTCAACATCAGCGACTACCAGCCCCTCGACCCGTTCGAGATCTTCTTTGGCCGCAAGCGCTTCGCCCAAGATTTGTTCGACAACTACGGTCAGGTGATCCCGCCGCAAGATGGCAAGCTGGCTCGTCTCAACTACGGGGGCGATCGGGCGCCGCTGAAAAAAGGCGGCGCGCTGGAGAGCCGGGTCGAAGTAGCCGCGCTCTGGAGTGGCGAGGTGAGTTTTGATGAGAGCGGCAAGGCGGTGATCCCGCTCGACCTGCCCAACTTCAACGGCGAGTTGGCGCTGATGGCGCTGGCCTGGAATGAACAGCAAGTTGGTGAGGCCGAGCGCGCCGTCAAGGTGGTGGCGCCCTTGGTGGCCGAAATTGGCTGGCCGCGCTTTGGCGCGAGAGGGGATGAGACCCGGGCGCTGGTGCAGCTGCGTAACATGAGTGGCGAGGATCAGACCCTCTCCCTTGCCTGGACCCTCAATGGCGGGCTGAAAGCAAACGGCGAGCTGCCCAGCACCCTTTCTCTTAAAAACGGCGAGGAGCAGTGGCTGACCCTGCCGCTTACCGTGACCGGGGCGAGCGGCGTGGCAAGCCTGCAATTGGCCGCCAGCGGCAAGGATTTTGCCATCAGCCGCGACTGGACTCTGCCGCTGCGCTCTCCCTGGCCTGCCCAGACTCGCCAGCGCTACCAGATGCTGGCCCCCGGCCAGCAGATGAGCTTTGCGCCAGGTGAGTTGGCCGGGCTGGATCGCGCCAATCTGCAGGGGCTGCTCAGCCTCTCCGGCACTCCGCCCTGGGATCCGGCAGCCCAGTGGCAGGCGCTGGCCGACTACCCCTATGCCTGTTTGGAGCAGACCTTGTCCCGTGCCTGGCCCTATCTGCTGACCACGGCCGATGAGCGGGCCGCCTGGCGCAAACCCGCAGAGGGCAAGCAAGCGGCGAGCGAGGCGGATGTGCAACGCGCCCTGCTGCAACGGCTGCAGCGGTTGCAACTGCCCAGCGGCGGTTTTGGCCTCTGGGATGGTCGCTCCGACGAGGAGCAGTGGCTCACCGCCTATGCCGCCGACTACCTGCTGGCCCGCAAGGAGGCAGGCGACGCAGTGCCGGAAGCGATGCTCAATCAGGCGCTGAACCGGCTGCAAAGCTATCTCACCGACAGCCAGTATGGCGAGCGCTGGAGCAGTGCCCCCGAGCACAGCCGTCTTGCCTATCAGGCTTACAGCGCCTATGTGCTGGCCCGGGTGGGCAAGGCACCGCTGGCTACCTTGCGCCTTATCTGGGAACAGCAGGCTGATCACGCTCGCTCCGGTTTGCCACTCTTGCACCTCTCGCTGGCGCTCTCGGCCATGGGGGATGAGCAGAACGCCGCCAAGGCCCTCAGTCGGTCATTGGCGACCGAGCGCGGTGACGACTATCTCGGAGATTACGGCTCACCGCTGCGCGATGGGGCTCTTGAGCTCTCCTTGCTGCGCCAGCACAAGCTGGCTGCGGATCGCTGGCCAGCCCTCAGTGCCAAGGTGGCCGACACTCTGGCCCACCGTCAGTGGCTCAGCACCCAAGAGCGGCTCGCCCTGCTGCGACTCGCCCGCTTCGATCCGGCCGTCGACTGGCAGGCCAGAGTCGCCTCATCCCTTGGCAATGGATCCCTGAGCGGTTCGGCCGCCTTGCAGTTGGGCGCCCCCGAGGCGCTGGCCGCGAGCACCGTCATCAACGAGGGCAAGGGGTCCCTCTATGTGCAGCGCACCCTGATCGGTTACCCCGAGCAGGCTCCTGCCCGGTTGAGTCAGGGGATAAGCGTGACCCGCAGCTGGTTCAACAGCGACGGTCAGCCGTTTGATCCAGCCAAGGTGAAGGTGGGCGATCTGGTGGTGGTGCGACTCAATGTCAGCAGCAAATCGGCGGTGCCCGATGCCCTGCTGGTGGAGATGGTGCCCGCTGGCTTCGAGCTGGAGAATCCAGCCCTTGGCAACAGCATCAAGCTGGAAGAGCTTTCCATCGAGGGGAAACCGGCGTGGCAGAGCGAGTGGAACGACTATCTCAAGCATCAGGAGTTTCGCGACGACCGCTACACGGCCGCGCTGGATCTGAGCGAGGGGAGCAACCAGCAGCTGGTCTACCTGATGCGGGCGGTGACGCCGGGTCGCTATCAGGTGCCGCCGACCCAGGTGGAGGATATGTACCGACCCGAGCTGCGGGCTGTGGGTGAGGATATCCATAAGGTGATCATCTCTGAGTAGCGAGCCCTCCCTTGAGCAGGTTCGCCCGCTCACCCTCTGGCAGCGCGGCTGGCTGAAATTGGGTCGCAGTGGCCGCGCTTGTTGGAGCAGGCTGGGTCGTCTACCGCGCTGGCTGCGTTTCTCGGTATTGGGGATCATCACCCTATGCCTGTCGCTACTCGCGCTGGATCGACTCTTCCCGCCGCCGCCACTCGATCCTGCCTATGCGCGGGTAGTGCTCGACATGAAGGGGCGACCGCTGCGCGCCTTTGCCGATACCAGCGGCGTGTGGCGCTACCCCGTGACGCTGGAGCAGGTCTCCCCGCGCTATATCGAGGCGCTGCTGGGCTACGAGGATCGCTACTTCTGGCGCCATCCCGGGGTCAATCCGGTGGCCATGGTGCGCGGGGTCTGGCAGTGGTTGCGCTATGGGCGGGCTGTGTCGGGCGGCTCGACCCTCACCATGCAGGTGGCGCGCCTGATCGAGCCCTACCACAGGAGCGTGCCCGGCAAGTTGCGCCAGATGGCGCGCGCGCTGCAGCTGGAGTGGCATTACGACAAGCGCACTCTGCTCACCGTCTACCTCAACCGGGCGCCGTTTGGCGGCAATCTGGAGGGGGTGCAGGCGGCGAGTTTTGCCTATCTTGGCAAGAGCGCGGCCAAGCTGACTCACGCCGAGGCTGCGCTGCTGGCGGTGCTGCCACAGGCCCCCAGCCGCAACCGGCCAGATCGCCATCCCGAGCGGGCCCGCGCCGCCCGTGACAAGGTGATGCAGCGACTGGTGGCGCAGGGCGTCTGGCCCGAGCAGGCTTGGCAGGAGGGGCGTATCGAACCGGTGCTGGCCCGCGGTCACTTCACGCCGATGGAGGCGCCACTGTTTGCCCGCCTTGCCGCCAACCATCAGGCAGGGGCGCTGGTGCACACCACCATAGACGGCGATCTGCAGCGTTGGCTGGAGGGACGGGTGGCGAACTATATCCGCCGCTTCCCCGAGCAGACCTCAGCGGCGTTGCTCTTGGTAGACAACAAAACCATGGCGGTGCGCGCCTATGTGGGCAGCGCCGAGTATGGCAACCTGCGCCGCCACGGTTACCTCGATATGGTGCAGGCGATCCGCTCTCCCGGCTCCACCCTCAAGCCCTTTATCTACGGTCTGGCGATGGACGAGGGGTTGGTGCACTCGGCCTCCTTGCTCTCCGACGCGCCAAGGTTGGGCTCGGATTATCGCCCCGCTAACTTTTCCGGTGCCTTTCAGGGACCGGTGACCCTCGCTCAGGCGCTGCAGCAATCCCTCAACGTGCCTGCGGTGCAGGTGCTGGAGGCGCTCGGGCCCGACAAGCTGGTCAGCCGCCTCGACAACGCCGGGGTGCGGCTGGCGCTCTCCGACAAACCCAATCCGGCCATTGCGCTGGGGGCGGCGGGGATCCGGCTCGAGCAGCTGGTGGCGCTTTACAGCGCGCTGACCCGTGAGGGGCAGGTGGCGATGCCGGTCTGGCTGGCGGGGCAGCAGGCGGTGTCGCGCCCCTTGTTGAGCCCGGGGGCGGCCTGGATCATCTGGCAGATATTGAGCGCCCAGGGACGGGCGGATCAGCCCTTTGCCAGCGAGGCGACCGGCCGGGTCAACCGGCTGGCCTGGAAGACTGGCACCAGCTACGGCTATCGCGACAGCTGGGCAATGGGGGTCTCCGGTCGCTGGACCATCGGCGTCTGGCTGGGGCGCCCCGATGGCACCCCCATGCCCGGTTTTTACGGCCAGAGCGCGGCGGTGCCGTTGCTGCTCTCGGTTTATTCGCGATTGGCCGACAACAGCCCCTTGCCGGTGCAGCCCAATACGGTGAGCGAGGCCGAGATCTGCTGGCCGCTGGGACGCAAGGCGAGCGCGACTCTGCCGCACACTTGTTTGCAGCGCCAAAGCGCCTGGCTGCTGGAAGGGCGTGATCCCCCCACCTTGCCGGATCCCATGGATTGGCCCTCGCCGCTGCGCCAAGTGGCACTCACTGCCGAAGGCAAGCCGACGCTGAACCGTTGCCCCGATGCGGCGCAATCCGGTTTTCGGGCGCTCTGGCCATTGTCGCTGGAGCCGTGGCGGTCCCCCGGCGAGCGACGGCAGGTGCTGCTGGCAAGCGGTTGCGCGGGGGAGGGGCAAAACGCCGAGCTGCAGGCCCCCATACGCATCGTGGCACTGGGGGAGGGCAATCTTATCCGCAGCCAGCGTTACCGGTTGCAGCCCAAGGTGCTGGGCGGTGTTGGCAAGCCGACCTGGTTTCTCAACGGCCAGCGGCTGCGCTGGGACGGGGATCAGGTGCTGAGCGTGGCGGGGCGCTACCAGCTGGTGGTGGTAGATGAAGCGGGCAACAGCGATCGTATCGAGTTTCGCGTGGTGCATCCTGACAGTGATGCCGGCACCATCACCCGTTGAGCGTTTTGCCGACAGCCATTGAGGCGAATGTAATTAACTATTTGAAATGCATCAATATTTGATTGGGTGGATTAATTTGTGAATAATTACGAATTCATTCAAATCCAATCGGGAGTTCTCTTTTGCTGCGTGTTCTGTGTCCCTTGCTGGTGCTGATGGGTTCGGGCTGTGCCACTACCAATCATGGTGATCACCATGTTTCTCCTGAACGTACCGGGTTCTATTCACCTTTCGAACCCGCTTCCGAGAGTTTTGTTCGTTGTTATCAGAAACAGTTTGCCTGTACCCCTGCCAATATCCGCCGTGACAGGGCGATGGAAGCGCGCCGTGACGCACAAGAGCGGGCCAATCACCGAGGTAATGATTGGTAGGCCGCAGATAACGAGAGGGGTTGGCAGATGCCAACCCCTTTTTCATTCCACCGGTTCAGCCCGGTTGGCGCAGATGACCGAGTCGGGTGAAGAAGTGCTGGCTCTTGCGTTGGTGAAAGTGGCTCTTCTTGATGGGATGGAAGATGAGGTTGCTTTCGGGGTGGCTCGCCTTTAACTGGTGGAGCATGGCTACGGCGGGCAGGCTGGTGCTGACCAGGGTGGTGAGTGGCATGCTGAGGGTCTCGGGGCCGAGCAGTTGATTGAGCCCTTGCTGAGCCTGCTCGAAGCGGGTCAGGGCCACCGGGTCTGCATAGCCGCTACCCAGCATGGCGAGCAGGTTGTCGATGGCCAGATGAAATTCGGCCAGCTGTTGGCGAAAGCCGCTACGCCCGCGCAAGGCAATCAGCTCTGCAAACGGAATGTCGACCAGGTGAGTGGGCACTTGCAACGGGATCTCGAGGTGGAAGCAATCCTGACCACCGCGATTGTGGTAGCGGGATTCGAGCAGATGGAGCAGTCGATCCAGATAGTCGTGATCGGTAATGAGCGCCCCGTCATTGGCGAGTGCCCACTCACGGGCGAGACGCATGGAGAGCAGGTTGGCAAAGCGCCGCGCCATTCTGATCCCCCCCTCATCCCGGGTCGCAAAGCCGTGAGTCAGGCAAAAGCCGTGCAGCCGCTCCAGCCCCGCCTGAGCCGGGCAGAAGCAGTCGTGGTTGGCCTCCTGACACCAGCGACCAATCAGCTCCTTGTTGCCAAACACCTTGTGGCGGACGAAATCGGGTGCCACCAGGCCGCTTATCTGGCACTCCAGTTGCGGGGTAATGGCGGCAAAGAAGGCGGCATCGGGCCGTTCGGCCAGCAGATCGGTCTGCTGTTGCAGGGTATCGAGCAGGGCGGTGAGGCCGCTCTTTTCGCTGACGGTGAAGACGAAGGCGAGCCGCTCCAGATAGAGCAGGGCAAATTTGAGCCAGAGCTCGTCGCGTACCTCCATGCCGGGGTAGTAGATATAGGTCTTCATCTGATCAATCTGTTGTCAAAAATCTGGCGAGGCGCAGGGTCGGGAATATACGCAAGATTGCGTCCGTGCGGCAAACATTGCTTAGGGGAATGTGAGCAAACGCTCATCCAGTAGGCGCTGGCCACAAAGTTCTGATATAATTCGCGCCCTTAAATCAAGGTCACCCGAGTCATTACCATGAAGTTCATTATCAAGCTGTTCCCGGAAATCACCATCAAGAGCAAGTCGGTTCGCCAGCGCTTTATCAAGATCCTGCAGGGCAATATCCGCAATGTCCTGCGCCGCTTCGACGACGATGCCCGCGTACGGATGGATTGGGACAAGCTGATTGTGAGCTCCCGCAACGACCAGTTCCGCGAGCAGGCTATCGAAGCTTTGGCTTGTATTCCGGGCATTCAGGCCTTCCTCGAGGTACAAGCCAGCAAGTTTACCGATTTGCACGACATCTTCGAGCAGGTGAAAGCCGTGTGGGGCGACCAGCTCAAGGGCAAAACCTTCTGCGTGCGCGCCAAGCGCCACGGCAAGCATGAGTTCTCCTCCCTCGAGGTTGAGCGTTACGTGGGCGGTGGATTGAATCAGCATTGCGAAAGCAACGGTGTGCGCCTCAAGAACCCGGATGTGAAGATCAACCTCGAGATCGACGGCGAGGAGCTCTTTATCGTCAGCGCCATCCATCAGGGCCTGAGCGGCATGCCCATCGCGACCCAGGAAGATGTGCTAAGCCTGCTCTCCGGCGGTTTTGACTCCGGCGTGGCGTCGTTCCAGTTCATCAAGCGCGGCTGCCGCGTGCACTACTGCTTCTTCAATCTGGGCGGTGCGGCCCACGAGATCGGCGTCAAGCAGGTGGCCTATCACCTGTGGAACCGTTTCGGTTCATCCCATCGGGTGCGTTTCACTGCGGTCGACTTCGAGCCGGTGGTTGCCGAGATCCTAGAGAAGATCGATAACGGTCAGATGGGGGTGGTGCTCAAGCGGATGATGATGCGTGCTGCCGCCAAGGTGGCTGACGAATTCCAGATCCCGGCGCTGGTGACCGGCGAGTGCGTGGGCCAGGTCTCCAGCCAGACCCTCACCAACCTGAACGTCATCGATCGGGTGACCGACAAGGTGATCCTGCGCCCGCTCATTACTTGGGACAAGCCGGATATCATCAGTGAAGCCCGCCGCATCGGCACCCTGGAGTTCGCCGAAACCATGCCAGAGTATTGCGGTGTCATCTCCAAGAAGCCGACCGTGAAGGCCGAGCTCTCCCGCATTGAAGAGGAAGAGGCCAATTTTGACTTCTCCATTCTGGACAAGGTGGTCTCCGAGGCCCGTTACCTCGATATCCGTCGTATCGGTGAAGAGACTGCCGCTGAAGTGCAAGAGGTGGAAACCACCCAGGTGCTGGGCGCTGACGAGGTGATCCTGGATATCCGCTCTGCCGACGAACACGACGAGAAGCCGCTGGTGGTGGAAGGTCGTGAAGTACTGCATATCCCCTTCTTCAAGCTGGCCACCACCTTTGGCGATCTGCCCAAAGAGAAGACCTACCTGCTCTATTGTGATCGCGGCGTGATGAGCAAGCTGCAGGCGCTTTACCTGAAAGAGAAGGGCTTTGCCAACGTCAAGGTGTACCGCCCGTAAGCGTGTTTTTGACCTTCAATAAAAAATCCGAAACCTGTTAATTGGTTTCGGATTTTTAATGTGTATCGTGCAGGATCTCGATTTTTTCCACGCCAGAAGTGCCACCCAGTTTGTGCAACTCTCCAACTTCTTCCTGCTGCGCTCATCACCTCCTTGCTAGGCGGTGTTCTCCAAATGCTGGTTGTCTGTCCACCAATAGTTCCCGTGAGTTACAAAGGCAGAAAGCCAGCTTTTCATATCTCATTGAGGATCCGCGAAACTTCTTCAGCCATCAGAAGCACCGCTCGACCACATTTCGCCTACGATAACGAACTTTGTCTAATACCAGCGGAAGTTCCTTATTGTATCGCTGCTGGCCGCGTGCGATAGCGGCCTGATGAGGTCGGAATCCTTTTCATAGCCAACGCACTTGTCGCATATCTGATTGCCGCTGAAAAGCAGAACCCCAACGGCAAACCATTACTATCAGTGACCAAGTGAACTTTGCTGCCAAAACCACCACGAGAGCGATCAAGAGCTTGATTCACCGGAGTGTTTTTTTACGCGCTCCGGCAGCATCTTTGGATGCTCTGACATTGGAGCCGTCAATGCACCACAGGTCGAAGTCGATAAGCCCTTCTTCATTGAGATGCAGTTGCAGCGCAGCAAGGATGGTATCGATACGACCTGTACTCAGCCAACGTCGAAAGGTGTTGTATGACAGATCTCGCCAAGGTGCGCCGGTGTGAAGTATCCAGAGAATGCCATCAAGCACTTGGCGTGGCTCACGAGTAGGGCGTCCTCTTATGCGGTGGGATAGAAAAAGGGGCTCGATAAGCCCCCATTGTGCATCGGTCAACTGGTAACGACGGGACACTGCACTGGTCTTAAACTGTTGAGAAAATTTGAGATTATATCTTCATCACAGTAAGTATATAGCCTAGAAAGGCGCGCTGCTCTCGTCGCTCTCCTGTAAAAACTGCTCCAGCTCGGCCTGATAGGCCGCATCAGGTTGACCGCTGCTGGCAGGGATTACGGCGGCAGGACGAGCGACGGGAGGGGCGGTGAGGGTCTCCATCACCCGCTGCTGCAGATAGGGGTAGAAGGGGTTGGAGGAGGTGCGGGTGAGGGCGCCGGGGTTGACGATCAGCACGCCGCGCTCGCCACGCAGGGCCAGACCGCCGAGATTGATGCCGTATTGCTCCCGCTGCTCCGGGCGCGCCGCCATGCCATAGAGGGGGTCGTCCATCGGGAAGGGGAGCGCCACATGGGAGAGGGAGTAGATCTCCTTGGGATAATCGATACCCAGCGGACGGAGCTGCTCAGGCTGGTCTGGGCTGGCCAGCGTTCTGGCCTGGGTTGCGGGGGAGGCGGGTTCCACATTGCCCACCACGGTGAGGCGATAGTGCTGGGGGGCGTTTGGCAGCAAGCGGTGCAGCGCCAGCTCGGAGGCCGAGCTCATCAGCGGGCCAAACAGGGTACTGCGGTTGATATCAAACAGCACCAGTTCGCTGCCGTTGGCCGGCAGGTAGTGGTAGAGATCGGCAATGATGGAGCGGGTGCTGACGGTGTAGTCCATCACCGACTGGAAGGTGAGGGCGGGGGGAAATGCCGCCAGCTCGCCACTGGCGGCCAGCTGGCGCACCTGCTGCTGGATGGCGTGGGTCAGGCGGTAGGACTGGCGCGCCCCGTTGACCGGAAACGAGTTGTACTTGAACGGGTTGAACTCCGGCATGGTGTCGAGCCAGGCGGCGTTGGCAAAGGCGGGCAGCAGGGCAGGCACGGCCTTGAGCCCGGCGAAGCGGGCAAAGCGGGTCACCCCGATCATCGGGGAGATCAGCACCAGCCGATCCGGTTTTGCCAGCGCACCGCTCGGGTCGGCCAGCGCATCGAGCGCATATTTCACCGCCAGCGCGCCGCCGTTGGAAAAGCCCACCAGATGCAGCGGCCGCTTGCCCGGTGCCAGCAATCTGGCCTCCCGCACCGCCAATCGGGTAGCGGCCAGCCAGGTTTCCCAATCCACATCCACGAGGCCAGCGGGCACGGTGCCGTGGCCGGGGATCCTCAGCCCCAGCGCGATAAATCCCTGCTGCTGATAGCGTCTGGCCAGATGGCGCAGGCTGTAGGGGGAGTCGGTCAGGCCGTGCAGCAGCACCGCCACCCCTTTGACTTCCCCCTCGGGGCGCAGCAGGTAGGAGCGGTTCCAGTTCTGCTGAAAGCGGGCGGGGTTGATGGGGGCGTCCTGATAGTAGCGATTGCTGGCCAGTTGCTGCTCCGGCGGCGTCTTGGCAACCACCTCGGTGGCCACCAGCTCGAACAGCTCTGCTTCGCGGGTCAGATAGGCTTGCCAGTCGCTGCTGTCGAGCTCATCGGCGCTGAGTTCGGGGGGCACCACTGTGTGCCACAGTTGCAGCGGCGCTGCCTGCCAGGCGAAGTAGGCGATCACCGCCCATGCGGTCAGCAACAGCAGCAACAGGGTCAGCAGAGCACGGCGAACAAGGCGGCGAGAGTGAGCCAGCATGGTGCAATCCTTGGCGATAGAGATGGGGCCGCCTCTGGGCGGGCGAGTTCGGTGCAGCACATTGGGCGCTGCCAACCGGCTTAAAGCCTAATGGAAACAAGGTGATATGTATAGTTGATGGCGTTCGTCCGCGCTGGCTGTGGGCACCAGATCCTGCCGTTGGCATCAGGCTGGCCGTTCGAAGGCTGCATCGCGGGCCATCTAGCGGCGTGAACTTATCCGCAGATGCCAGCTTGGGCGCTGCGGCCCTGCAACTATCTGCCCCTGAAAGGGGGCAATTATGCTACTGTAGCGGCGTTTTTTGATGGATAAGCTGGCATTGGCCTTTTTTGAAGATGGAATGGTATGCAGAACTTTGACGTAGTGAATTGGCTGATGCAGCAGACAGCCTCCCCGGCGCAGCCGGAACAGGCGATGGCACAACCGGGCGCGGCCCAGAACCTGTGGCAGGTGACCCATGCTGGCTAACGAATCCATGCGCCTGAACAAATACATCAGCGAGAGCGGTATCTGCTCGCGCCGCGAGGCCGACCGCTTTATCGAGCAGGGCCATGTCTTTATCAACGGCAAGCGCGCCGGGATTGGCGATCAAGTGCAGGTTGGCGATCTGGTCAAGGTGAACGGTCAGGTGATCGAGCCGCGCGAGGCGGACAGTCTGGTGCTGATCGCCCTCAACAAGCCGGTGGGTATCGTCAGTACCACAGAGGCGGGCGAGAAGGACAACATCGTCGATTTCGTCAACCACAGCACCCGGGTCTTCCCCATCGGGCGGCTCGACAAGGATTCGCAGGGGCTGATTTTCCTCACCAACCACGGCGATCTGGTCAACAAGATCCTGCGGGCGGGCAACGATCACGAGAAAGAGTATCTGGTGACCGTCGACAAGCCGGTGACCGACGAGTTTGTGCGCGGCATGGCGGCCGGGGTGCCGATCCTTGGTACTGTGACCAAGAAGTGCAAGGTGAAGAAAGAGGCGCCGTTCGTCTTTCGCATCACCCTTGTGCAGGGGCTGAATCGCCAGATCCGCCGCATGTGCGAGCACTTCGGTTTTGAAGTGACCAAGCTCGAGCGCATCCGCATCATGAACGTCAGCCTCAAGGGGCTGCCGGTGGGCGAGTGGCGCGATCTCACCGACGATGAGCTGATCGATTTGTTCAAGCTGATTGAGGACTCCTCCTCCGAGGTGAAACCGGCCAAAGGCGACAAGCCGAAGGCGGCCAAGGCCCCTGCGGCGCAAACCGCCAAACCGGGGCAGGGCAAGAAGCCGCGCCGCGATGATGATCACGAGATTGGCGGGCGTCCCAATGTGCCGGGCCCGGAAGCCTTCGAGAAGAAGCTGCCGGTGGGCAAGGGTGGCGCGGGCAAAGGTGCTGCCAACAAGGGCGGTGCTGGCAAAGGGGCACCCAAGGGTGGCAAACCGGCCGCTGGCAAGCCGCGCACCGCTAACACCGGACGGCAGAAGAAGGGGCGCTGAGTTGCTCCCCTGAGTGGCGTCAGCCGCCAGTCATCCCCAACACTATTATCTCCAACACACCGGCCTCAGGCCGGTGTGTTGTTTTGGGCCGCAGAGCTGGTTGGGAGGGGCGCCGAAAGGGACGGCTCGCTGGTGGTCGTTAACCCCATGACGCGAGGGTAGTGGCGCGGGTCGAGGCGCACTACCAGCAGGCTCATCAGCAGCAATCCTCCCAGTTGCCACTGCCAGGCGGCCGCAAAGTCGCCCACATAGTGATAGAGCCGCGCCGCCACCCAGGGGCCGGTGGCGGCCAGCATAAAGCCGAAGCCCTGCATCAGGGCGCTCAGGGTGCCGGCGCGGCGCGGGTCGGGCAGGTGATCGAGCGCAATCACCATGATGAGGGAAAAGCTGCCGCCAAGACCGGCGCCGCACAGCATGCACCAGAGAATGGGAGCACTGGCTGGCGCCAGCCAGAGGCCGGCAAATCCCGCCAGCTGCATGGTGATGGCAAGGCCCATCCACGGCCGCCGATCCTGACTGCGCGCCGCCAGTTGCGGCAAGCCGAGGCCACTGGCGGTCTGCGCCAGTGCCAGCCAGGCGACCAGCTCGCCCGCCTGCGCGGCGCTCCACCCTTGCGCCATATAGGCGGGGGCCAGCCAGGCCACTACGATGCCGTAACCGCTGTTGATGATGCCAAAGCAGACGATCAGCAACCAGCTGCGGGGCAAGGTGATCAGCCGCTGCTCGCCGTGGGGAATGGTGACCGCGGCGGCCCGTGGCAGACGCACTTTCCACCCTAGCCAGATGAGGGCCAGCAGCACCGGCAGGCTCCAGAGCGCCAGTGCCCGCGACCAGTCGAGGCTGACCGCCAACCGTGGGGTAAGGCTTGCCCCGAGCGCCCCGCCCCCCATCATGCAGGCGGAGAAGATCCCCATCACCAGCGGCACCTTGTGGGCGAATGCTTGCTTGATCAGCGCCGGCAACACTCCCTGCACCAGCGCCGACCCCAATCCACAGAGCGCCGCACTGGCGATCAGCAAGCTGCCGCTTTGGGCATCGAAGCGGATGGCGCTGCCAATGCCGAGCATCAGCAGGGCCGCTCCCAGCAGTTGGCGCGCACTGGCGCGCCGACGCAGGCTGGGGGTGAGCAGCACGCCAATCCCGATCAGCCAGAGCGGCAGCAGGGTGAGCCAGGCCAGGGTGTCCATCCCCAGCGCCAGACGCTGGTCAATGGCTTGGGCCAGCGGGCCGATGGCGGTGAGAAAGGGGCGCAGATTCAGGCCAATCAGGATCACCAGCACCAGCAGGGCAGTCTGGCCTGCGGGTTGATCCGTATTTCGTTGATTCATCGGGTGCTGTTTCCGGTTCTGGGAGAAGTGGGATGCATTCGGGATGCGGAGTCATCGGGGCTGAACATGGCAGATCACCGTCAAAGGAGGCAAAAACGCCAGCCTAGCGGGCTCGAAAGTCATTTGGAAATTAAATGATAAAATAGGCTTCAGTGGTTTTGTAAATGGAGTGCCCCATGCTGGATCCCCTGTTACTGCGCAGTTTTGTCGCCATTATCGACACCGGCAGCTTCACCCGCGCCGGTGAACGGGTCCATCTGACCCAATCCACCATCAGCCAGCAGATCCGCCGCCTTGAGCAGCAGCTTGGCTGCCCACTGCTGGATCGCGCTGGCCGTCAGGTGGTGGCGACGGCGGAGGGGGAAAAATTGCTGGGGCTGGCCCGCCGCATTCTGGCGCTGCTGGCGCAGGCCGAAGAACAAGTGACGGAAGGGAGCGTGGCGCTCAGCCTCGGGGTGCCGGAGGATTTCGCCGCCGGTGCCATCACTCCGGTGCTGGCCGCCTTTGCCCGCGACTACCCCGAGGTGCGGCTGGAGGTGCAAAGTGGCCTGAGCCACGAGATCTGGCAGCGCTTCGAGGCGGGGGAGCTGGATCTGGCGCTGGTCAAGCAGACTCGGGGAAAGGGTTTGCCCCTTGCCAGTTGGCGCGAGCCGCTGGAGTGGGTCGACAGTCGCGACTGGCCGGCGAAGGGGCGTGATCCGCTGCCGCTGGTCGCCTTCCCGAGCGAAGGGCTCTATCGGCGGCAGATGACCGAGGCGCTTGATGGCCTCGGCCGGCGTTGGCGCATCGCCTATGTCAGCGCCAGCCTTGCCAGCTTGCAGGGTGCGGTGAGTGCGGGCATTGGCGTGAGCTTGCTGCCCAAACGGCTGATGCCCGCCGATCAGCTGGCCCTGACCCAGTGGCCCAAGGTGGCGCCGGTGGAGCTGGCGCTCCATGCCGGGGGAAGCGGGAGCGAGCCGCTCACCCGCTTGAGCGCGGCCCTGATCGCCCTCTGTGACGAGGTGATGGGGCCGCAGTGAGTGGCTATGTGGGGAAAAACTTCAGTGGGGAAAAACTGACGTCGGCAAGATAAGGCGGAAAAAAATGCGGGGAGGGATCAGTGATCCTTCCCCTCCGCCAGCTTGCGCTCGTAATCCTGTTTCACAATTGCCAGCGCCGCCAGCACCAGTTCTGGGGCCAGCTGGTTGGTCTCCAGCAGTTCAATCAGATCCACCGCGAGTTTCACCTCGGGCGGGGCAGTTTCCAGTGACATTCGGTATGGCCTCGGTTGGTTCGGTTTGCGGGAAGAGAGCGAAGTATACAGGGGCGCCGCCGTTGGCCGAAAGCGCCCCCTCTATCGGGCTGGGGAATCACCAAGGTCAGAGGTGCTGGCGCATCTCCTTGTCGATCTCCTCGCGCAGGGCGATCAGCTTTTTGGCGTACTGCTGCAACTGCAGATCGCTGTCGCTCACCGGCTGCCACTGGGGCACCGGGGTCGGTTTGCCCTGCTCATCCATCGCCACAAAGATGATGATGCAGTGGGTAGTCTTGTGGCGCTCGGTGTCGGTGGGGTGGCGGCTGTAGACATCCACCGCCAGATGCATGCTGGTGGTGCCGGTGTGGATCACCTGAGCGTGCACCTCCACCAGCTGGCCAATCTGGATGGGGCGCAAAAAGCGGATCCCCCCCACATAGACGGTCACCGCATAGCCGCCACACCAGCCAGCGGCGCAGGCATAGCCCGCCTGATCGATCCACTTCATCACCATGCCGCCGTGGACCTTGCCGCCGAAATTGACGTCGGAGGGCTCGGCCAGAAATTGCAGAGTCAGTTCGCGATTTGGCACAGTTACATCCTTATTGCCTGAAGGGTTTCCCTGAGCTTTGCCCCATCGGCCTGCCCGGTCAAGGGTTCATCCCCGATTCAGGGGGGCGGGGTCACTATCTTGCTCTATCGACGGGAACATAGCCGCAGGAGTGACACCATGAAACAGATGCTGGAACAGTTGCTGGGGGCTGGTAAAGGCTGGCTCAACGAAGGGGGAGAGAAGCGCAAGGGGCAGATGCAGGGGGCGCTGGCCGGTGGCGCGCTCGGTCTGCTGCTGGGCAATAAAAAAGTGCGCAAATATGGCGGCAAGGCCGCTGCCGTGGGCGGCGCTGCGGCCCTTGGCGGGCTGGCCTACAAGCTCTATCAGGATTGGCAGGCCCAGCAGTCGGCGCCCGCCCAGCCCACCCATCCCATCAGTGGGCTGGAAGGCAATGCGCTGGATGCCCGCGCGGCGCTTTTGGTGCGCGCCATGGTGGCTGCGGCCCGGGCCGATGGCCATATCGACGGCGCCGAGCGCCAGAAAATTCAGGAGTACCTGACCGAACAGGGTCAGAGCGATGTCGCCCGCTGGATTGACGCCGAGCTGGCCCGTCCCCTCGACCCCCACGCGCTGGCGCGGGAAGTGACCGACATGGAGCTGGCCACCGAGGTCTATCTCGCCTCCCTACTCGCCATCGAAGTGGATCACTTTATGGAGCGCGGTTATCTCGACGAGCTGGCACGCGCCCTCAAACTCGATGACAACCTCAAAGGGAGCATCGAGCGGCAGGTGGCCCAGCTTAACGCCCCCGCCTGATATCCCTCATCGCCATGGATTGCCGATAACGCCCCGCTCAAGGGGCGTTGTTGTTTAGGTTGCTCGTCAAAAGATGCGGATGAGCCTATTTGGATTGCGGGGCACAGCCCCTAAGATGGCGCAGGACCATCACCATTTTTGCAAGGAGCAACCGTTGGAGATACGCAAGGCAAGCGAAGTGGATATCGACGCCATTGTCGAGCTGAACCGGCAGATAGGAGAGATCCACCATCAGCACTATCCCGAAGTGTTTTGCCCCCCTTCGCCAGAGGAGCGGGCATTTTTGCTGAGTGCTATCGGTGCGGAAGGGCGTCTATTCTGCGTTGCCGAGCAGGATGGCAGGGTGGTGGGCTTTTTGACGGCGCGGATCGACATCAATGACTCTGTGCCGTTTCTCACCCGTGCGCCGATTTGCCGTATCGGCTCGGTGGTGGTGGATGAGCAGCACCGCTCCCGCGGGATTGGCAAGGCGCTGATCGCCCATTGCGATGAGTGGGCCAAGGCCCGTGATGCTCAGCAAATCCGGCTGGAGGTGATGGCCTTCAACGAACGTGCCCAAGCGCTCTACGAGGCGCTGGGCTTCAAGGTGCAGTCGCAGATCATGGCCAGATGATCAGTTTTTGATGGCGAGCCAAGGCGCGTCACTCCCCAACCACAAATGCCCGTTGCGGGCCTTTGTTCGTTTCGCCAGCGGTTCTTTGCCACGTTACTTTTCACCGAGCTGCGCGGCAATCAGCGCCGCCAGCCGGGTGAGGGCCTGCTCCAGCTGTTCGCTCCAGGGATGGGAGCTATTGAGGCGCAGGCAGTGGTTGTGTTGTCCCTGACTGGAGAAGAGCGCGCCGGGGGCTACTGAAAAACCGCTGCCCAGAGCCTTGGCGTGCAGGGCGCGGCTGTCGAAATGGGCAGGCAGCGCCAGCCAGAGGAAGTAGCCGCCATCGGGGGAGGAGATCCGCACCTCGTCCGGCAACAGCCGTTGCAGGGCCGCCCGCATCTGCTGCTGGCGCTGGGCCAGGGTGTGGCGCAGGCGGCGAAAGTGGGCATCGACTCCGCCCTGGCGCAGCATCTCGGCCAGCGCCAGCTGGCTCGGTACATTGGTGGAGAGGGTGGACATCAGCTGCAACCGCTGCACCCGCTCGGCATGGGGCCCCGCCACTACCCAGCCGACCCGAAAGCCCGGCGCCAGGCATTTGGAAAAGGAGCTGCAGAGCAGGCTGTCGCCACGCTGATCCCAGTGGCGGATCGGCTTGGGGCGCTCGCGGCCGAAGTAGACCTCCGCATAGACGTCATCCTCCACCAGCGGCACCCCGTGGCTGTTGAGCAGTGCCATCAGCCCCCGTTTGTGCGCATCGGGCATGGTGTGGCCGAGCGGGTGCTGCACATTGCCCATCAGCCAGCAGGCCTTGATCGGCATCTGGCTGAGGGCGTCTTCCAAAAGCGCCAGATCGATACCCACCCCCGGGATGACCGGGATCTCCACCGCCTTGAGCTTCAGCCGCTCGATAGCCTGCAGGGCGCCATAGAAGGTGGGGGACTCCACCACCACCCAGTCACCGGGCTCGGTCAGCACCTGCAGGCTGAGGGAGAGCGCCTCCATGGCGCCGGTGGTGATGATGATCTCCTGCGGATTGACCGCCACCCCATCGCTGGCGTAGCGCTGGGCGATGGCGCGGCGCAGCGCTTCGTTGCCGGGGGGCAGGTCGGCCACCGTGCTGAAGGGATCGAGCTTGCGCATGCAGCTGGCCAGCGCCCGCCCGAGCTGGGGATGGGGGAACAGGGTCGGGTCTGCTACCGACATGCCAAGGGGCACCAGATCCCGCGATTTGCTCGCCTGCAACACCTCGAACACCAGATCGTTGATATCCACCGAGCCGCTGTAGTGGGTCTGGCTCGGGGTGTGTTGCACGAGCTGTGGTGAGGCGGCTTTGACGTAGTAACCAGACTGGGGGCGGGCGAGGATCCGCCCCTGACTTTCGAGCAGTTGATAGGCCTGCAACACCGTCATGGGGCTGAGCCCGTGGGTCTTGCAGCTCTGGCGAATGGAGGGGATGCGCTCCCCCGGTTGCCAGATGCCATCGTCGATCTGGCTTTGCAGGCGGTCGGCCAACTGCTGATAAAGGGACATGATCTGGATCAACTGTTATAGGTGTAATTCAATATAACTGCATCTGTTATAGGTGTCATGCTCCGTGATGTACTTGTCACGCACGAAACGTGCAAGGCAAATACAACAAAAGAGAGTGACGCATGATCAATCCGGATGACGTGGTCAGCCTGTCTCGCCTGCAATTTGGCGCCACGGCCCTGTTCCACTTCCTGTTTGTGCCCCTCACGCTGGGGCTGTCCTGGATCCTGGTGATCGCCGAGTCGGCTTATGTGATGACCGGCAAGGTGATCTATCAGGACATCACCCGCTTCTGGGGCAAACTGTTTGGCATCAACTTCGTCATGGGGGTCACCACGGGGATCACCATGGAGTTTCAGTTCGGCACCAACTGGGCTTACTACTCCCACTATGTGGGGGACATCTTCGGTACCCCGCTGGCCATCGAGGGGCTGATGGCCTTCTTCCTCGAATCGACCCTGGTGGGGCTCTTCTTCTTCGGCTGGGACAAGCTCTCCCGCGGCAAGCACCTGCTGGTGACCATGCTGGTGGCGCTCGGCTCCAACCTCTCGGCGCTCTGGATCCTGATCGGCAACGGCTGGATGCAAAACCCGGTGGGGGCCGAGTTCAACCTGCTGACCCAGCGCATGGAGCTGGTGGATATCGCCGCCGTGCTGTTCAACCCGGTGGCGCAGGTGAAGTTCGTTCACACCGTCGCGGCGGGCTATGTGGCGGCCTCCATGTTCGTGATGGGGGTGAGCAGCTGGTATCTGCTGCGCAAGACGGAAGTGCAGTTTGCCCTGCGCTCCTTCGCCATCGCCTCCGGCTTCGGGCTGGCGGCCATCCTCTCGGTCATTGTGCTGGGGGATGAGTCGGGCTATCGCACCGGCGAGGTGCAGAAGGTCAAGCTCGCCGCCATCGAGGCGGAGTGGGAGACCGAGCCAGCCCCTGCGTCATTCACCTTGTTTGGCTTCCCGGATCAGGCTGCCGAGACCACCCACGCCGCCATCAAGATCCCGTATCTGATGGGGATCATCGCCACCCGCTCCATCGACGAGGCGGTGACCGGCCTCAAGGATATCAAGGTGCAGAACGAGGCACGCATCCGCAGCGGCATGGTGGCGGCCGAGGCCCTCGAGCAGATCCGGCAGGGTGATGACAGCCCTGCCAACCGTGCCCGCTTCGAGCAGCACGGCAAGGATCTTGGCTACGGCATGCTGCTCACCCCCTATGCCAGCAATATCGCCAAGGCGGGGGAGGCGGAGATCGCCAAAGCGGTCGATGACTCCATCCCGCCGGTGGCGCCGCTGTTCTGGGGCTTTCGGGTGATGGTGGGGCTTGGCGTCACCATGCTGGGGCTGATGGTGGTGAGCTTTGTTCAGCTCTGCCGCAACCGGCTGCAAGACTCGCCACGGCTGCTCAAGACCCTGTTCTGGAGCATGCCGCTGCCCTGGATTGCCATCGAGGCGGGCTGGCTGGTGGCCGAGCTCGGCCGTCAACCCTGGACCATCAGCGATGTGCTACCGGTCTCGGCCTCGGTCTCTTTGCTTCAGCCGGGCCAACTCTGGTTCAGCCTGATTGCTATCTGCTCCATCTACACCCTGTTGCTGGTGGTGGAGCTGTTCCTGTTGCGCCATGTGATCCGCAAGGGGCCCGCCATTCTCCATACCGGCCGCTACAGCGGTGAACAACCCGAACTTGCGAGGATCGCCTGATGGATTACGCAACCCTGAAACTCATCTGGTGGGCGCTGGTGCTCTTCATGATGGTCGGTTTTATCGTGATGGATGGCTTCGATCTCGGCATCGCCATGCTGCTGCCGGTGGTGTCGAAAGATGACGACGACCGCCGTCTGGTGATCAACAGCGTGGGGCCGGTGTGGGAAGGCAATCAGGTGTGGCTGATTGCTGGTGCCGGTGCCCTGTTCGCCGCCTGGCCGCTGGTTTATGCCGCCGCCTTCTCGGGGCTCTACATCCCCATGGTGGTGCTGCTGCTCGGGCTCTTTCTGCGTCCGGTCGGTTTTGACTATCGCAGCAAGCTGGCTGATCCGGTTTGGCGCCGCTGGTGGGATCGGGCGCTGGTGGCCGGTGGCCTGATACCGGCGCTCATCCTTGGTGCGGCTATCGGTCTGGTGATGGAAGGGCTGCCGTTTCGCTTCGACACGGCGCTGCGCCTGCACTATGGCGCGTTCGACTTCCACTGGGGCTGGCTGCTCTCGGTGCTGGCCACTGCCATCAGCCTGTTGCTGCTGCACGGCGCCGGTTTTCTACAAGCCAAGGTGACCGGCACCCCTGCGCTGCGCGCACGGGGGATCGCCATCCTGCTGGCCCCGCTGGTGACCTTTTTCTACCTGCTGGCCGGTTGGCATCTGGTGGATCTGCAGGGCTATCAGCTGACCGGTCTGGCGGGCCAGCCCTTTGACGGCAACGCCGTGCTGAGCCCGCTGATGAAGGGGGTCACCCCCCATGTCGCCGGCTGGCTGCGCAACTACCACGAGCAGCCGCTGCTCTGGCTGGTGCCGGTGATTGGCGCGCTGGCGCCGCTGGTGAGCGGGATTGCCTCCTGGCTGGAGCGGGGCCGGATTGCGCTGCTGGCCAGCGCCATCGCCTGCGCCGCCATGCTCTGCTCGGTGGCCATCGCCCTGTTCCCCTTCGTGCTGCCTTCATCCCTCGATGCGGTCAGCAGCCTGACCCTGTGGGACAGCACCTCCAGCTACAAGACCCTGGCCATCATGTTCGGCCTCGTGCTGGTGCTGATGCCGGTCAACCTGGGCTACACCGGCTGGGTCTATCGGGTGGTGCGCGGCAAGCTCGACCGTGCCCGCATCAAGCGCGACGGCCATCAACTCTACTGACCTCAAGGGATCTGCTATGTGGTACTTCACCTGGATTTTGGGCCTCGGATTCGCCCTGCTGCTGGGCTTGTGCAACCTGCTCTGGCTGGAAGCGCGCTGGCAGGCGGACGAACGGGACGGTAACTGACGGCGGGGGGCTCGCGCCCCGCCACGGCCGGTGGTTGGCGTTCATACGTCGCCGTCGGCCCCTCTCTCCCCCTCTTTAAACGACACAAACGACACACTTTCAACCGACAACCAACCGACAGGTAATTGTGATGAAACAGAGATTGAAAGCGGTGGCGCTGGCCATCGGGTGCGCGCTCACCGTCGCCCCGGCCTGTGCCGAACCGGTACAACTGACGCCACTGGATAAAACCTTCACCCTGCAGGTGCTCGGCAGTGGTGGCCCCATCTCCGACGATCTACGCGCCTCCTCCAGCGAGGTGATCTGGTGGAAGGGGAAATCCCGCATCCTGATCGATGCCGGTGGCGGCGTCTACCTGCGCTTCGGCCAGGCGGGGGCCAAGCTCGAAGAGGTCGATTTTATCGGCATCACCCACTTTCACACCGACCATGTGACCGACCTGCCCGCCCTGCTCAAGGGGGCCTACTTCTTCGAGCGCAGCGATCCGCTGGATCTGGCGGGGCCAGAGGCCGGCTCGGCCTTCCCCAGCATGAGCGGCTACTTTGATGCCCTCTTCAACAAGGACAAGGGCGCTTATGCCTACCTGAGCGGCTTCAAGGATGGCACCGATGGCCTCTTCCCCATCACCCTCCATGATGTGCCCTACCAGAGCCCGCAGCCTCACACCGTTTATCAGCAGGATGGGCTGACCATCACCGCGCTCGGCATTCCTCACGGTGACGTGCCCTGTCTGGCCTATCGCATCGAGAGCGCCGAGGGGACCATCGTTATCTCGGCGGATCAGAACGGCAGCAACCCGGCCTTTGTGCCGTTTGCCAAGGGGGCCGACATTCTGGTGATGCCGCTCGCCATCCACGAAGGGGCCGACCCGGTCTCCGCCTCGCTTCACGCCAAACCATCTGTGGTGGCCAAGATTGCCGCCGAGGTGAACCCCAAGCTGCTGGTGCTCAACCACTGGATGGGGGTTGGCCTCAATCACAAGAAAGAGGCGATGGCCATCGTCAAGCAGCAGTTCCACGGCCAGATCGTGGCCGCCCGCGATCTCTCCAGTTACCCCGTTTCAGCAGTCAAGGAGTCCGCTCATGAGTAACTCAAGCAGCAACAAAACCACCGGCAAACTGACCCTCTCCATCGCCATGACCAGCCTGATTGCCCTGACCCCGGGACTTGCGCTGGCGGCCACCCCGAGCGATGCGCCGGTCAAGGCCGCCCCCAGCGAACAGCACGGCGGCAAGTGTGCGGCGGGCAAGTGCGGTACCGAGAAGCGCTTCGAGAAGCAAGCCCTCGACAGTGATCCGCAGGGGCGGCTGGTGCGCGCTCGCGACGGCAAGTGTGGCGTGGCGGGAGAGGGGATGGATGACGACAGATCCGGTTCCAGCAACGGCAGCAAGATGACGGAGGGGGTATGCGGCCAATAAGCTCCCGCAGTCGGGGGATCGGGCTGCGCCAGGAGCATCTGGATGCGCTCTGTTCCGGCCCCGTCCGCCCCGGCATCGATTTTCTCGAGCTGGCGCCGGAGAACTGGATGGCCATCGGCGGCGTCAGGCGGGCGCAGCTGCATCAGCTTGCCGAGCGTTACCCGCTGGTGGCCCACGGCCTCAGCCTCTCCCTCGGCGATTGTCAGCCCCTCAACCGCACCCTGCTCAGCCAGATCCGCACCTTTCTGGACGAGTTCGGCATCGGGATCTATAGCGAGCACCTGAGCTTTTCCCGCGACCAACAGGGCTATCTCTATGAGCTCTTACCGGTGCCGCGCCAGTGGGAGAACATCCCCTATCTGGCCGAGCGGATCGCGCTGGTGCAGGAGGCGCTGGCCCGCCCGCTGGTGCTGGAAAATATCTCCTACTACCACGGCTATGACCACGAGATGCCGGAGGAGGATTTTCTCGCCGAGCTGGTGGCGCGCAGCGGCTGCGAGCTGCTGCTCGATATCAACAACGTCTTTGTGAACAGCCGCAACCACGGTTACTGCCCCAAGCGGATGATTGCCGGGCTGCCGGGCAATGCGATCCGTTACTTCCATATCGCCGGTCATCTGCAAGAGGCGGATGGCACCTTGCTGGATACACATGGTCGTCCGGTCTGTGAGGAGGTGGTGGCGCTGGCCCGTTATACGGTGCAGACCCATGGCCTGCGTCCCCTGCTGCTGGAGCGGGATCACCATTTGCCACCGCTGGCCGAGCTGGAGGCCGAGCTGGCGCGGGTGCATGGCGCCTGTTGCGAGGCGATCGACAGTCAGGTGCGGGAGGTGCGTTATGGATAGACGGTTATCCCTGATCACTGCGCCCAAAACGGCGCCGCAGCGAATGCAGCAGCAGACCGCCTGGCTGGCGAGCCGGGTGCGGCTGCCGCAGGATGGCATTGCCAGCCACTATGCCCGCAGCGTGCGCGCCAATGTGGAGTCGGTGCTGGAGAGTGCTTTTCCGCTCACCCACGCTCACTGGGCGCCGGTGGACAGGTGGCAACTGGTGGAGGGCTTTGTCATCGCGCACGGCGCCGAGGCTCCTGAGTTTCACCATATCGCCACCGAGTTTGTCCGCTATGTGCAGCATCGCCACGGCGAGGGCTCTCTCAACTGGCCCAGGCAGCGGCTGGCGCTGCTGGAGTACGAGTGGGCCTGCCTCTGTGTCGAGATTGATGAAGGGGTGGTGCCGCAAGTTATATCGGGGGTTGAGGTGACGGCGGAGAGTTCGTTTGTGCTCAATCCCACCCTGCAACTGCTTGAGCTCCCCTTTGCCATTCGTCGCAGCGGCGTGGTGCCGACCCGGCAGGGCAGCCACTTCTATGGCCTGTTTCGCAGCCCGGCTCATCAGGTGGTGACCCAGCGGTTGCGCGAATGGGACGTGGCCCTGATCCAGCTGCTGCAACAGCAACCGGGGATCACCCAAGCCGCGTTCCAGCAACAGGTGCAACAGGTTCGCAGTGATTTTGATCTGAGCGAGTGGGCGCGCCATTTTCACCGGCTGGGTCTGTTGACCTTGCCCGTCGGTGAGCGCCAGCCTGACACTCCCTTGCCCTCATTTAGCAAACACCAAGGAGAATTCCCATGAACAACCCCCTGATCCAGTGGTACGAGCGGGCGGTGGCCCAGTGCAAGCGGCTCGATTTTCTGGCCCTGCTGGCCATTCGCCTCTATCTCATTCCGGTCATCTATGTGGGGGCCCACTCCAAGGTGATGGGCTTTGCCGGCACGGTCGCCTGGTTTGGTGCCCCGGTCTCGGAAGGGGGGCTCAACCTGCCGTTCCCGACCCTGCTCGCCTTTCTGGCGGCGGGCACCGAGGTGCTGGGCTGCATCTGCATCGCCCTTGGCCTCTTTACCCGCATCATGGCCATTCCCACCATCTTCCTGATGAGCGTGGCGAGCGCCATGGTGCACTGGAAGCACGGCTGGGACGCCATCGCCACCGGCAGCATGGAGGCCACTGTGCGCCTCAACGGCTTTATCGAGTGGCTGGCCGCCAATTTCCCCGGTCGCTACAACTACATCACCGAGCTCGGGGATCCCGTGATGCTCAACAACGGGATGGAGTTTGCCGCCACCTACTTCGTGATGCTGCTGGTGCTGCTGGTTTACGGCGGGGGCCGCTACGTCAGCCTCGACTACTGGCTCAAACGTGCCGTGACCGGCAAAGCAGGCGTGCAACAGGCGGCATAAGGCTTGCCCACGGATAACAAAAACCATAACGACAGAGCGTGAAAAACAGCGAGCGGCCGGGGGCCGCTCGCTGTTTTTGTGCTGTGTGGGGGGGAGTGTCAGCTGCGTCAGCCGTTACTGGTAGCGGCCAACCGCGATGGGGGACTCCTGCTCAATCTGGCCAAGGCGCTCGGCCCACTGAGCGAGCCAGGCTTCCCGCTCTTCTTGCGAGACCCGCACAGGGGCATAGCAGATATGGGGGCGCAGCACATCGAAGCCGACAAATTGCAGGATCCCGCGCTGGATGGGGCGCAGCACCCCGTCGATATCGCCGTTGAAGCCGTCGGGCAGATAGGTCTCGGCAGGGCCGCCGGTGGTGAGGCTCAGTAGCGCCCGCTTACCGCGAAACTTGCCGCTCTCGTAGATATGGCCCTGACCGTAGACCCGCCCCATGGCAAAGACTCTATCCACCCATCCCTTGAGGATGGCGGGCAGGCCAAACCACCAGAGCGGGAACTGGAAGATCAGCAGATCGGCCGCCTCCAGCTTTTGCATCTCCTGCTCCAGCTGCGGGGCAAAGCTGTCCTGCTCGGTGGCAGCCAGCTCTTCGAGTTGCAGCTTGAGAAAATCGGGATCGCTGGCGGCGGTGAAGTTGCGCCGATCCGAGACGGGATCAAAGCCTATGGCATAGAGATCGCTGGTCATCACTGTGTGGCCCGCCTGCTCCAGCGCCCTGATGGCGTGGCAGAAGAGGGCACCGTTGAAACTTTTGGGTTCGGGATGGGCATAGACGATAAGCACCTTCATAACAGACTCCGTGGCAAATGATGCGAGGGTGACAGGCTTGGTTACTGAAACAGTTACTGAAACAGTTGCTGAAATAGTTGCTGGGTTGACGCTGTGTCACAGCATAGAAGCCTGCCGCGCCGATTGCAGCAGGCGCCACGCCCTTGCGTGACGCCTGCTGGCGCAGCTTATGCCTGACAGGCGGCGAGCCGGAGGGCTTCGCGGCGCTCGCTGACATGGGTCAGTCCGTAGGCCAGCAGCACGATAAGGGCGCCGATCCAGGGGGTGTGCATCAGGCCGAGGTGCTCTACTACAAAACCACCAACCACGGAGCCGAGCGCAATGCCGACGTTGAAGGCGGCAATATTGAGGCCCGATGCCACATCCACCGCCTTGGGGGTGTGCAGTTCGGCCTGCTTCACCACCAGTACCTGCAGACCCGGCACGTTGCCGAAGGCAAAGGCGCCCCACACCAGCACGGTGAGCACGGCCAGCACCGGATGGGGGGCGGTGAAGGTGAGGGCCAGCAGCACCAGCGCCAGACCGGCAAACAGCAGTTTCAGTGCGGGCAATGGGCCCATCTTGTCGGCCAGCTTGCCACCCCAGATATTGCCGACGGCGACCGATACCCCGTAGACCAGCAGGATCAGGCTCACCGCACCGGCGCTAAAGCCGCTCACCTGCTGCAGGATGGGGGCAAGGAAAGTAAACGCTGTGAAGGCGCCGCCATAACCAAGGGCGGTCTTGGCGTAGACCAGCAGCAGCGGCTTCTTGGTCAGTACCGAGAGCTGTTCGCGGATGGTTGAGGCTGCCCCCATGGGCAGGTTGCCCGGGATCAGCAGCAGGCTACCCATCATGGCGACGAGGCCGAGCAGGCTTACCACCAGAAAGGTTTCACGCCAGCCAAAGACCTGACCAATCCAGGTGCCGAGCGGTACGCCGGTCACCAGCGCCACGGTAAGGCCGCTGAACATGATGGCGATGGCGCTCGCCGCCTTCTCTTTGGCCACAAGACCCGTGGCGATGGTGCTGCCCACCGAGAAGAAGACCCCGTGGGCCAATCCGGTCAGGATGCGGGCCACAATCAGGCTCTCGTAACCTGGGGCCTGCCAGGCCAGCAGGTTGCCGGCGGTAAAGAGCGCCATCAGCCCTACCAGCAGCCACTTGCGCGGCACCTTGCCGGTGAGCGCCGTGAGCACAGGGGCGCCGATGGCTACGCCAAGGGCATAGAGGCTGACCAACAGGCCCGCCGAGGGGAGCGAGACATTGAGCTGCTCGGCGATGGTGGGGATAAGCCCCACAATCACAAATTCGGTGGTGCCTATCGCAAAGGCACTCAGGGTAAGGGCAAATAACGCCAGTGGCATAACAACTCCTTGGTTAGGGACTCCCGACGGGAGAATGGCGCCAGTATGCCGATGGGTTTTGTTGGCAAAAATGACGGTGACATCAAATTACTTTTGCCAAATCAGCAGCAATGGCGATGGGGAGGAGGGGGTTGTGTTGCCCGCTGCGTGAGCGCAACGCAGTGATCTGCCTCGCAGAACGGGATGAACGCTGCTCCTTTTCTGAGCTTGCTTAAGCTCCAGTACAAGCTGGCCGCCATAGGATTTTCCCTGTGAAACCCGTGTGTGTTGAACCCATGCGCGCCGGTGTTGTGATGGCCGTGCGCTTTCATCTACAGGCAATCGACAGGCAATATCCAGCTGACAGGTAACATGATGATATTGAATCGACTCTCCTCTCTTTTGCTGCTGTGCGGCGCCTTTGCGGTACAGGCCGGCCAGAGCGATCCCCTCTCTGCCTGGAATGACACGGCGGCCAAGCAGGCGATCACCCGCTGGGTAACCAATGCCACCGATCAGCAGCAGGCCACTTTTATTCCGCCAGAGAAGCGCCATGTGGTGTTTGACAATGACGGCACCCTCTGGCCGGAAGCGCCCATGACCTATCAGCTGCAGTTTGCGATGGACGAGATCAAGCTCCTGGCGCCGGAACACCCGGAGTGGAAGGCCGACCCCATCGTCACGGCAGTGCTGAACAACGACCTCAAGGCCGTGGCCAAATCGGGGGAGAAGGGGCTCGCCAAGCTGGTGGGACTGACCCACAGCGGCATGACCACCACCGAGTTTGCCGAGCGGGTCACTCGCTGGGTCAACAGAAGTAAGGATCCCCGTTTTGGCTGCCACTACGATCAGCTCGGTTATCTGCCGATGAAGCAGCTGCTGGGGTATCTGCGGGATAATGGCTTCCAGACCTGGATTGTTTCCGGCGGCGGCGTCGATTTTATGCGGGTGATGTCCGAGCAGATGTATGGCATCCCGCCCCAGCAGGTGATTGGCTCCTTTACCCTCGGCGAGTTTGCCCTGACCGGGGAGGGCAGCGAGATCCGCAAGACCATGAACGGCGCCTATTTCGATGACAGCAAGGCGAAACCGGCCGCCATTCACCTCTTTATGGGGCAGCGTCCGGTCGGCGCCTTTGGTAACAGCGATGGCGACGTGCCCATGCTGCAATACACCTCGACCAACCCGGATTACCACACCTTCGGCCTGCTGGTGCACCACACCGATGCCAAGCGCGAATACGCCTACGACAGTCATCCACCAGCCAGCGGCAAACTGATCGACGGGCTGGCGCAGGCAAAAGCGCGGGGTTGGGTGGTGGTCGATATGAAATCAGACTGGAATCAGGTATTCGATCCCGCCCTTTGCCAGAACGCGCCCTGATTGCGGGGCTGCATCTGGCATCAATATGGCGGCTGGACGTTTAGCAAGCGCTGTAAAGCGTGAGGCAAGAAAAGAGACAGGGAGAGCATGATGCTCTCCCTGTTTTATCTGGCTTGCTGGCGAGCCTAATGCCGATCAGTTAAGGATCCATTGACCGCTCCTTCTGCTGTGTGAAAATCCGAAACCTGTTGATTGGTTTCGGATTTTTTTATGCGTATCGCACAGGCTCTCGACTTCCTTCACGCCAGTAATGCTGCCCAGTTTTAGTCACTCTCCGACCTCATTCCCAACGAGCTCATCACCACTCTGCTCGGCGAAGAGGGCGTCGCAACCCTGCGTCGCCGCCGTATGCCCATGGAGCGTCTGGTCTGGGCCATCATCGGTATGGCTATCTTCCGCCACGTCCCCATGACCCAGCTCGTCAATCAGCTCGATATCCTGTTGCCCGGCGACCGCCCCTTCGTCGTCCCCAGCGCTTTCCTGCAAGCTCGCCAAAAATTGGGGGACAAGAGCATCGAACGCCTGTTTCACGAAACCGCCTCTCTCTGGCACCAGCAGGCCAACCACCCCGGTTGGGCCGGGCTGCAACTGCTCGCCGTCGATGGCGTGATGTGGCGCACCCCCGATACCCCGGACAATGCCGCCGCCTTTGCCAAGCCCGGTACCCGGCAGGGCGAAACCGCCTATCCGCAGGTGCGCATGCTCTGCCAGATGGAGTTGACCAGTCACCTGCTTGTTCAGGCGGTCATGGAGAGTTGCGCCGTCAACGAGATGGTGTTGGCCGAACAGCTTGTCGAACGCACGCCGGACCACTCGCTCACCCTGTTCGACAAGGGGTTCTACTCCCTCGGTTTGCTCCATGCCTGGCAGACCACTGGCAGCGAGCGGCACTGGTTGCTGCCACTCAAAAGAGGCACCCAATACGAGGTGGTGCGCAAGCTGGGGCGTCAGGATGTGCTGGTGCGTCTCAAAACCAGTCCACAGACGAGGAAGAAGTGGCCGCACCAGCTGGATACAGTGGAAGCCCGCTTGCTGACTCGCACTATCAACGGCAAAGAGCGGCAGGTGCTGACCTCGATGGTCGACCCGATGCGTTTCCCGGGCGCCGACATCGTCGAGCTCTACAGCCACCGCTGGGAAATCGAGTTGGGCTATCGGGAGATGAAGCACAGCCTGCAACAACACCGGCTAACCCTGCGCAGCAAGAAGGCGGCGGGGATACGGCAAGAGCTGTGGGGCGTGCAGCTGGCGTACAATCTGCTGCGCAGCCAGATGGTAAAGAGGGCAGCGAGTCTGAAGGGATACACGGCGAGCCAGCTGAGTTTTCACATGGCATCGGTGTACCTCATCCATGAACTGAGCTGCATGCCGTACCTGTCACCGGGGAGTATCCCGAAGCGGGTGGCGGAGCTGGATAAGCAGGCAGGGCAGTTTGTATTACCGGAGCGAAGGGAGCGGAGTTATCCCCGCAGTGTGAAGGCAAGACCACATAAGTATGCGGTGCAAAAGCCAATAAAACAATGCCAGTCAGGCTTAACTGACTGGCATTATGCTGGCGAGCCAGCCTTTCTTTCGCGTTAGTCTCACGCGGCGCTGTTTCCCAAATCAACCATCAAGCCACAACTGCCCCAGCCCCAAGTGACCGTTACACACGGGGCTTTCTGACAGGCAGACCCAGGGTATTGAGTTTGTTTATGGCGCTAACATACGCCATGACCTCTCCCACTTGGCCGTTGTAGTTACGCAGACTGATTTTTCCCGCCAGCAACTGCTTGAACCGATACATCGCCGTCTTGGCCAGCGAGCGACGGTGATACCCCGATATCTTCTTCCAGTGCGCCAGTCCTTCCTTGCGCATCACCAGCACCGCGTCATTTCTTGCGTGTCCTTTTTTCCATAACCCCGCGTTTTTGCGAGGCGGGATACAGGCTGTTGCCCCTTTGCGCAAGATAAGCTGATGGCTGGCTTTGCTGTCGTAGGCGCCATCCGCATAAACACGCCCCAGTTTGCGCCGTAGTGGATTGAGCAGAGTCGGCAACACCTCGACATCATGGACATTTTCCAGCGAGATTTCCGCCGCCACGATATCGTGAGTAGCCGGGTCTACTGCCAGATGCAATTTGCGCCAGACTCGCCGTTTCTCGGCGCCGTGTTTTCTGACCTTCCACTCGCCTTCACCAAATACCTTCAGCCCGGTTGAGTCGATAACTAAGTCGGTAATACGTCCTTTTGGGGGCTGTCGATAAGCCACCGTCACCGTGCGGGCCCGCTTGCTTACACAACTGTAATCGGGGGCACAAAGCGGTACGTTCATCAACTCGAACAGGGTGTCGAGTAGTCCCTATGTTGCTCGCAGAGTGAGGTTGAAAATCCCCTTGAGCATCAGGAAGGTGCAGATGGTCTGGTCAGTGTAGAGTTGGCTGTGGCCCCGGCCCCCATGATGGCCGTGGTGAAACCAGTTGTTCATGGCCTCGGCATCAACCCAGAAGGTGAGTGAACCACGGTTAACCAATGATTTGTTGTATTGAGGCCAGTTGGTGATGGGGAGAAGCGACGTGCTCATGATGCAGGCTTGAAGGAGATGGTTGTGATCAGATCACCAAGTCCTCAGTTAGTTCCATTTAAGCCGCATCGATTTGGGCAACAACGCCGACCAGACTGCAAACTCATTGCCGCTGGGCTAAGCAAGTTGTTCCCACGGGGTAAGTTTAAGCTGCTTGCGCCGTAGCCAAGATGCCATGAACAGGCCGAACAATCCTGTAAATAACACGTTCTGGTGCAGGGCAAATAGTGGGTCTGTCCCCATTGTTTGCCAGCTGAAAAACCACATCATTACACCTCATACTAGACTCCGAATACCAGAAAGTTGGTTAACTACTCCTGATGGTGAAGATGGCTGAGAGCCAACTGCGTTTTTACATCGCGTTGGTGTCTCTCATCCATGAACTGAGCTGCATGTCGCACATGTCACCGGGGACTGTCTAGTCCTGAAATAGGTTTACACATTTTCAACTAGCATTTCTCTAATCAGAACCCCCTATGGACCGCATCGGGGGTTCTGTATTTCAACGCATGATGCGGCCGCTCCGCGTTGTAAATATCCACTGCTTCACGCACCATTTCCCGCGCTTGCGTCAAATCCTGCGGGCTTTGCAACAACAACTCTCCTTTCAAAATCCCGTTCACCCGCTCAGCCAACGCATTCTGATAACAGTCATACCCATCCGTCATCGAGCATTTCACCCCGTACCGTTCATGTAATGACTGATACAGCCCTAGCAATACTGCACGCCGCGGTCCGAGTGATGGATGAGTTCACCGCCGCCACACCGTTGCTTCAGTGCTTTCTTGAACGCCATCGCCACCGATTCGGCATGCATTCCTTCGTGTACGTGATGGCCCACTATCTTGCGTGAGTACGCATCCGTCACCAGGCTCAGGTACAGCGGTCCGCTCCTGGCTGGCAGATAGGTGATATCAGCAACCCAGACCTGCTCCGGAGCCACCGGTGTGACCTGCTCTGGCCCCGCCTTGAGCAAGTTGGGATGACGGTAGAAACGGTGAAAACTGTGGGTGGTCTTGTGATACGCCCGTCTGGGCTGCACCAGCTGGCGGTGCTCGGCCAATATCTGAAACAGCCTGTCACGCCCGACCTTGAGCCCGCCATCATCCTGACCCTGCAGCAGATAATGCAGCTTGCGAGTGCCCACCCGAGGTTGTCGCAGTCGAACCTGACGCACGAAGCGCACCACCTGCAATCCCTGTGCATGGCGCTCGTCGGCGACCCGATTGCGCTTGTAGTAAGCCTGCTGGCTTATCCCCAGAAACAGGCAAGCCCTGACGATGGTCAGCCTCTCGACTTGCCGCTGCGAGAGGACTTGCCGAGTGCCAGTTTAAAAGTCAGAGAGTAATCGCGCTGTGTCCGTTTCACACCTTGTCCCATCGGGTTCTCCATTTATTGGGGGGAAAGGTGTAAACCCTATTCAGGACGGGACAGAGTGAAAAAAAAAAGCCAATAAAGACAGTTTCAGTCATGTTGTACTGACTGGTATTAGGCCAATGTGCCGGATTTTTTTATTTCACAGAGTGAGTAATGACTATCAGGGACAGGGAACCGGAGTAAAAGAGTCTTGCCCCTGACAACGCCAGCCCATTTCTGCCTCCCGCATCTGCCACAGGTTGTTGCTGCGATAGAGGGTCAGGATGTAGATCATGTCGCTCTTGCTGCCGTCGAGAGCGACCGAGAGCACCAGATCATTGTCCAGCTGCTGGGCATGGATGCGACTGGGTGTGTCGCTATGACCGACGAATCGCAGAGCGACCTCACGGTAGTCATTAACCCAGTTTTGCTGTTGATGGCTTGCCTGGCGTATCTGTTGGTTGAATTGCTGCACCGGCGCCGAGGCCAGTCGTCCAAATACCACTTGTGCTTCGGCGTGGGCTGCCGTCACGTTCGCCAGGAGGAGGGTGGTAAGCATACCGATTTTGCGCATGAGAGGTTCCGGCTAACAACGACTGCTTCTATGACAACAGAAAAGCCTATTTGGTTCAACGCAAGGCCCACTGCGACATGATGGCGCTGTGGGCCTGCTCTCAATTGCGTTGCAGCGAGAAGGTGGGCAGCGACAGATGCCAATAGATAGCAGCAACCCGCAGGCCAAACACGGCCGTCATGCAGATGAGCATGGCCGTTACCCTGTCCATGTTCGCCTCCAGCGCCAGGGTATAGAGAATGCCGCCGAGGATACAGGCGGTGGCATAGATCTCTTTTTGCAGCACCATGGGCACCTCCCGCGCCAGTACATCGCGGATCATGCCGCCGGCTACGCCGGTCATGGTGCCCATGATCACGGCAATCAGCCCCGGGGTGCCGAAGTTGAGGGCCTTCTGGGCACCGATCACGGTAAAGAGGGCCAGTCCGAAGGCATCCGCCACCGGCAGAACATACCAGGGCATTCTGCGGGGCAGTTTGACCATCCACATACCGATCAGTGCCGTTGCGATGACGACCCAGATATAGAGCGGGTCGCGTACCCAGAAGACGGGGGTGGCTCCCAGGATCATGTCACGGATGGTGCCGCCGCCGATGGCAGTGACCGCCGCCAAAACCATGACGCCAAACCCGTCCATTCTGAGTCGGCCAGCCACCAATACCCCTGAAAACGCGAATACCGCAGTACCAAACATGTCGCTGATGTAAACAATCTGCTCAACCAGTGTCTGCATGGAGAACAACTCACGCCAAATTGTTGATGGGGCTGCGATTTTAGGGGCTGGTGAGCCCAATCGCCAACAGTGCTCGACAAAATTGAGAGTCGGGACGGATTTTTTCTCGCGGCATGAACCGGGTTAGGCTCGTGCGTGCCCGTAGCTCTCCGCCGTTGGCGAGGTTCAGAAGGTTGAGTCTGTCTGTAGTGGTCTAATCATCCCGGACACCATTTTAGGTGGTACAGTCGCCACCATGACCTGAGGTGTTCAATGACAAGA
>NZ_JANFNV010000008.1:83974-161990 GCF_024436075.1 Aeromonas sp. JL9 | reverse complement strand
ATGATTTTTCGTGTCATGCTGCCTATGTTGGGGTTGGCATCATTCGAATCAACTCGGTTTTGTTAGCGGCTCTAAACACGTCCCAGCTTGCGCCGCAGTGGGTTGAGCAAGGTCGACAACACCTCGGTATCGTGGACATTTTCCAGCGACACTTCCGCCGCCACGAGATCGTGGGTCACCGGGTCTACCGCCAGATGCAACTTGCGCCACACTCACCGCCGTGTTTTCTGACCTTCCACTCGCCTTCACCAAACACTTTCAGGCCGGTCGAGTCGATAACCAGGTCGGTAATGCGTCCCTTTGGGGGCTGTCGATAAGCTACCGTCACCGTGCGTGCTCGCTTGCTGACACAGCTATAGTTCGGCGCACACAGCGGTACGTTCATCAACTCGAACAGGGAGTCGAGTAGTCCCTGAGTGGCCCGTAAAGGGAGGTTGCAAATCCACTTGAGCATCAGGAAGGTGGCGATGGTCTGGTCAGTGTAAAGCTGGCTGCGACCCCGGTGCCCATGATGGTCGTCGTGAAACCAGTTACTCATGGCCTCGGCATCAACCCAGAAGGTGAGTGAACCACGGTTAATCAATGATTTGTTGTATTGAGGCCAGTTGGTGATGGGTTGAAGCTGCGTGCCCATGATGCAGATTTGAAGAGGATGGTGGTGATCAGATCACCGAGTCCTCAGTTAGTTCCATTTAAGCTGCATCTATTTGGGAAACAACGCCGCGTTGAAATACAGAACCCCCGATGCGGTACATAGGGGGTTCTGAGTAGAAAAATGCTAGTTGAAAATGTGTAAACCTATTTCAGGACTAGACACGACCATAAAAAAAGCCGGCGCGAGGCCGGCTTGGAAGTATGAACTTGATCTGTTAGTGGGAGGTGGCGCCAGAGGCCCCCAGCCCGGTTTGGGAGCGAACGAACTGCGGCAGGAACTTGGCATGCTCGTCGGCGGCGTTCTGGGAGCTGTCGGTGATGGAGAAGAACCAGATCCCGATGAAGGCCAACCCCATGGAGAAGAGGGCTGGGTATTCGTAGGGGAAGATGGCCTGGGCATGGCCCAACACTTTCACCCACACGGTCGGACCCAGGATCATCAGGGTTACGGCGCTCGCCAATCCCAGCCAGCCACCGTAGACGGCGCCACGGGTGGTCAGGCGTGACCAGAACATGGAGAGGAACAGCACCGGGAAGTTGCAGCTGGCGGCGATGGAGAAGGCCAGACCGACCATGAAGGCGATGTTCTGCTTCTCGAACAGGATCCCCAGACCAATGGCAACCACACCCAGCACCAGAGTTGTCATCTTGGAGACGCGCAGTTCATCGGTCTCGTTGGCCTTGCCCTTCTTCAACACACTGGCATAGAGGTCATGGGAGACCGCAGAGGCACCGGCCAGGGTCAATCCAGCGACTACCGCCAGAATGGTGGCAAATGCCACGGCAGAGATGAAGCCGAGGAACAGACTTCCACCCACTGCATCAGCCAGGTGGACGGCTGCCATGTTGGTGCCGCCCAGCAGGGCGCCGGTGGCATCCTTGAAGGCCGGGTTGGTGCTCACCAGCAGGATGGCGCCAAAACCGATGATGAAGGTGAGGATGTAGAAGTAACCGATAAAGCCAGTGGCGTAGAATACCGATTTACGCGCCTCTTTGGCATCGCTCACGGTGAAGAAGCGCATCAGGATGTGGGGCAGGCCGGCGGTACCGAACATCAATGCCAGACCGAGCGAGATGGCGGAGATTGGGTCGGAGACCAGCCCGCCCGGGCTCATGATGGCGGAACCTTTCTCGTGCACTTTGACCGCTTCGCTAAACAGGGCGCCGATGTCGAAGTTGACTGACTTCATCACCATGATGGCCATGAAGCTGGCACCGGAGAGCAGCATCACTGCCTTGATGATCTGAACCCAGGTAGTGGCCAGCATGCCGCCAAACAGCACGTAGAGCACCATCAGGATACCGACCAGCACCACGGCCACATGGTATTGCAGGCCAAACAGCAGCTCGATCAGTTTGCCGGCACCGACCATCTGGGCGATCAGGTAGAGGGCGACCACCACCAGAGAGCCGCAGGCGGAGAGGGTACGCACTTCAGTCTGCTTCAGACGATAGGAGGCGACATCGGCGAAGGTGTATTTGCCGAGATTGCGCAGCCGTTCGGCGATCAGGAACAGAATGATGGGCCAGCCCACCAGAAAGCCGATGGAGTAGATGAGGCCGTCATAGCCGGAGGTGTAGACCAGCGCGGAGATCCCGAGGAAAGAGGCGGCGGACATATAGTCACCGGCGATGGCCAGACCGTTCTGGAAGCCGGTGATACGGCCACCGGCAGCATAGTAGTCGGAAGCCGAGCGGTTGCGCTTGGAGGCCCAGTAGGTGATGAACAGGGTAGCGGCCACAAACACCAGAAACATCACGATGGCGGCGACATTAAGGGGCTGACGCTCCACGGCGCCAGAGATTGCATCGGCCGCCAGCAGGGGAGAGGAGGCCAGTGAGGTCAACAGCAGCAACTTGCCTTTCATGATTGCACCCCTTTGAGGATCTTCTGGTTCAGTTCATCAAACTCGCCGTTGGCGCGAAAAACATAGACGCCGGTCAACACGAAGGAGGAGAGGATCAATCCTACCCCGACAGGAATGCCGCGAGTAATGGTCGACCCTTCGCTCAAGGGGGTGCCGAGCCAACCGGGGGCAAAGGCGATGAGCAGAATAAACGCCAGGTAGAGTCCCAGCATCAGAGCCGAGAGGGCCCAGGCAAAACGCTGGCGCTTGGCGACCAGCTCCTGGAAGTTGGGATCTTGCTGGATCCTCAGGTAGCTTTGCTGTTCCATTGCAGTTCTCCATGACATGAGTGTCAGCGGTGGATGGGGTAACCCCGACGAGCAGGGAACCTGCTCATGTAAGCGAAATGTGAGTTAAATGTTATTTGTGGGCAATTAGACTTTGGGATAAGCCAGCGGCGAGCCGCAGGTGAGGCGCAGGTAGATGAGCGCGGCCGTGGTGGCATCGGCAAGGGCATCGTGGGCGGGCAGGGGGGGCAGCGCCAAGTGACGGCAGATGGCACTCAAGTGCAGGTCGATGGCCGCATCGGGATAGCGGCGATAGAGGTGATCGTGATAGAGCTGGCTCACCTCGATCCCTCGCTGGGGCAGGGTTAATCCCCACAATTTCTGGCAGGCGAGATTGAGAATGCGCAGGTCGTAGGCGATGTGATAGCCCACCAGTTCGCGCGGGCCGATATAGTCGAGCAGCAGGCGCAGCGCGGCTTCCAGCTCCATCCCCTGTTGCAGATCCTGATGGCGCAGACCGTGGATCACCACAGATTGGCTGGTCAGGCTGGCCGGTGGCTGTACCTTGATGGCGAGGGCCTCGCCGGTCAGCAGCCGGTTACCCTGAATGGGCACCGCCCCGATGGAGACGATCTCGGCCTGCTCGGGATCGAGACTGGTGGTCTCGAAATCGAGGGCGATCCGTTCATCTTTCGGTGGGGTGGCAAAGAGCGGCGCGAACTCGCCCGTTCGGAACGCACGGCCATACCAGTAGCGTCGAGCGTGGCTCAACATGGTTATTGTCTCAGACGAAAGTGCAAGGTGAGCCACTGCTGGAACTTCTTCACCTGATGCAGTGCCTGGCGCAGCAGATCCCGCTCGCTGTGGCTGAGATCCTGTGTCTGCACCCTGCTGTTGCCCCCCTTGAGCTGGCTGCGCAGCCTCAGCCGGATAAAGAGCCGGAACGCCTCCGCCAGATTGCTGCCATAGTCGGGACTGAGCCGCTCGGCGGCCACCAGTGCGTCGATACGCCCCAGGGTCGAGGTCTCCATTATTCCCCCCTCAATGGCCAGCATGCGGATACCGTGTACCAGCGGGAACAGGCCGCCCCGCTTCAGATCCAGCCCTTCCGGTGGCTGCTCCAGCCTGCCAAACAGGGTGAGCGGGGCATGAAAGGCCACCGCCGGTCGCACCATTTCTGCCAGCAGATCCCGCCTGTCCGCCAACTGCTCGCGCAGCGCTCTGGCAACCGGCAGATGGAGCTGACGGTCCCCTGCTATGGGGTGAGCATCGGCCAGGGTGGCGAGCCAGAGCAGCTCATCCTCCTTTGCCGTGGTGCAGGCGCTGGCAATGGCGCTTTGCCACTCGCTGCCTGTTTTTACCCAGGCCGGATTGTTCACCATCACCTGCCCGGGGCAGAGGGGGTAGCCGAGGCGCTCCAGCAGGCTGCTGAATTCGGCCAGATCGGCTGTCTGGGTGGGCCATGTCAGCCCCTCTGGCAGGATCAGGGCGTTGTCCTGATCGGTTTTGAGGATCTGCTCGCCGCGCCCCTCCGAGCCCAGCATCAACAGGCAGACCTTATCCTGCACCTCGGGGAGGATCACCAGCGCAAAGGCTTTGGCGATCAGCTGCTCGTTGATGGTGGCGATGAGCTTCATCAAAAAGGCGGTGTGGATCCCTTGGGCAAACAGCGAGCGGGTCAATTGCTGCTGCTCGCGGGCGACCGCCTCCAGTGCCGGCAGGCTGTCGGCGCGGGCGATACGCAACGTCAGTACGTGGGAGTGGGTCGAGAAGAGCCCCAGCACCTGGGTCAGTTGCAGGATCCCCGCCACCTCGTTGCCACGCCATACCACCAGTCGCTTGATGCGATGGCGGGTCATCAGCAGCAGGGCATCAAACAGATAGCTCTCCAGCGGCAGACCAATCAGCGGCGTGGGAGTTAGCACCGAGAGGGGGGCCGTCAGCGGCAATCCCTTGAGGGTCAGGGCGTGGAGCAAGGTCTTGCGGGTTGCCAGCGTGAGGGAGCCGTCGTGGGCCGGGTAGAGCAGGCAATCGGTCCCCTTGCTCACCATGGCTTCGGTCGCTGCGAGCAGTGACAGCTTGCTGTCGACGATAAGCGGTGCTTGCAGGTGGCCGGGTTCGATGCGGGTCAGGATAAACTCCGCCAGATTCTTCTGACCCAGTTGTTCGCGTTGTTCCTGCTGGCGCTGGCGCTCGGCCAGATTGGCGGTGAAGTAGCTGGCAAACTGTGAGTCCTGCTCACAGAGCGCCAGAAAGGTGTGGCGAGGGATGAGCTGGCAGAGGCTATCTTCCAGCGCGGTGAAGCGGTGGCGGCAGCGGCCATCAAATTGGGCGCGCACATCGAACAGATCATCAACCCCGTAATCACCAAACTGGTGGTGAGGGGCAGACTCTTCCACAGCTCCCTTGATGATGAGATAGAGGCCGGGAGGCTCGTCCCCCTCTTTTAGCAGCAGCTCCCCGGCCCGAAAATAGCAGAGCGAGAGGTGACGGGAGAGCCGCTCGCGCGCCTCCTCATCCAGTCGGTCGAACGGTGGTCTGGCAAAATTGAACAGGGTTGACATGACAGCGTCCTCTGCTGGCTTGCGGCACTCATGCAGCTCCCAGTGTGACAAAGGGAGGGGGAGGCGACCAGCCGACTTTAGTCTCAGCTGTACCGCCTGTTCACACTCTGATAACGTGGTGGTATGACCAGTGAGTCAGTTTCAGGGATCAAGGAGAGGACAAGGGAGATGGAAAAACCAAGGATCAAGTGCGAGATCCACGACGGGATTGCCGAAGTGATGCTGACGCGGGGGGACAAACTCAATGCGCTGGACCGCGCTATGTTCAGCGCCATCGACGAGACGCTGACGCAGCTCGCCCGGCACAAGGGGCTGCGGGCGGTGATCCTGCATGGCGAGGGGCGGGCCTTCTGCGCCGGGCTGGATGTGAAATCCATGCTGAGACAGCCGGTGGCGGCGCTCGATATTCTCAAGCGTGAAGCGGACGAGGCAACCAATCTGGCCCAGCGGGTTGCCTATGGTTGGCACCAGCTGCCGGTGCCGGTGATTGCGGTGACCCAGGGAGTCTGTTTTGGCGGTGGCTTGCAGATTGCGCTCGGGGCCGATTTTCGCTTCAGCACCCCCGATTGCCGCTTCTCGGTGATGGAGATCAAGTGGGGCATCATCCCCGATATGAGCGGCAGCGTTACCATGCGCAACCTGATGGGGCTGGATACCGCCATGGAGCTGGCCATGAGCGGGCGTGAACTGGATGCTGTCGAGGCCAAATCCCTCGGGCTGGTGAGTCGGGTCTGCGCCGATCCGCTGGTGGAGGCGCGAGAGTTTGCCCGCACCCTGATCACCAAGTCGCCGGATGCACTGGCGGGGATCAAGCAGCTTTACAGCCAGGCCTGGTCCCGCAGCGATGAGGCGATGCTCAAAGAGGAGACCCGGCTGCAAAAGCAGATCCTGGGGCGACCCAATCAGTGGCGGGCTACCCTTAACAGCCTGTTTCGCTGGCGGCTGCCCTTCGGGCCGCGCCGCAATCCGCTCTGAGATGAGGTGACAGGAAAAAGAAATGGCAGCCGAGGCTGCCATTTTTTATTGATGTCTTATGTCGTTCTGGTTCAGGAGGTCTTGCGATCCTGATCCGGCTCGAATTGATGACCCGATTTCTCCAGTTCCAGGTTCTCTTCGGAGCGCTTGCCCACCCAGTAATCGGCGTTCTTGATGCCGAGCTTCTCCGGGTGGAATACGGGGTCAATACCTTGTGCCTGCTGCGCTTCATAATCCTTCAGACAGGTGAAAGCGGTCTTTTGCAGCAGCAGGATGGCGATGATGTTGAGCCATGCCATCAGGCCAACCCCGATATCACCCATGCCCCACGCCAGATCTGCAGTCTTGACGGTGCCGTAGACAGTGGCAGCCATCAGCGCAATCTTCAGCAAGAAGGTGAGCCAGGGGCGATTAATCTTGCGGTTGATGTAGGCGATGTTGGTTTCGGCGATGTAGTAGTAGGCAACGATGGTGGTGAACGCGAAGAAGAACAGCGCGATGGCCACGAAAATGCTGCCAAAGCCCGGCATCATGCTCTCCATGGCGGTCTGCACATAGCCCGGGCCTGCTGCGATACCGGCAATACCTGTGTAGATAGCAGCGCCGTCCGGCCCTTGTACGTTATAGAGCCCGGTGATCAGCAGCATAAAGCCGGTGGCGGAGCAGACGAACAGGGTGTCGATATAGACGGAGAACGCCTGCACCAGACCCTGCTTGGCAGGGTGACTCACTGCCGCAGCAGAGGAGGCGTGCGGCCCGGTACCCTGACCCGCTTCGTTGGAGTAGACCCCGCGTTTTACCCCCCACATGATGGCCAGACCCAGAATGGCACCGAAACCGGCATCCAGACCGAAGGCGCTTTTCCAGATCAGCAGGATCACGCCCGGCAGCTGGCCGATATTCAGGGCGATGATGACACAAGCCACGATGATGTAGCCGAGCGCCATAAAGGGCACCACGGTACTGGCGAAGCTGGCGATACGCTTGACGCCACCGAAGATAATAAAGCCGAGCAGCAGCGCCAGACCGGCGGCGGTGACGTTCGGATCGATATTAAAGGCGGTCTGCAGGCTTGAACCGATGGAGTTGGCCTGCACCCCCGGCAGCAGCACGCCGCAGGCGAAGACGGTCGCGATGGCGAAGGTCCAGGCGTACCACTTCATGCCAAGTCCTTTCTCGATGTAGAAGGCCGGGCCGCCGCGGTATTCACCGTTGATCTTCTCTTTGTAAACCTGACCCAGGGTGGACTCCACGAAAGCAGAGCTGGCGCCGAGGAAGGCGACCATCCACATCCAGAACAGGGCGCCCGGACCACCGAAGGTGATGGCGGTGGCCACACCGGCGATGTTACCGGTACCCACGCGACCGGCCAGGGTCATGGCCAGCGCCTGGAAGGAGGAGACACCGGCATCGGTGCTCTTGCCATCAAACATCAGGCGCACCATCTCTTTGATATGACGCAGTTGCAAAAAACGGGTGCGCAGGGAGAAGTAAAGACCGACCCCCAGACACAGGTAGATGAGCGCAGGGCTCCAGATTACACCATTGATGGCATTGACGATTTCATTCATGTACAACAACTCCTTTGTTGTGTTTGTGGCGCTGTCTTGGCGAGATCTTGGCCTCGCTCTCTGTCACTGTTTTCGGCCCTATTTGTTAACAATCCGGTTAACAAATGAGCGCGAGGTTGAGGGGTTGAGCAGAGCGCAAACACGCGCCATGCATGGCTTGTAACATATCGAGTTGTAGCGGTGCTTCCCAGCGAAAAATGTTGCCTTGTTGCAAATTTGTGAATTGACAAGGGTGGGGGGATAATGGCAGGCAGCGTTTTCTATGAGTAAAGATGAGATCCTCCTTGTTGATCTGCGCCAGACAATGTGACGGGCGTAACACAATGGAAAGCAAACATGAGGCCAACAATGAAAAATGACCCTGAGACGTTGACGATCCGTCCCCCTGAGGCCGACGACGGGAGCGCCATCGCCCACCTGTTCAGCCAATTGGGGTATCCTGCCGAAGGCGCTGACGTGACGGCGCGCCTGTTGGCGCCGGATCCCGCGAGCGTTGTGCTGCTCGCATCCCTGGCCGACAAGGTGGTTGGCGTGCTGGTGTGGCACAAGCTGGCACCGCTGCATGTTGCACCAGCTTGGGGCCTGATCTCGGCGCTGGTTGTCGATGAAGGGGCAAGAGGGGCGGGAGTGGGCGCAGCCTTGCTCAAAGGAGCAGAAGCGATGGCGCGGGCCGCAGGTTGCGCCCAGCTGGAGTTATCCAGCAGTCTCAAGCGCGAGGCAGCCCACCGTTTCTATCTGGCGCAGGATTATCAGGAGCGGCCGAAACGGTTCGTCAAACTGCTGTGACCTATTGTTTGCATCAAAAGAAGGAGTAGGCGTGCTGGGATGGTTCAAATGGCTGGGTGGTCGCCCGCAAACGCCCATGAGTGAGGATGAGTTGGCGCTGTGGCGTCAGGCGCTGGTGGCAGTGCCCATCTTGCAAGGGCTCAGCGACACCGAGCAGACGACGCTTATCGGCTTGGGGCAACAGCTACTCAAGCGCAAGACCCTGACTCTGATCGGGGTCGAGCTCAGCCGCCGTCAACAGGCGGTACTGGCGCTGCAGGCGGCGTTGCCCATTCTTCATCTTGGTATCGACTGGTATCGCGGCTTTCACGAAATCATCATCATTCCCGAGCCCGTCACCCGGCGTCAGGAGGTGCAGGATGAGTTCGGGCTGGTGAGCGAGTTTGAAGAGGAGAACGCTGGCGAATCCTGGCCGCAAGGGCCGCTGGTGCTGGCCTGGAGCGAACTGCAGCAGGATGGTGACTGGGACGGCTTTAATCTGGTGATCCACGAGCTGGCCCACAAGCTCGATATGTTGGGCGGTGAGGCGGACGGCGCGCCGCCGTTGCCGGGGCAGATGAGCAGCCAGCTCTGGCAGCAGGCCTTTCAGGCCGCCTTCGATGAGTTGTGCCAGCAGCTAGATCGGGATGAGGTAACTGCCATCGATCCCTATGCCGCCGAACATCCCGCCGAGTTTTTTGCCGTCAGCTGCGAGTGTTTCTTTACCGATCCGCTGCGGCTGCAGCAGGTCTATCCCGCGGTATACCGGCAACTGAGCCAGTTCTTTAGCCAGGATCCCGCACAGCGTTTCCCCGCGAACCGCTTGCTGGCGGGGGAGGGGGTTGCAGGATCCCGTGCCATAAATACAAATCACCAATTGTAAAACAGTGAAAAAGCACCATTAATATCGGTTTGCTTTTTCGCTATATGCCCAGAGCTAGCGCGCTCTGGGCATATAATTTTGCTGCGCTCGATTTTTGCAATAGCCTTCTAAACGAAAGCGGCAGGCAGTAGTTGATTTCGTGGCAAACCTCTTTCTATTACATCACAACAACCAGTATTTGTTTTCGTTTTTTGTCTTAATGATTGAGATAGATATCTTGCTCTGCATAGGCCAGCAGAGGTGTGCCGAGGTTAGTCCGTTTCGCGCCAAAGAAGCGGGTGAGTACGCCAGATTGCTGTCCCAGTCGCTGCAGCTTGACGTGATCCAGCTCGATCTGCTCAGGCAGCCAGGTAAATACAGCGGCGCAGTGACCATTGCCCAGACTGCGCTCCAGGGTTTGCTGCCAGTTCTTGATTTTGGGGCTATGTACCACCAGCACTCTCTTGGGATCGATACCTCGCTCTTCCAGACGGCTGACTGTGGGGCGTCCCGGCGGGGCGATCAACAAGATCCAGCCGGTATGAGCCTCCCCAAGCTTTGTCAGCTCGCTCAGAAACTGATCATCAGACTGGATAGTCACACCATAATGAGCCAACTCCGCTTTGCAGGCGGTTCTGGTTGGCCAGGGCTTGCTCATGACACGATTCATCGCAAAGGGCAGTGAGTGCAGGGGCTGGTTCATATATGGGGTTCCTGTATGAATATCCAAGCTGTATGTGCGTACAGTAGTTCTGTCCTGTGGCAGTGACAAGGTGTTTTTGCTGAAAAATGTGATGGTGTTGGCATGTCTCGTTAGTAACGTTATGTTTTTAAACGTTATTTAATATAAAACTTGCTGGGCGTTTTTCGTGCTATGGACAAACCTTGCGTAACCGCCCATGGTTATACAGGTCATTTACAGGAGGTGCCGCCATGGATATCAGTACCTTGCAACGTCTTGATGCCAACATCTTGCTGGGCATCATCAATGAGAAGCTAAGGCTTGAGTGTGACGGGTTGGAGGAGCTGCTGGCCTATTACGATATGAGTGAAGAGCAGTTGGCAGGACGTCTGGATCAGATTGGGTACCATTACGATCCATTGAGTAATCAGTTCAAGGCACATCTTTAAGGGTGCAATGATTGCTTCATATTTATACGGTAATTTTTCAGGCACATTGAAACCGGTTTCAATGTGCCGTCTTGCTGCCTATTTTCAGGGATTTTCAAGGCTTGGCAATCTCTGAAAACCTATTCATGCCAGAATATTTTTATTGTTTCATTAAGCTTATGATAATAAAGGGAATGTTTGTTTTGATACGACCAATTAAAGGAAAGGGTTTTCAAGCTTTTCAGGCTGTTTTTATCGGTTAAAGTGTGACTTGCGTTAACTTTTAATTCTGCCGCTTTAGTTAGTATTCTCACGCCGGTACATATTTTGAGATAACAACAGCACCGGTCCCGCAAGCGGGATAACAATTTTATTTGTAACGAAGGAATATGGTTTATGGCTACCAAGAAGAAGACAGACCAGGATCTCCAACTGGATAAAGATCAGCTCAAGGCGAGTATCGTGCGTCACCTGCGTTCTACCTTGGGAACAAGCGAACAGAAAGCCTCTCCCGAAGCGTGGTGGAAAGCCACAGCTGCGGCCGTCAATGAACAGGTGTACGAGCGCCTGACCCGCACTCAGCAGACTCATTTCAAGAAAGATACTCGTGCGATTCACTATCTCTCTGCTGAATTCCTGATGGGACGATTGACTTCCAACAACCTGCACAACCTCTCCCTCTACAAGACTTGCGAAGAGGCGCTGGGCGAACTCGGTCTGGAACTGACCGACCTGTGCGAACAAGAGCCTGACATGGCACTTGGCAACGGCGGCCTGGGTCGTCTGGCTGCCTGCTTTATCGACTCGCTGGCCACCCTGAACTATCCGGCGGTTGGTTATGGTATCCACTACGAACACGGTCTGTTCCGTCAGGAAATCCAGGATGGCCGCCAGATTGAGCGTCCGGACTCTTGGCGTGAATATGGCAACCCCTGGGAGATCTGCCGTCCCGAGTCGGTGCAAGAAGTGCCGCTCTATGGCTACGTCGAGACCGTGTTTGGTGACAATGGCGGCCTGAAGAAGGTATGGCACGCCGGTCGCAAGATTAAAGGGGTGCCTTGGGATATTCCGGTGGTCGGTTTTGGCGGTCACACCGTCAACATCCTGCGTTTGTGGGAATCCCGCGCCTCCGAGTTTTTCGACTGGGACGTGTTCAACGCCGGTGGTTACATCGACTCCCAGGCTGAGAAAGCCCAGGCCGAGACCATATCCAAGGTGCTGTATCCGAACGATGAGACCGATGCCGGTAAAGAGCTGCGTCTGATCCAGCAGTACTTCTTCTGTGCTTGCTCCATCAAGGACATCATGCGCCGCTACAAGCGGGTCCATGGCAGTGACTTCAGCAACTTTGCCGCGCAAATTGCCATTCAGCTCAACGATACTCACCCGACTGTCGCCATCCCGGAACTGATGCGGGTGCTGGTTGACGAGGAAGATCTGAACTGGGATGTCGCTTGGGCTATCTGCTATCAGGTCTTCTCTTATACCAACCACACTCTGCTGCCGGAAGCGCTGGAGAAGTGGTCGGTCAGCCTGTTCGAGAAAGTACTGCCTCGCCATCTGGAGGTGATTTACGAGATCAACGCCCGCTTCCTGAACGAGTTGGTGGAGCCCAAGTGGCCGGGCAACGATGCTATCAAAGCCAAGCTCTCCATCATCGAAGAGGGAGATGTGCGCAAGGTTCGCATGGGCAACCTGTGCGTGATCGGTTCGTCCAAAGTGAACGGTGTGGCCGAGATCCACTCCAAGCTGGTGAAGGAAGATCTCTTCCCCGAGTATGCCGAGCTGTGGCCGGAAAAAATGTGCAACGTGACCAACGGGGTGACCCCGCGTCGCTGGCTGCTGGCGTGCAACCCGGAACTGGCTGGCCTCTACAACGAAGTAGTGGGCAAGGAGTGGCCGCTGCAACTGGACAAACTGCGTGGCGTGGTGAAGTTTGCCGACGACAAGGCGTTCCAGCAGCAGTTCATGACCATCAAGCGTCACAACAAAGAGAAGCTGGTCAAGGTCATCAAAGACGAAACCGGTATCGATGTCAGTGCCGAGGCGATCTTTGACGTTCAGATCAAGCGTCTGCACGAGTACAAGCGCCAGCAGCTGAACCTTATTCATATCATGGCGCTCTATCGTCGCCTGCTGGCCAACCCGGACTATGACATGCACCCACGCGTGTTTATCTTCGGCTCCAAAGCTGCGCCCGGTTACAAGCTGGCCAAAGACATCATCTATGCCATCAACAAGCTGGCGGATCGGGTCAATAACGATGCTCGTATCCAGGGCAAGCTGAAAGTGGTGTTCATGCCGAACTACCGCGTGAGTCTGGCCGAGAAGCTGATCCCGGCAGCAGATGTCTCCGAGCAGATCTCCACTGCAGGTTATGAAGCATCCGGTACCGGCAACATGAAGATGGCACTCAACGGTGCAATCACCATAGGGACGCTGGATGGAGCCAACATCGAGATCGCTGAAGAGGCGGGTGCCGAAAACTGTGCCATCTTCGGTCTGAACGTGGACGAAGTGAAGTCGCTGAAGGCGCGCGGTTACAACCCGTATGACTTCTACTATGCCAACTCCGAGCTCAAAGCCGTGCTGGACTGGTTTGATACCGACTACTTCACGCCTGGTCGTCCGGGTGAGCTGGCCTCCATCAAGCGCTCCTTGCTGGAAGGGGGAGACCCTTACCTGACCCTGGCGGACTTCCAGTCCTACTCGGATGCCCACAAGCTGATCGATACCTGGTATCGGGATCCGGCACTGTGGGCGAAGAAGGCCATCATCAACTCGGCCACCATGGGCAAGTTCAACTCCGACCGCTCTATTCAGGACTATGTGGATCGGATCTGGGATCTGAAGGCCTGCAACATCGGCTAATCGGATTCATAAATGAGAAAACCCCCGCAATGCGGGGGTTTTTGTTTATTGGGGGGAGCTGGATCAGAGGATGTCGCCAACGAAGTAGGCCAGCAGGGCGAGCAGCACGGTAAAGACCACGTTCAGAGCCATACCGGCTTTCATCATCTCCCTCTGGCGGATGTGGCCACTGGCAAAGACGATGGCATTGGGCGGCGTGGCGACCGGCAGCATAAAGGCACAGGAGGCACCGATAGCGATCAACACAGACATCACCACAGGTGATACACCCAGCGCCTCGGCGACACCGGCAAACAGGGGAACTAACAGCGCGGCGGTGGCGGTGTTGGAAACCAGTTCGGTCAGGAATACCACGAAGGCGGCCAGCATAAGCAACACGACAAAAATGTTGGCGTTGGAGAGTACGGCCGACAGATGGCTGGCCAGGAAGGCACTGGTACCAGTGGCCTTGAGAATGGCGCTCAGGGTCAGACCGCCGCCAAACAGCATCAGCACGCCCCAGTCGGTGTTCTGGTTGACGTCATCCCAGCTGGCGACACGGCTGGCCACGATGGCCACGATGGCGCCCATGGCAATCAGGGTGTCGAGTTGCGGAATACCGCCAAAGGCGTTGGAGATGGGTTGTGAGCCGATCCAGAGCACAACGGTGGTCAGGAAGATTGCCAGCGTCACTTTACGCTCGCGGGTCCAGTTGATGGTGACATCCTGGATCTCGACGCGGTGGCTGAGACGCGGGCGGGTTACCAGATAGAGCAGGGCAATGCCGCAGGGCATCAGGATCAGCACTACTGGAACACCGAATTTCATCCAGTCAGTGAAGCCAATCCCCATCTGGGCGGCTGCGATGGCGTTGGGTGGGCTACCCACCAGGGTACCGATGCCGCCGATACTGGCGCTGTAGGCGATCCCCAGCAATACGAAGACGAAGGTGGCGCGCTCTTTTGTGCTGTCGAGGCGTGCCAGCATACCGATCGCCAGTGGCAGCATCATGGCGGTGGTAGCGGTGTTGCTGATCCACATCGACATGGCGGCTGTGATGGTAAAGAGCAGGATGACGCCCCAACCCAGATGGCCATTGGCCAGGTGCATCACCTTGCCTGCCATCAGGGTATCCAGTCCCTGTTTTGAGAGGGCTGCCGCGAGGGCAAAACCGCCAAAAAAGAGGAACAGGATCGGGTTGGCAAAATCGGTGAGGGATTTGCTCATGTCAAACACCCCGAGCACGGTGGCCAGCAGGGGCACCAGCAGGGCCGTGATGGTGACGTGCAGTGCTTCGGTCAGCCAGAGAATGGCGATAAAGACCAGAATGCCCAGCCCCTTGTTGACCATGGGATCAAACGGGAGCCAGGCGAGCATGGCACAAAGTAGCAGGACATCCAGGATGACGATCCCTGATTTGATGTCCAGCCAGCGAGATGGAGCAGAGGGTACAGCCGATGTGTGCATAATGTTCTCTCGGTTAATTTATGGTTGTTTTTGTGTTGCTGAGATTACATCCATTCACTTGTTTGAAACAGGCTCACATGTTGAAAATCAGCCTCGACTCACACAAGCATTGATAAAAATGATGAAATGAACACATAAATAAAACATGTCTGAAATATAAATCAAACATCCATGAACTGCTCCAGCCACTGCTTGAACATGCTCTTGGGCAAGGAGCCATTTATCTGGTTCACCAGTTTGCCCTGTTTGAAGACCATCAAGGTGGGGATGCTGCGAATGGCGTAACGGGCGGCAATGGCGCTCTGCTGCTCGGTATCGACTTTGACAAAGCGCATTCTTGGTTCGAGCTCATGGGCAACATCATGAAATACCGGGGCAAACTGCTGGCAGGGGCCGCACCAGCTGGCCCAGAAATCGACCACGACCGGGATATCGGAGTTGATCAGGGTATCGAAGTTATCCGCCTTCCCGAGGCAAGGGGTCTGGCTAAACAGGGGGGCCTTGCAGTGCCCGCACTTGGCGGATGTATCGATATGGGTAATGGGCAGACGGTTCCTGGTAAAGCAGTGGCTACAATAAGTAGTGACAAATGACATAATTGGTTCCTTCTCGATCTGCGCTGGCCGGAGATATGATGAGGGGCCAGAATGACGCAATAGCGAAACAACAGCGAAATATCAGAGCAATAACGGTAACACAGTGACCGGCGGGAGTGGACAATTCCCCCCAAGGTTCATTGCCCAACCGGATAATTCAGCGACCACCAGATGAGAGTCGAGACGGGATGAAAAAAGGATCACGGAAAAACCGTGCTGTGCCAGGGCTGATTATTGCCCTGCTGCTCGCCTTTTCGGGCTACTGCTGGCAGTCGCTCGGTCAGCAGCAACAGGCCCACGACCTGAACGAAGCGGCTGAGGTGGTGCTGAACCGGATCAACGCCGATACCGTCTATCTGCTCGGGCGGGAGCAGGCCAATGACAGCAATGTCCAGCAGCGTCTGAACCAGTTATCCATCACCCTTGACGGTTTTGTGCGCAAGGTACGCAGCGATCCCGAGTTGGCGCAAGACGAGTTGTCTCAGGCGCTGCTTGAGGATATGGATACCTATCTGATGGCGCTTGCCAAGCTCCATGCCATGGAGATGGCCATCGAGTATATCAATGCGCCCCTGCAGACCCAGATTAAAAAGGTGCGCGAGATAAGCCCGTCAGACAGTGCGCTGCATCGCGATGTCGAGGAGCTGGCGCAGCTGAGCAACTATCTGCAGCGCAGTTGGGACAAACGTGAGCAGACTATGCTGGCCCGGTTGCAGCAACAGATGGTATCCCGTTACGGCCACCTGCCGGAAATTGCTACCCTGATCCGCCTGAGCAAGGACATGAGCCAACAGGTGGTCGCCTATCACGCCTTGCGTTACCAGCTGATCGACATGCATGTGATCGAGAGCCTGGTGCGCTGGAAAATCGACAAGCTGGAGCGCGCCTCCTCTTTGATGAACCGCTTCTATCTGATGGTGCTGTGCGGGGCTTTGATCTGTTTTGCACTGGTGGCCTTCACCCTGTGGCGCCGCAACCAGAAGCTGAGCGAGTTGTCGCGCCAGACTGGCTTGCTGGCCCAGGCAAAAAGCGATTTTCTGGCCAACATGAGCCACGAGATCCGCACCCCCATGAATGCCATCATAGGTTTTAGCTCGCTGGCACTGCAGACCGAACTGGATCAGCAACAGCGGGACTATCTGGGCAAGATCAAATCCTCATCCGATACCCTGCTGTTGCTGATCAACGACATCCTTGATTTGACCAAGGTGGAGTCCGGCAAGCTGACGTTGGAGGAGATCGACTTCGATCTCAGCGAGCAGCTCGATTCGCTGGCGGGCATGTTTGCCGATCTGGCGGAGCGCAAACACGTGGAAGTGGTTATTCGCAAGTCACCGGAGGTGCCGGTCTTCTTGCGTGGAGATCCCTTGCGATTGGGACAAGTGCTGGTCAATCTGGTGAACAACGCCATCAAGTTTACCGAACGCGGTGAAGTCGAAGTCTGCATCGAGCTGGCCAATCCTCACCCAATGCGGATCCGTTTCAGTGTGCGCGATACCGGCATCGGCATTGCCGAAGAGAAGCAGACCCAACTGTTTCAGGCGTTTACCCAGCTGGAGGCGGGCAATACCCGAAAATATGGCGGTTCGGGTCTTGGGCTCAACATCTCCCAGCGGCTGGTGGAGCTGATGGGGGGGCGGATCACCGTAGAGAGCAAGCCTGGCGTCGGCTCTCTGTTCAAGTTCGATATTCCGATGGCGCAGGCGGTCTACGGCGTGGCTGGACGGAAAGTCTTCTTCGAAAACCAGCCGCTGGTGATGGTGATGGATGACAACGAACTGGTGCTGGATCTGGCCCGGGATATTCTGACTCGGGCGGGAGTGCGAGTGCTGCCGGTTAACTCCCTTTCCCGCGCCCGTCAGCTGCTCCGTGAAGAGGGACCGAATCTGCGGTTGGCGATCCTCGACTGGCGCATGGGTCAGGAGGATGGGCTCGATCTGGCGCTGGAGATGTATCAGCACAGCCAGTGGCGGCGGATCCCCATCCTGATGATCAGCGCCTGGGCCAGAGAGGGGCTGCACGCCCGGATGGACAGCATGGGGCTGACCCATTTTCTGCCCAAACCGATGACCGAAAATGCCCTGCTGGCCAAGGTGGACGAACTGCTCAACGGCAGCTCTTACGAGCTCAACCTGCGCAAGGCCGAGGCACAGGGGGATCAGCAACACTTCAAATCCCTGTTGCAGGGTACCCGAGTGCTGTTGGCGGAAGATAACCGGGTCAATCAGCAGCTCATCATCGAGTATCTGCGGCGCGTCGATGCGGTTGTGTGTGTGGTCAGCAATGGTCGGGAGGCGGTGGAGCGGGTCGCCGAGCAGCCTTTTGACGTGATCCTGATGGATTTGCAGATGCCGGTGCTGGACGGACTCGATGCCACCCGCCAGATCCGCAAGATGGTCGACAAACACGATGTGCCCATCATTGCCCTCACCGCCAGTGCCATGCCCGGTGACAAGGAGCGTTGCCTGGGGGTGGGGATGAATGGCTATGTTACCAAGCCGGTGAGCAAGCTGGATCTCTACAACAACCTGCTGCAGTGGGTAAAGCCGCAAGGGGTGGAGCAGGCGGGGATCATGGAGGTTAAACCGCCGGATATGATCGGGATCCTCGATCTGCAGGATGCCCTCAAGCGGCTGGAGCAGGACAAGGAGGCATTGCAGATCCTGTTCAAGCTGTTCATGTCGGAGCACAAGGACGATCTGTGGGAGATCCGCTCTGCCCTGCGCCGTCAGCAGCCCGAGGTGGCCAGCAAGCTGCTGCACACCCTCAAGGGGGTGTCTGCCAATATCTCGGCGGCCCGTCTGCAACTGGTGGCTGGCGAGCTGGAGTGGCGCCTGCGGCAAAACGAGGTGCTAAGCGAGACGGATCTGGAGCAGTTGCAACAGGTGTTCAGCCAGACCCGGGAAGAGGTGTCACACTTCCTGTTGACCGGTGAGCAGCATGAAAATTCGTATAATCCCTATTCATCAGGGGATGATCGCATGTCACAGTGAATTAAATAGTAATTATTCTCAACCATCCCGGTTCGGGATATGATGAGCTTTCGTTCGAATCGCCTCCAGCCGGAGGCGATTGTTTTCATTCTTCTATTTCTGCGTGGCTTCTCTGATGGCCGCTCCTTGGAGCGGTCACGGGCAGAGAGCGCTAAAGGTTGGTGGTGTGAGCGTATTTTTACGATTGAGCTGGTTTTTCAAGGAGCAGTGGCCCCGTTATCTGGCTGCCATCTCCCTGCTGCTGATGGTGGCCCTGTTGACCGTTATTCCGCCCAAAGTGGTGGGCTGGGTGGTGGATGGCATCACCAAGGGCGGTCTCGACAATGGTACCCTGATGCGCTATCTGGCGGGGCTGTTTGGTCTGGGTGTGCTGATTTATCTGCTGCGCTACGTCTGGCGGGTGATGCTGTTCGGTGCCTCTTACCGTCTGGCCTATGTGTTGCGCAATCGCCTGTTCAGTCATTTCACCCGGATGAGCCCCGATTTTTATCAGCGCCACCGTACTGGCGATCTGATGGCCCATGCCACCAATGACATTCAGGCGGTGGAGATGACCGCTGGCGAAGGGGTGCTGACTCTGGTGGACTCCATCATGGTCGGGGTATTGGTGCTCTCCATCATGTGCAGCCAGTACTCCTGGCAGTTGACGCTGGTCTCCTTGCTGCCGCTGCCGGTGATGGCCTATTTCATGAACCGCTTCGGCACCCAGATCTACACCCAGTTCAAGGCGGCGCAAGGGGCCTTCTCCAGGCTCAACAACAAGACCCAGGAGGCCCTTTCCGGCGTACGGGTGTTGAAATCCTATGCGGTTGAATCGCTGGAAGATGAAGGCTTTGCCGAGCTGACCAAACAGGCGGGGGAGCGCAATATGGCGGTGGCCCGCATCGATGCCAAGTTCGATCCGGTCATCTATCTCTGTATCGGTTGCTCCTACTTCCTCGCGGTGGCGGGGGGCAGTGTGCTGGTGCTGCGCGATGAGTTGACCCTGGGTGAGCTCACCAGCTTCACCATGTACCTCGGCCAGCTGATCTGGCCGATGTTTGCCATCGCCTGGCTGTTCAACATCATCGAGCGGGGCAGCGCCGCCTACTCCCGTATCGAGAGCTTGCTGGGGGAGCGTAGCGATATCGAAGAGCCCGCCCAGCCTGCCGCGTTTACCTCTGCCTTTCCTTTGCAGATCAAAGGGGTGAGCTATCAACTTGAGCAGCGCACCCTGCTTGCGGATATCGACGTTACCCTCAAGCAAGGGGGGATGCTCGGGGTGGTGGGGCGCACCGGGGCAGGCAAGAGCTCCCTGCTCAAGCTGTTGATGCGCCTTGCCAATCCGACTCACGGTTCGATTGTCATGGGTGGCGTTCCGATTGACCAGCTGCCGCTCGCCACACTGCGCAGCCAGTTTGCCTATGTGCCGCAGGAGCCATTCCTGTTTTCCACCACTATCGCCGCCAATATCGCCCTCGGCAAACCCGATGCGAGCCGCGAGGAGGTCGAACGGGTGGCGCGCATTGCCTGTGTCCACGATGATATCGTGCGTTTCCCCAAGGGCTATGAGACCGAGGTGGGGGAGAAAGGGGTGACCCTCTCCGGCGGCCAGAAACAGCGGCTGGCCATTGCCCGCGCCCTGCTGCTGGATGCGCCCATTCTGGTGCTCGATGATGCCCTCTCGGCGGTGGATGCCCACACCGAGCAGCAAATTCTGCATGCCCTCAAGGCCCATCGTCGCACCCTGATCCTGGTCAGCCATCGCATGACGGCGGTGGAGCAGGCCGACGAGATCCTAGTGCTGGAGCAGGGGGCCGTTAGCGAACGGGGTCATCATGGTGCCCTGATGGCGCACAATGGCTGGTATGCAGATATGGTGCGTTACCAGCGTCTCGAAGAAGCGGTGGAGGAGAGCCTGTGAATCCGACCATTAAACGACTGCTCGCCTACTGCGCCCAGTATCCTCGCTGGCTTATTCAGGCGGGGATCTGTTTGCTGCTTGCCACCGGCGCCGAAGTGGCCGGGCCGCTGCTGATCAAGCTCTTTATCGATGACTATCTGGCGCCTCGCAATATCGTGCTGCCCACCATAGCCCTGATTGCTGCGGGCTATCTGGGCTTGCAGGTACTCTCGGCGGCGGGCTTCTATTTGCAATCCCTGCGCTTTAACCGTATCGCCCAGGCGGTGGTGCAAACCTTGCGCGAGCAGGTGTTTGCCACCGCCATCCGCTTGCCGGCCCGCTACTTTGACAAGCATCGCTCCGGCTCGCTGATTTCCCGCATCACCAACGACACCGAGGCGATCATGAACCTCTATGTGCAGGTGATCGGCTTGCTGGTGCAAAAAGTGGTGCTGCTATGCGGCATCCTCATCTCCATGGCGCTGCTGGATCTGCGGCTGATGCTGGTCTGCTCCCTGCTGCTGCCCGCGGTGGGCGGGGTGATGTGGCTCTACCAGAAACTGAGTGTGCCGGTGGTGCGAGCGACCCGCAGCCTGCTCTCCGACATCAACAGCCGCCTCAACGAGTCGCTGCAGGGGATGCCGGTGATCCAGGCAATGGTGCAGGAGCGCCACTTTGCCAACGCCTTTGCCGAGGTAAATCAGCAGCACTGGTCGGCACGGATCAAGAGCCTCAAGATCAACGGCATCTTGCTGCGTCCGCTCATCGATCTCTTCTACATGATGGTGCTGATCGGTCTGTTGGCGCTGTTTGCCCATGAGGGGGTGAGCCACGCGGGTGCTATTCAGGTGGGGGTGCTCTACGCCTTTATCAGTTATCTGGGGCGGATGATCGAGCCGCTCATCGAGATGACCAACCAGCTCAACCAGTTGCAGCAGGCCATGGTAGCGGGGGAGCGGGTCTTTGCCCTGCTCGATGAAACCCGCGAGAGCACCGAGGGCGAGATGATCCCGCTGGAAGGGCGGGTCAGTTTTGAGCGGGTGAGCTTCTCCTACGATGGTGAGCAGCAGGTGCTGCGGGAGGTCAGCTTTGCCGCAAAACCGGGCCAGATGCTGGCGTTGGTGGGCCATACCGGCAGCGGAAAGTCCACCATCATCAGCCTGCTGATGGGCTTCTATCCGCTGGATCAGGGGCAGATCCGTTTCGATGAACACGCACTGGATACCCTGTCGCTGGCAGCGGTGCGCCGCAGCATCGGGTTGGTGCAGCAAGATCCCTTTATCTTCGTCGGCACTTTGGCGGAGAACCTGCGTCTCGGCCGCGCCGGAATAGATGAGGCGCGGCTCTGGCAGGCGCTGAGCGAGGTGCAGCTGGCCGAGTTTGTGCGCAGCCTGCCACAGGGGATCAACACCCTGATGGAAGAGGGGGGCAAGAACCTTTCCGCCGGTCAGCGGCAACTGCTCTCCTTTGCCCGTGCACTGGTGGGAGATCCGCGTATCCTCATTCTGGATGAAGCGACGGCCAGCGTGGACTCCCAGACCGAGTTGGCGCTGTCGCAGGCGATCTCTGCCGCCCGTCGTGGCCGCACCACCATCGCCATCGCCCACCGCCTCTCGACCATCGTCGATGCGGACGAGATCCTGCTGCTCTCCCGCGGTCAGGTGAGCGAGCGGGGCAGCCACAGCGAGCTGATGGCCCTCGGCGGCCATTATGCCCAGCTGTTCGAGATGCAGAGTCAGGGGGCCTGGCTGGAAGAGAAGCGCGCCTGAGCGGCACATTTGCTGTAACGGCGACATGAACGAAAAGAGGGAACCGATGCGGTTCCCTCTGTGTTTTTGCGTTGGGCAAAAGGTCGTAACCGTGATCCCTGTGCTTGTCGAATGGCGCAGATGCGGGCAACATGTTGTTTACATTAACTCATCGGATCAGTTCGCATATGGATTTGCAACGCTTCAAAGCCAATCTGGCGCTCCGGCTGTTTGCCTGGCGCTATATTCCCGTCATCGGGTTTTGTGCCCCGATCATCGAAGATATGAACGCCAAGGCTCTGCGCATTCGCATTCCCCTTGGCTGGCGTACCCGCAACCATCTGGGCAGCATGTATTTTGGCGCGCTGGCGACCGGCGCCGATCTGGTAGGCGGTCTGCTGGTGATGGAGAAGGGGCGGCAGCGGCGCAAGAAGGTGCACTTCGCCTTCAAGGATGTGCAGGGGGAGTTTTTGAAACGACCGGAGGGGGATGTGCAGTTCGACTGCGCAGCGGGGGAGGAGATTGACGCCATGATCGACGAATCTCTGGCAAGCGGTCAGCGCATCAATCGCCCCATCCGGGTGGTGGCCACCTGTCCGTCATTGAACGGGGATGAGACGATGGCGCGTTTTGTGCTGACCCTGTCAGTCAAGGCCAGCTAGCGGGTTGCCGGCGAGTGGCTCCCCGAAACGGGTTTAGCCAATCTCCGGGCTGACGCCCTCTTTCACCACGACCTTCATGCCGTTGAAGTTGACCACCTGTTCGGCCACGATCTTGCAGCGCTTGCGGGTCTCCACCTGACCGTCCACCTCGACCAGCCCTTCGGCAACGAGGGCTTTGGCGGCGCCGCCACAATCGGCCCACCCCTGATGTTTGATAAGGTCACACAAGGCAACGAAGGGGTGACCTTCGAGCAGAAACGTCTCCATGGGAAATCCTCTAGATGGATGAATGCCGGATACAGCAGGGCGACTATTTTAGGCAGTTCGCTCAGACAAAGAAAGGAAGAGGGGCCACTCGCTGCGAAAAAGTGGCCGATTGTCTTTGAGGTGGCGCTTTCGCAAGACCTGATAGAGAGGTGAGAGGGCCACCCGTGACGTATCGTGACGCACCTCGTCCCTGCTGGTGTGCCCACACTCTCCCCTGACTGTTAGGATCGGGCCACTCTCAATGGCCCAAGGAACTTTCCATGACACTCTCCCGCCTGCTGCTGGCATGCAGCGCCCTTACTCTGTGCGGTGTCGCGCAGGCCAGTACTCCGGTGCAGGTCTCGCTGCCCGGGGTCAATTTGCCCGCGTCCCATCAGGTGGAAGGGGCGCGCGCCTCGCTGCTCTACGGTCGGACCGGTCAGGTGAAGGGCATTGATCTGCCGATCTTCGCCCTCTCCGATGTGGATCAGTTCAGCGGTCTGCAGCTCGGGATTTTCCTCGGTGCTGGTCGGGTGCGTCACCAGTTTGGCGGGGTCGCTATCAACGCCATCAACTGGCACGAAGGGCAGGATACCGGCGTCAATCTGGGGCTGGTCAACCTGACCAACAATGTACAGGGGCTTAACTGGGGGGCGGTCAATATCGCCAAGGGCAATGCGCTGGCCAACGTCGGGCTGGTCAACTATGCCGAGCGCACCACCTTCCAGATCGGTTTTATCAATGCCACCAAACACCTCGACGGCTTGCAGATCGGGTTGGCCAACTACGCCGCCAACGGCGTTTTCCCCATTTTGCCGCTGGTGAACTTCCAGAAATCGTTCTGAGTGGGCGGTTCGCTTTGCGTTAAGCCCGCAGGCTGATTACCCTGTGCCCCTTCTATCCGTGACACAGAGGTAACAGATGACGGCAGGGCAGATGAGTGCAATCGGGATCGGCTGGGATGTGCGTGGCTGGCAGGGCAGTGCCCAGGCGGTGGCCGTGGTGGGCTGGCAGGCCGACGCCAACCGCCTGCACTGGCTCGGGGTGTCGCCGCTGTTTCGCTTGAGCTCGCGGGTGGCGCCGGATCTGGCCGCCCTGTTGCGTCCGGCCCTGCAAAACGAGCTGACCCTGATGCAGGTAGAAGCCTGCCCGCAACTGGCGCTCGGTATCGATGCTCCGCTCGCCTTTCCCCGTGCCTTGCGGGGTCTGCTCAACGGCCAGCCACATAGCTGCGCCGTGCCCGAACGGGAGATAGACAACCCCTACGCCTATCGCGACTGCGAGCGCTGGCTGTATCAGCAGTACGGCAAGAAGCCGCTCTCGGCCACCTTCGACCGGCTTGGCAACAATGCCACCCTGGCGCTCTCCATGCTGCCGCAGCTCTCGGATCTGCAACTGGTGCCGACCGTTGCCCCGAAGGCCAGTCGCGCCGTGCTGGAGGTCTATCCGGCATTGGCCAAAGTGGGCGGCAAGGCCTCCCCGGCACGGCCCGAACTGGCGGCCTTGCTGCCCGCGGGCGTGCTGGCAGGCACCGATCGCTACGATGCGGCGCTCTGCGCCCTGATGGCGCTGCAATATGCCGCTGGTGGCAAGGTGACGGTATTGCCTGAGCTGATTTTGCCACCCAGTGACATGCCTTGTGATGAGGGATGGGTCTATCACTTTGCCCGTCATGCTGTAGAGCACAACGGCATGTGACGACGGGGACGCGGCACATCATGGCGCTGCTCACCCTGTGGAGGCGGGCCAAATGGCGCAAAAAAACCTGTCTTTAGTCAGGAAATTGCCTGTTCATCCCGCGCCAAGGTGGCGCATCGTTATCTTCATCCGATATATTGCCCACCTTGCTGATCCTTTGCTGTGGTATTCCCGATGAAATCCGTTCTCTCTATTCAGTCCCACGTGGTCTTTGGTTGTGCCGGCAACAGCGCGGCCGTCTTCCCCATGCGCTGCCTTGGTATGGATGTATGGCCCATCAACACGGTGCAGTTTTCCAACCACACCCAATATGCCCAGGGGTGGCAGGGGATGGCGATGCCGGCGGGTCATATCAGTGCGCTGGTGAAAGGATTGGGCAATATCGAGGTGTTGAGCCAGTGTGACGCCGTGCTGAGCGGCTACCTTGGCTCCGCCGAGCAGGGGGACGAGATTCTGACCGTGGTCAACGCCGTCAAGGCGGCCAACCCCGATGCCATCTACTTCTGCGACCCTGTGATGGGTCATCCGGAGAAGGGGTGTATCGTCGCTCCCGGCGTTACCCGTTTCCTGACCGAGCAGGCGTTGCCGGTGGCCGACATGATGGCCCCCAACCTGCTGGAGCTGGAGACCCTCTGCGATACCCATCTGGCTGATCTGGATCAGACCCGCGCGGCTGCCCATCAGCTGCTGGCCCGCGGCGTCAAGCTGGTGCTGGTCAAGCATCTCGGTCGTGCGGCGCAGGACTCCAGCCGCTTCGAGATGCTGCTGGCGACCCCGCAAGGGGATTACCTGATTGCCCGTCCGCTCTATGACTTTGCCCGCCAGCCGGTGGGGGTTGGCGATCTTATCAGCGCCCTGATGCTGGCGAATTTGCTGGCTGGTCACGATGCGGTCAGCGCGTTCGAACGCACCAACGCCTCGGTGGATGCGGTGCTGCAGGAGACCTGGCGCCAGCAGGCTTACGAGCTGCAACTCATCGCCGCGCAAGATGCCTTCGCCCTGCCAGAGGTTGCAGTGCGAGCGGTGAAACTGCCCTGAGTCAACGCGGACTTTCGTCTATCCCGACAAGGGATGGGCTGCATATAAAAAAGGCTTGCCAATGGGCAAGCCTTTTTACTGTTTGCCTGTTTAGTGCGGCAAGCGATCAGATGCGGGGATGGCGGAGGCGATAACGCTCAGCCATGGCATTGGCCGCTACCATGGCGGCGTAGACATCCTGTTCATTCACTGTCATCGGCATGTTGCCCATGGTATCGAGGGGATCGCAGGCCAGCTGCGCCACCTTGCGCCACTCGCTTTCATCAAAGTGGGTGAGCCCCAGCTCTTGCAGCGTCATGGGCAGGCCTGCACAGTCGATGATGCGAAACACCTCATCAAGCTCATGTTGCGGGGCGCGCTCAAGCACGAGTTGGGTCAGCAGGCCGAAGACCACCTTCTCGCCATGCTGGGCACGATGGAGCTCCGCGATCAGTGACATGCCGTTGTTGATTGCATGAGCGGCGGCCAGCCCACCGGCTTCTGCGCCGACGCCACTGAGGTAGATGGTGGCCTCGATAACCTGCTCCAGCGCCGGAGTTGAGACATGGTGGCGTATCGCATCCATGGCCAGCTCGATGTTCTCACCAAGCAGCTCGTAACAGAGCTGTGCCAGACCAAGGCCAGTGCGTGAAGGGCGCTTGCCGACCAGATTGAGCCCGTCCGCCCGATAGCAGGCGCGCGCCTCGAAATAGGTGGCCAGGGCATCGCCGACGCCTGCGGAAAAGAAGCGGGGAGGGGCGGCGGCAATGATCGCCGTGTCAGCCAGCACCACGTCCGGATTTTGCGGCAGGAACAGATAGCGTTCAAATTCACCCGCCTGGTTGTAGATCACCGCCAGCGCCGTACAGGGGGCATCCGTGGAGGCAATCGTCGGGAACAGCACAACCGGACGGCGCAGATAGAAGGCCACGGCCTTTGCGACATCCAGCGTCTTGCCGCCGCCGATCCCGACAATCACGTTCGCACCATATTGCTCAGCAAGGTGGGTCAGGCGGTGGATCTCCTGTTCGGTGCATTCGTAGCGAAACTTGTCGACCACTCCCCTGAGGCCTGCCTGCAGGAGCCCCGCCAAAGCTTCTTCCCGTACCCGCTCCAGAATGAACTCATCGCTGATGAGCAACGCATAGTCACCAAAATCTTTAACGTGCTCATGGAGTTGCGGGAGAAGGTGTTGACCGATGATGAACTTTTTGGGGGAGGTAACTGTACGGGGCAAAGTGGGCATCCATTATTCCTCAAGGCAGTGAACAACATAGGTTTGATTATCAAATGGGTCTCTCACGATCCGCCTGATGAGGCAATAGATGAAGAAGAAAAGGGGGGCGTTTTAATCATTAATTAATCTTTCTGTTTGTTTGGTTGTATTTTGGGGCGAACGATTGGCGGTGTTGAGGCATACAGGCGCAATGGCTCTATCGTGGCAATCCGTCGCAAGCCATATTGCTGCAACAAACAGCCACGCTGGCAACAAGCAGGGCCGCTTGGTGCGGCCCTGCTGTATTTGGATAAGGGATAGGGGATGGTCAGAGCGGTTTGTAGAAGATGACGGTCGCAGCAAGAGAGCCATCGGCGTTGCGTGCAAAGCTCGGGATCTGGCCCGCCTCCAGATAGCCGAGTTGACGATAAAGGTGGGAGGCCACATCACCGGCGCGAGTATCCAGCACCAGCAGCGAACGGCCCGCGGCATGGGCGCCTTGTTCCATTGCCTGCATCAGCGCACGACCGACACCTTTGCCTCTCGCCGTTTGCAGTACCATCAGTTTTTCCACCTCGGCCCGGTGGCGACCGTTGGCCTTGCCACAGAGCGCGAGCTGAATCGCTCCCACGAGCTGTTGTTGCTCAAGGGCAAGCCACAGTTTTCGGTGACCTGCCGCTAGATCCGCTTCAACTCCTTGCCAGTAGCGGGTAGATTCCTCCGTGGTCAGCGGCGGTAAAAAACCGACCGAGGCGCCGTTATCGACACAATCTTGCAGCAGGGTGATGAGCGCACTTTGGTAGGTTGCTGCGCTCTTAACTTCCACAATGTTCATCTGACATCCTTGTCGTTGCGCTGTTATGTGGCTGATTGCCACCGTTGGTTCATATGAGGTAGGTACTTATGCTCGCCACGAGTACGGCTTGTCAGCGGATCAGCCCCTGCTCAACGAGCCAGGCAAACAGCAAGCGGGAGACGGGGGAGAGCTCGTCGAGATGGCTGCTGTCGAGCCAGCGCAGCTCGGCAATTTCTGCCGAGGCGATCGGTGTGCCGCTCGCTTCGCCGGTGTAACAGCGCAGTCGCACCTCGACTCCTGCCGGTTTGCCATCGGCCTGGGCGCTGAACTCGCAGGCAAAGCGCAGGGTATCGGGCTGCAGGGTGACAGCCAGCTCCTCCTCAATCTCGCGGATCAGCGCCGCCTCGTCGCTCTCGCCCGGTTCCCGCTTGCCGCCTGGGATGTAATAGATGTCCTTGCCGTGGGAGCGGGCGCAGAGCAGCTGCTGATCTTTAAAGGTGAGCCAGGCGAGTTTGTCGATCATTGAGTTGCATCCTCTGGTTGTGTGGTGTGTATTGCCTGCATGTGCAGGGTTCGGTAGGAGCGAGGCTCCTGCGCATCGGGAGAAAGTCCCAACTGATCTGCCAGCGCGAGCAGTTGCTGGCGAAACGCCGGGAGGCGTTCCTCGTCATCGGTCATGATGGCGAGCTCGGCAAAATCCCCGATCTCGGCCAGATGATCCAGGGTGACGTGAAACGGGCCAATGAAGTAGATGCTGCGCCTTTTGGTGATCTCGAGTATCTGCCGGTAGTTCATGGTCAAGAGCATGCTGACGGCCTTGTCCGCATTATTGATATTGACCGCCTCGCAGCGATCCGTCTCGGGCCCCTTGACGATCCAGAGCTGGATGCCGGAGGGCTGCATGGTGCGGATAGCCAGACTTTTGCCAGCCTAGGCAAGGGCATCATCCGGGGTGTCGAAGTAGCGATCCTGCTCCAGATTATCCTCCAGCATGATCTCCGGATTGAGGGCGAGCAGTGCCTTGAGGAAGGCGGGGCGATCCGTCAGCTGATATTTGAACTCGACTTCGAAGCGGCCCTGAAAGTGCGCCTGTGACATCAAGAAGATCCCTCTGTGAGCCTGTGTGGCAGGCAGCCTAACAAAGATGAAGTTGAGTCCCAAGGAGAAAGAGGGGAGATGCCGGAAACGCACTGTTTCCAGCGCGGCGACCGCGTAGCTGAATGAGTGCGCAATGGCTGGTTCGCCACAGCCTTCTCGTCCCTAAAAAAGTGGACTGGCGCACACCACGACAGGGCCGGACTGGGCGAAGGCGTGGCCCTTGTGGTTTAATCTTGCCACTTTAGCGGTAGTGGGCGACGGGCCTGCTACCTTGCGTGGGCAAGATGCAGGTGAGCAAGATGCAGATAGCAGCAGAGAGCAAATTTATCGGACTCGGGGTCGCGGGCAATTTCGCCGGTCATCTGGAGCAGGCGGGTGAAGCATCGGACTTCGTAGCTGTAGTCGTGCGCGACACCACAGCGCCCAAGGCGCTGTTCCCCTTCTTCGTGCCGGGCCATCCGGGTCAGCTCGGGGTATTCCCGTTGAGCGACAAGGCGATCTTCCTGCCGGAAGCGGCGGTCAGCGGTGACGAGAAGGTGCAGATCGAGCCGGAAGTAGCCCTCTGGTGCGAGCTGGAGTATGCCGGCAAGCAGGTGGTGGCGATCCATCCCCGCGCCTTTGGTGCCTATAACGACTGTTCCATCCGCCGTCCCAACGCCAAGAAGATCAGCGAGAAGAAGAACTGGGGCGAAGAGAGCAAGGGGTTGGCGGCCAACTTGCTGCCGCTTTCCGGTTTTGCCGCCGGTTGCGAGCTCGATGACTATCGCATCGCCTGCTATCTGGAGCGGGACGGTGAGCTGCACGCCTACGGGGTAGATAGCGCCGCCATCGACTACAGCTACTTCCACGGCAAGCTGCTCGACTGGGCCATCGACAAGTTCAATCATCAGCAGGATGAAGGGCCGGCGGAGCACATTCAGGGGCTGCTGGCGCAGGCGGGGCATCCTCCCCACGCGCTCATCAGTATCGGCGCCACCCGTTATACCCCGTTTGGCGAGACCCACTTCCTCAAGCCTGGCGACACCTCCTGTGTGGTGGTCTATCCGGGCAGCCGTTATAGCGAAGCGGATATTCGCGAGGCGATCCGCAGCCGCAACTTTGGCGCTGATATGTCGGTGCTGCTGCAGGCGGTGCAGGCGCGCTAATCACCGTTGCCAGCGGGAAGGTGTCTCTTCCCGCTGGTTATCATATCGAGTTATTTCATGACGATTGTTCCGGTATCCCGGGCCGATTATCCGGCCCTGATCGATCTGTGGGAGGCCTCTGTTCGGGCGACCCACCACTTCCTGCCCGAGGCCGAGATCCTCGCGCTTAAACCGCTTATTCTGGAGCACTACTTCGATGCGGTGACACTGCACTGTGCCCGCACAGAAGAGGGGCGCATTGCCGGTTTTTGCGGGCTGTGCGATCGCAAGATAGAGATGCTGTTTGTGGCGCCGGCGGAGCGCGGCAGTGGCGTGGGTCGCCGGCTGGTGGAACATGCCATCCGCCAGTGCGGCGCGACGCAGGTTGACGTCAACGAGCAGAACGAACAGGCGGTGGGCTTCTATCTGAAGATGGGATTTACTGTGACGGGTCGCTCGCCGCTGGATGGTCAGGGCAAGCCCTATCCGCTGCTACATATGGCGCTGGCGCCGACCTGATCGTGCCTGATGAGGCGCACTACCCATAAACCAACGGGGGATGGCATCAGCCATCCCCCGTTTTTTTGATCGTGTTTGTTACTTGCTGGCGACCTTGTTCACCACTTTGATCAGCCGATAGCGCAGGGAGGGGGCATCGGCCGGTACATCGGTGAGTTGCTCCTTGTTGACTGTGAGCTGATAGCGGTAGCCCGGCTCGAACTGGAAACCTTCAATATCCTGGTAGAACAGCGTCCAGGGCTGCTGCTCATCACTGCGAACCTGCATGCACTGCATTGGGCCAACTCCGACGCAATCGACCAACTGGCTGTTGATATAGAGGGTCTCCCCCTGTGACGGGGCGGGGGCGCTCTGGCAGGCGGTCAGCAGCAAGGCTGCGCTGATAAACAGTGGTTTCATGATGGACTCCTTAACGCGAAAGGGGGCATTAGAGCGGCAAACAAAAAGGCGGTCAATGACCGCCTTTGTAACAAACCATATCAGCGCAGTGGTTAGCGCTGCTCGAGTGGAGTGAACGCGCGCAGCGGGTGGCCTACGTAGAGCTGGCGTGGGCGACCGATCTTGCTGTCCGGGTCTGAGTGGAACTCGTTCCAGTGGGCAATCCAGCCGATGGTGCGGGAGATGGCGAAGATCACGGTGAACATGCTCATCGGGATGCCGATCGCCTTCATGATGATGCCGGAGTAGAAGTCTACGTTAGGGTAGAGTTTCTTCTCGACGAAGTAGGGGTCGGAGAGCGCAATGCGCTCCAGCTCCATGGCCACGTCCAGCAGCGGATCCTTGATCTGCAGCTCGGTCAGTACTTCGTGGCAAGTTTCGCGCATCACGGTGGCACGGGGGTCGTGGTTCTTGTAGACGCGGTGACCGAAGCCCATCAGGCGGAACGGATCATTCTTGTCCTTGGCCTTGGCGATGTACTCGGGGATGCGATCCACCGAGCCGATCTCTTCCAGCATGCGCAGGCAGGCTTCGTTGGCGCCACCGTGGGCCGGTCCCCACAGGGAGGCGATCCCCGCGGCGATACAGGCGAACGGGTTGGCACCGGAGGAGCCAGCCAGACGAACGGTGGAAGTGGAGGCGTTCTGCTCGTGATCCGCATGGAGGGTAAAGATACGATCCATGGCACGTTCAACGATGGGGTTGACCTTGTACTCTTCGGTCGGCACGCCAAACATCATGTGCAGGAAGTTACCGGCATAGGAGAGGGCGTTACGCGGCTGCATGAACGGCTGGCCGATGGAGTACTTGTAACACATGGCGGCCAGAGTCGGCATCTTGGAGAGCAGACGGAAGGCACAGATCTCGCGATGCTGCTCGTTATTGATGTCGAGGGCATCGTGATAGAAGGCGGAGAGGGCGCTGACCACACCGCACATGATGGCCATGGGGTGAGAGTCGCGACGGAAGCCGCGGAAGAAGAAGGCGATCTGCTCGTGCACCATGGTGTGGCGGGTGACCAGGCGTTCGAATTCGGCATATTGCGCCTTGGTCGGCGCTTCGCCGTACAGCAGGATATAGCAGACTTCCAGATAGGTGGCCTGGGTGGCCAACTGGGCGATGGGGTAACCACGGTGCAGCAAGACACCCTGATCCCCGTCAATGTAGGTAATGGCAGATTTGCAAGAACCGGTGGCCATAAAACCGGGGTCAAAGGTGAAATACCCCTGTGATCCCAATTTTCTGACATCGATGACATCCGGGCCGATGGTGCCGGAGAGGATCGGCAGTTCGACCGGATCTTTTCCGGGCAGGTGTAGGGTGGCTATCTTATCAGCCATAGCACGTCTCCTTTGCTCTTTATAATTTGGTTCCAGTCCTACTCTATTACGACTTTTATGACGCTGGCAAAGGTTGTTACCCATACCGAAGTGGCTGGAGCGCCTTATTTGAAACAGAGTTCCTTATCAATGTCAATTTTGCTGGAACCCCATTAATGGCATTAATGAAATGTTAAATTAAATATGCGATCGAGTTTGCGGTTTTGTGTTTTCTTTGTAGCTAATTGATTGTCTTCGGTTAAGGCCGCCGATATACTGCGCCACGTGGGTCATGGCTGCGGGTGTTTGAAACGCTTTGGCAAAGCCTGATGTGAAACCGAAAACTCGCGTTTTGGCTTTTTCAGAGTGTTTTGGTAACAAAAAACCAACAATCACCATTCCGTGCCCTCAAGTGTGAGTTAAAACAATAACTAACGTGCTCAATGGAGCTGAGTGGGCAAGCGTGAAAAACAAACAGAGACCGGTCAACCTCGACCTACAGACGATCAGCTTTCCTGTCACTGCCATTGCATCCATCCTGCACCGTGTTTCAGGGGTCATTACCTTTGTTGCACTGGGCATCTTGCTGTGGATGCTTGGTACTTCACTCGCCTCTCCCGAAGGGTTTGAAACCGTGGTTGCCATCATGGACAACTTCCTGGTCAAACTCGTGCTGTGGGGGATCCTGACTGCGCTGGCATACCACATTGTGGGCGGCTTGCGTCATCTGGTCATGGATATGGGCTATTGGGAAGAGCTGGAATCCGGCAATCAGAGCGCCCGCGTGGCCTTCGTGATCACCGCGATCCTGGCTGTATTGGCGGGAGTGCTTGTATGGTAACCAATTCTGCAACCTTCGGGCGCAGCGGCGTTCACGATTACATCCTGATCCGCGCCACCGCCCTCATCATGACCTGTTATGTCCTCTATCTGGTGGGCTTTGTCGCGTTCAACGACATCACCTACGAGGTGTGGGCAGGCTTCTTCGCCAAAACATTCACCAAGGTATTCACCCTGTTGACCCTGCTCTGCGTACTGATCCACGCCTGGATTGGTCTGTGGCAGGTGCTGACTGACTATATCAAGCCGGTAGGGCTGCGCGGGGCGCTGCAATTTGCCCTGGTCGTGGTGCTGTTTGTCTATCTGATGACGGGTTTCGTCGTGCTGTGGGGTGTGTAAGGTGACTATTCCAACTCGTGAATTTGATGCGGTGGTGATTGGTGCCGGTGGTGCCGGTATGCGCGCCGCTCTGCAGATTGCCCAGTCTGGCAAGAGCTGCGCTCTGTTGTCCAAGGTTTTTCCAACCCGTTCTCACACTGTTTCCGCCCAGGGCGGGATCACGGTTGCGCTGGGCAATGCCCACGATGACAACTGGCAGTGGCATATGTATGACACGGTAAAAGGTTCCGATTACATCGGTGATCAGGAAGCCATCGAGTACATGTGCAAAACCGGCCCCGAGGCTATCTATGAGCTGGAGAACATGGGCTTGCCCTTCTCCCGTTTCGACAACGGGTCTGTCTACCAGCGTCCGTTTGGTGGTCAGTCCAAGAATTTCGGTGGCGAGCAGGCTGCTCGTACCGCAGCGGCCGCCGACCGTACCGGTCACGCCCTGCTGCACACCCTTTACCAACAGAACGTCAAAAACAAGACCACCGTCTTCTCCGAGTGGTATGCGCTGGATCTGGTGAAAAACCAGGATGGCCATGTGGTGGGTTGTACCGCCATCGACATGGAGAGCGGTGAAGTGGTCTACTTCAAGGCCAAGGCCACCGTGCTGGCCACCGGCGGCGCCGGTCGTATCTACCAGTCCACCACCAACGCCCACATCAACACAGGTGACGGCGTCGGTATGGCGCTGCGTGCCGGCGTCGGCGTGCAGGACATGGAGATGTGGCAGTTCCACCCGACCGGCATCGCCGGGGCAGGGGTGCTGGTAACCGAAGGCTGCCGTGGTGAAGGCGGCTATCTGCTCAATAAAGATGGCGAGCGCTTCATGGAGCGTTATGCGCCAAACGCCAAGGACTTGGCCGGTCGCGACGTGGTGGCCCGCTCCATCATGATCGAGATCCGTGAAGGCCGTGGCTGCGATGGTCCCTGGGGCCCGCACATCAAGCTCAAGCTGGATCACCTCGGCAAAGAGGTGCTGGAATCCCGTCTGCCGGGCATCTGCGAGCTCTCTCGCACCTTCGCCCACGTGGATCCGGTCAAAGAGCCGATCCCGATCATCCCGACCTGCCACTACATGATGGGCGGCGTACCGACCAACGTGAATGGCCAATGCCTGACTCAGGACAAGAACGGCAACGATGTGCCGGTGGTCGGTCTGTTTGCGGTGGGCGAGATTGCCTGCGTCTCGGTGCACGGCGCCAACCGTCTGGGTGGCAACTCCCTGCTGGATCTGGTGGTCTTCGGCCGCGCTGCCGGCATGCATCTGGTCAACACTCTGGGCGAGATGGATCACGGCCGCGATGCTTCCGAGTCGGATCTGGATGCCGCACTGGCCCGCTTCAACCGCTGGGAAAATTGCCGTGACGGGGAAGACCCGGTGCAGATCCGCAAAGACCTGCAGCGCTGCATGCAGAACAACTTCTCCGTATTCCGCGAAGGTGAGGCGATGGCAGAAGGCTTGGCCGAGCTCAAAGTTATCCGCGAGCGCCTCAAGTCAGCCCGTCTGGATGACACCTCCAAAGAGTTCAACACCCAGCGCATCGAGTGCCTGGAGCTGGACAACCTGATGGAGACGGCGTTTGCCACGGCGGTTGCCGCCAACTTCCGTACCGAGAGTCGCGGTGCTCACTGCCGCTTCGACTTCCCGGATCGCGACGATGAGAACTGGCTGTGCCACAGCCTCTATCATCCGGACACCGAGTCCATGACCCGTCGCGCTGTCAACATGTCACCCAAGACCCGTGAGGCGTTCCCGCCCAAGGTCCGGACTTACTGATTGCGGAGCCAGCCCTATGAACGTCACATTCTCTGTCTACAGATACAATCCGGATGTTGATAACGTCCCCCATATGAAGGAATATCGTCTTGATATTCCTGAAGGTTCCGACATGATGGTGCTCGACGCACTGATCCAGTTGAAAGAGCTGGATCCCACGCTCGCCTTCCGGCGCTCTTGCCGCGAAGGGGTCTGTGGATCAGACGGTCTCAACATGAATGGCAAGAATGGTCTTGCCTGTATCACCCCGCTCTCCGACCTGCTGAAGAAGGGCAATAACGTCGTTATCCGCCCCTTGCCCGGCCTGCCGGTGATCCGCGATCTGGTGATCGACATGACCCAGTTCTACACCCAGTGGGAGAAGGTCAAACCCTTCCTCATCAACGATGACAAGTTGCCGCCGGTGCGTGAGCACCTGCAATCCCCCGAAGAGCGCGCCAAGCTTGACGGCCTGTACGAGTGCATTCTCTGTGCCTGCTGCTCCACTTCGTGCCCCTCCTTCTGGTGGAATCCCGACAAGTTCATCGGTCCGGCCGGGCTGCTCGCCGCCTACCGCTGGCTGGCTGACAGCCGCGACACCGCGACCACCGAACGACTGGGGAATCTGGACGACGCCTTCAGCGTGTTCCGCTGCCATGGCATCATGAACTGCGTGAACGTCTGTCCGAAAGGCTTGAACCCGACCAAGGCGATTGGCCAGATCAAGTCGATGTTGCTCAATCGGGCTGTTTAGTATCAGGGCCGGCCACGTGCTGGCCCGACCTCTGGATAGTCATCCCACCCGTGGCAGGATGGCTATTTGACCCCTACAAGCTGCGCAGCAGTAACAAGAAGTACAAGGGATAGAAATGCATAACGGCGTGATGAAGGCCTGGTTGGAGTCATCTCACCTGGCTGGTGCGAATGCAAGCTATATCGAGGATTTGTACGAATCCTTTCTGGAAAATCCTGACTCCGTGTCCGACGAGTGGCGCAGCCTGTTTAGCGAGCTGCCCCAGGTCAATGGCCATGCGGTTGAACAACCCCACTCCCAGGTCCGCGATTATTTCCGTCGTCTGGCCAAGGATCCCTCTCGCTACAGTGCCCCCGTCTCCGATCCGCAAGTGGATGCCAAGCAGGTGCGGGTATTGCAGCTGATCAACGCCTTCCGTTTCCGTGGTCACCAGAATGCCAATCTGGACCCGCTGGGCCTGTGGCAGCGTGAAACCGTTGCCGAACTGGAGCCTGCGTTCCACAACCTGCAGGGCGCAGATATGGAGGCCACCTTCAATGTGGGCTCCTACGCCATCGGTCGCGAGACCATGGTGCTCTCCGACCTCTACGCCTCGCTGAAGAAGACCTATTGCGGCTCCATCGGCGCCGACTACATGCACCTCACCTCCACGGAAGAGAAGCGCTGGCTGCAACAGCGTCTCGAATCCATTGAAGGGAAGGGGAGCTACACCCTCGAAGAGAAGACCCGTTTCCTCGAGAGCCTGACCGCCGCCGAAGGGTTGGAGAAATATCTGGGCGCCAAGTTCCCGGGAGCCAAGCGCTTCTCGCTGGAAGGTGGCGACGCCATGATCCCCATGCTCAAGGAGCTGATCCGTCGCGCCGGTGAGCAGGGCTGCAAAGAGGCCGTTATCGGTATGGCCCACCGCGGTCGTCTCAACGTGCTGATCAACGTGCTGGGCAAGCGCGCTCAGGACCTGTTCGACGAGTTTGCCGGCAAGCATGGCGAATCCTGGGGTACCGGTGATGTGAAGTACCACATGGGTTTCTCCTCCGACTTCGCCACTCCGGGTGGCAACGTCCACCTGGCGCTGGCGTTCAACCCCTCTCACCTCGAAATCGTCAACCCTGTGGTCATCGGCTCGGTCCGTGCCCGCATGGATCGTCGCGGTGACAAGGATGGCTCCAGCGTGTTGCCCATCACCATTCACGGTGACTCGGCCATGGCCGGTCAGGGCGTGGTGGCCGAGACCTTCAACATGTCCCAGACCCGCGCCTACGGCGTGGGCGGGACGGTGCGCATCGTCATCAACAACCAGGTTGGTTTCACCACCTCCTATATCCGTGACCTGCGCTCCACCGAATATTGCACCGACATCGCCAAGGCGGTGCAGGCGCCGGTGCTGCACGTCAACGGGGATGATCCGGAAGCCGTGGTGCTGGTGACCCAGATTGCACTGGATTACCGCAACACCTTCAAACGCGACGTGGTGATCGAGCTGGTCTGCTACCGTCGTCACGGTCACAACGAAGCGGACGAGCCGAGCGCCACCCAGCCGCTGATGTACCAGAAGATCAAGCAGCACCCGACCCCGCGCAAGATCTACGCCGATCAGCTGGTGGCCGAGGGGAGCCTCGCTCAGGAGCGGGCGACCGAACTGGTCAACGAGTATCGCGAAGCGCTGGATCGCGGTGAGCGGGTGAGCAAAGAGTGGCGGCCGATGGAGCTGCACTCCGTCGACTGGACCCCTTATCTGGGCCACGACTGGAACATGGCCTATGAGAGTGCCGTGCCGATGGATCACCTCAAGAGCCTCGGCGAGCGGGTGAGCCAGTATCCGGCGACCCACGTGCTGCAGCGTCAGGTCGAGAAGATTTACGAAGACCGCCGTCTGATGGCCGCTGGCGAGAAGCTCGTGGATTGGGGCTTTGCCGAAACCCTGGCCTACGCCACTCTGGTGGACAAGGGGTCCCGCATCCGCTTTACCGGTGAAGATTCCGGCCGTGGCACCTTCTTCCACCGCCACGCCGTGCTGCACAGCCAGACCGATGCCAGCACCTACACCCCGCTGTGCAACCTGCACGACGAGCAAGGCCCGTTCGAGGTGTATGACTCTGTGCTGACCGAGAACGCGGTACTGGCCTTTGAATATGGTTACGCCAGCGCCGAGCCGGCTGGCCTCACCATCTGGGAAGCCCAGTTCGGTGACTTCGCCAACTGCGCTCAGGTGGTGGTCGACCAGTTCCTCTCCTCCGGTGAGCAGAAGTGGGGCCGGATGTGCGGCTTGACCATGCTGCTGCCGCACGGTTACGAGGGGCAGGGGCCGGAGCACTCCTCCGCCCGTCTGGAGCGTTATCTGCAGATGTGCGCCCAGCACAACATGCAGGTGTGCGTGCCCTCTACCCCGGCTCAGGTATTCCATATGCTGCGCCGTCAGGTAGTGCGCCCGATGCGCCGTCCGCTCATCGTGATGACCCCCAAATCCCTGCTGCGCCATCCGCTGGCGGTGAGCAAGCTCGAAGATCTGGCGGAAGGCACCTTCCAGAACGCCATTGGCGAGATCGACGCGCTGGATCCGAAAGCGGTCAAGCGGGTGGTCTTCTGCTCCGGCAAGGTCTATTACGACCTGCTCGAAGCCCGTCGCAAGGCGGAGCAGAAGGATGTGGCGATCGTGCGGATCGAACAGCTCTACCCCTTCCCGGAAGAGGAAGTGCGCGCCATTCTGGCCGATTACAGCCACGTCACCGATTTTGTCTGGTGTCAGGAAGAGCCGCAAAACCAGGGCGCCTGGTATTGCACCCGTCACAACTACGATGAGGTGCTGCCGACCGGAGCCACCCTGCGTTATGCCGGTCGTCCGGCGTCCGCCTCGCCGGCGGTTGGTTACATGTCCGTCCACGCCAAGCAGCAGAAAGCCTTGGTGGAAGATGCCCTTACTCTGGCCTAAGCCCTGAACAAGAAGTAACAAGGAACTGATTAGATGACTATCGAGATCAAGGTACCGGACCTGCCGGAATCAGTGGCGGATGCCACCATTGCCACCTGGCACAAGAAGCCGGGTGATCTGGTTGCCCGTGATGAAGTGCTGGTCGACATCGAAACCGACAAGGTGGTGCTGGAAGTGCCGGCACCGCAAGCTGGCGTGCTGGGCGACATCCTGCAGGCAGAGGGGGCGACCGTCCTCTCCCGCCAGCTGATCGCCACCATCAAGGCGGCTGCCGTGGCCGGTGAAGAGACCAAAGAGAAGCCGGCCGAAGCGGTTGTCGATGATGGCGCCGATGGCCTGAGCCCCTCGGTGCGCCGCCTGATTGGTGAGCACGATATCGACGTGACCAAGCTGACCGGTACCGGCAAGGGTGGTCGCATCACCAAGGATGATGTGGAAGCCTTCATCAAGGCCAAGAGCCAGCCTGCGGCAGCCGCACCGGTCGAAACTGCAGCCCCGGCAGCCAAGGTTTCCCCGCTGGGTGGTCGTACCGACAAGCGGGTACCGATGACCCGTCTACGCAAGCGCATTGCCGAGCGTCTGCTGGAAGCGAAAAACACTACCGCCATGCTGACCACCTTCAACGAGGTCAACATGAAGCCCATCATGGATCTGCGCAAGCAGTACGGCGAGATCTTCGAGAAGAAGCACGGCATCAAGCTCGGCTTCATGTCCTTCTACGTGAAGGCGGTGGTGGAGTCCCTCAAGCGCTATCCGGAAGTAAACGCGGCGCTCGATGGTGATGACGTGGTTTACCACAACTACTTCGACGTCAGCATCGCCGTCTCTACCCCCCGTGGTTTGGTGACGCCGGTACTGCGCGACTGCGACAACATGAGCCTGGCCGACATCGAGAAGGCCATCAAGGATCTGGCGGGCAAGGGCCGTGACGGCAAGCTGACTGTGGATGAACTGACTGGCGGCAACTTCACCATCACCAACGGTGGCGTGTTCGGCTCCCTGATGTCTACCCCGATCATCAACCCGCCCCAGAGCGCCATTCTGGGCATGCACAAGATCCAGGATCGCCCGATGGCCGTTGACGGAAAGGTCGAGATCCTGCCGATGATGTATCTGGCGCTCTCCTACGATCACCGTCTCATCGACGGACGCGAATCGGTAGGCTTCCTGGTCTCCGTCAAGGAGCTGCTGGAAGACCCGACCCGTCTGTTGCTGGACGTCTAAGCCCGTGGCACCCGGGCAAGGGGTTTGCGCCCCGAGCCGAATGTGCTGCTGGACGTTTGAGTAATACCCGAGCGATTGAAAGATAACGAGGGGCCGCCCAGGCCCCCATTCACAGGGGATTGAGAAACACCAGCCCCGGACGGAAATACCTACAACACGGATAGAGCATCTATGAATCTGCATGAATATCAGGCAAAACAGCTGTTTGCCGAGTATGGCCTGCCGGTCTCCGAAGGTTATGCCTGTGCTACCCCACAAGAAGCAGCCGAAGCGGCCGACAAGATTGGCGGCAATACCTGGGTCGTCAAATGCCAGGTACACGCCGGTGGCCGCGGTAAAGCGGGCGGCGTGAAAGTGGCCAAGAGCAAGGATGAGATCCGTGCCTTCGCCCAGAACTGGCTTGGCAAAAATCTGGTGACCTACCAGACCGACGCCAACGGCCAGCCGGTCACCAAGATCCTGGTGGAATCTTGCACCGACATCGCCAAAGAGCTCTACCTGGGCGCCGTAGTTGACCGTGGTTCGCGCCGCGTGGTCTTCATGGCCTCGACCGAAGGTGGCGTGGATATCGAGAAGATCGCCCACGAAACCCCCCATCTGATCCACAAGGCGGCCATCGACCCGCTGGTGGGTCCGCAGGCCTATCAGGCTCGCGAACTGGCCTTCAAACTGGGTCTGGTCGGCGATCAGATCAAACAGTTCACCAAGATCTTCATGGGTCTGGGCCAGATGTTCCTCGACTGCGATTTCGCGCTGCTGGAGATCAACCCGCTGGTGATCACCGCGCAGGGCAACCTGCACTGCCTGGATGGCAAGATCAACATCGACGCCAACGCATTGTATCGTCAGCCCAAGCTGCGCGAGATGCACGACCCGTCACAAGATGACCCCCGCGAAGCGCACGCCGCCCAGTGGGAGCTCAACTATGTGGCCCTCGATGGCAACATCGGCTGCATGGTCAACGGCGCGGGTCTGGCCATGGGCACCATGGACATCGTCAACCTGCACGGCGGCAAGCCGGCCAACTTCCTTGACGTCGGCGGCGGCGCCACCAAGGAGCGCGTAACCGAGGCGTTCAAGATCATCCTCTCCGACAGCAACGTCAAAGCTGTGCTGGTCAACATCTTTGGCGGCATCGTGCGCTGCGACATGATCGCGGAAGGCATCATAGGTGCGGTCAAGGAAGTGGGGGTCAAGGTGCCCGTCGTGGTCCGTCTGGAAGGCAACAACGCCGAGCTGGGTGGTATCAAGCTGGCCGAGAGCGGCCTCAACATCATTGCGGCCAAGAGTCTGACCGATGCCGCGCAGCAAGTCGTCAAAGCAGCGGAGGCCAACTGATGAGCGTACTGATCAACAAGGACACCCGAGTCATCTGCCAGGGCTTTACCGGCGGTCAGGGTACTTTCCACTCCGAGCAGGCGCTCTCCTATGGCACCCAGCTGGTGGGCGGCGTCTCCCCGGGCAAGGGCGGCACCACCCATCTGGGCCTGCCGGTGTTCAACACCGCCCGTGACGCGGTTGAAGCGACCGGCGCTACTGCTTCCGTCATCTATGTTCCGGCGCCGTTCTGCAAGGATGCCATCCTGGAAGCGATCGACGCGGGCATCAAGCTCATCGTCACCATCACCGAAGGCATCCCGACTCTGGATATGCTGGACGTCAAAGTGAAGCTGCAAGAGACCGGTGTGCGGATGATCGGCCCCAACTGCCCGGGTGTGATCACCCCGGGTGAGTGCAAGATCGGCATCATGCCGGGCCACATTCACAAGCCGGGCAAGGTGGGTATCGTCTCCCGCTCCGGCACCCTGACCTACGAAGCGGTCAAGCAGACCACTGACGAGGGCTTTGGCCAGTCCACCTGCGTCGGTATCGGTGGCGACCCCATCCCAGGCTCCAACTTTATCGACATTCTGGAGATGTTCCAGAACGACCCGCAGACCGAAGCGATCGTGATGATCGGCGAGATCGGCGGCAACGCCGAGGAAGACGCGGCCGCCTATATCAAGGCCCACGTCACCAAGCCGGTCGTATCTTATATCGCCGGTGTTACTGCCCCTCCCGGCAAGCGGATGGGCCACGCTGGCGCCATCATCTCCGGTGGCAAGGGTACCGCCGCCGAGAAGTTTGCCGCGCTGGAAGATGCTGGCGTGAAAACCGTCCGCTCCCTGGCCGATATCGGCAAGGCCCTGCGCGAAGTCACCGGCTGGTAATTCCCGTTAGCCCGTTATCTCTAATAAAAATGCCGCCCGATGGGCGGCATTTTATTTATACTTATTATATATTTAATAAGTATAAATAAAATGCGCGTTATTTTAATGTGCTAGCTGTAAATATAGGCCAATTTTCTATGTTAAAATTATCCCCCCTATACATACAGCGGTTGATCAAGGCTTCAATTTCTTTTTCTACATCTATTTGTGGTGGTCTTGCAAATATATGGCTTTCATTTTCGTAAGATAAAAATGTCTCTGTGAGATTATGCTCCTTCACATACAACTTCATTTCTCTAGACAAATCTATTGCTATAGATGATAGTGTGTCTATGCTTTCATCTACGGTTTTAAAAAAGCACTCCGAGAGCCTAATGAAATTCATTATGTCATGGAATGTCTTTTTCCCCAAAAAATAACTTGGTTCAAAGCTAAGATTGAATGATTGAGAGTCACCTTTACTTTCATATAATGTAGTGATTAATCGATCACTCATGGCTTTTTTTTCTTTCATTAGAGCTAATATATCATTATATTGACCAATTGCTGTTTGAATAAAAACCGGATTGCTTGCTGTGAGCTGAAAGACAGCTTTTTCTTTTGGTTTCACTAAAAAGCTAAGAGATGCAGCATCAATAGATACTGCTGTTAGTTCTCCGTGTACTAAGTTCATTGATCTAAAGGAGCGTTGTATACTAGTTTGATTTTCAATTTTTCTCATATATACATGTTTAATGGACTTCAATTGCTCTATACAACCCGCGATCGTTATTAATATTTTTGACGCATTTTCTATATTTTTTTCATGTTCTTTTTTTAAATCGTCACGCTTCTGTTTGTCCAATGCATAAAAATAGGATAAAAGTGTCGACCCAAATATTCCTGCAATAGCACCAAACCATGCGGGTATATTTTTCATTCCTATTCTTAATAGGTCAAAAATAGAGTTGTGGTTGTTGGATATTTCAGGTGAAATGAAAAGACTTATACTGATGCCCACCAGCATTAGCAATGTCATTAATAAAATAATTCTTTGTGGCATTTTAAATCCATTTTAAATATTGGTTAAGGTGGTTGGTGTAGAAGTAGTTTATTTTTTATGGTTGTGAATATCAATGGTTGATTGTTTTTAGATCATGCGAGGAGATTTGGAACATCTATCTTGGCTATCACATCTACAATCAGATTATCGTTTTATAACCTGCCCCTGACCTATGAATCTCGTATGTTGGGCTTCGCTACGCTCTGCGCCAACCTACAAATCACGCTATCTCAATCCTGCCGCCGCTGGGACCATCAGCTGATCACGCTTGGCGATAATGTCCCCTCAGATTTCACCTGTAAAAATGCCGACCCTAGGGTCGGCAGTTTCAAGAAATAGGGGGTGGGGCGAAACAGTATGGGAAATGGTTGCCCTCTATCGCCGGGCTATTTATCCGCCTTGCCCGCGGCATCGGCAAGTTTGGCCAGCTGTTTGTCATACCAGGCCACCGGGCTGTTTTCATCTTCTGCCCGCTCTTTGCGCCGGATGGCGTTGCGCACCGCCATGGCCCCCAGCCAGCGAAATGGCTCGGGCGGGAAGTAGCCACGCGGGCCGCTGACCAGCGCGCAGTCGCGCCACGGCTTGTCCTCCTCCCGCACTTCATCGCGCACCAAAGCCGCCAGGATCTGGCCGCCGATCCAGCTCTGCGCCACCCCGTTGCCGGAATAGCCGAGGCCATAGACGATATTGGGCTGCCCTCGCCAGTGGCCGAAGAAGGGGAGGCCATCTACTGAGCGGTCGGAGGCGCCACACCAGCTGGCGGCGATGGGTACCTCTTTGAGCGCCGGAAAGAAGCGGCGCAGGGTGCGGGTGAGGGGGGCAAGATAACGGCTGGGGGCATCGAACTCGGCCAGATGGCGGTTGGCAAAGGCGAAGGTGTTGCCCCCTTTGCCCAGCATCAGCCGCCCTTGCGGGGTGGAGCGGTAGTAGTGGACGAAGGTGCGGCCATCCACCACGGAGCGGCCGTGTTCAAGCTGCTGGGCGGCCAGTGCATCCGGCGCTGGGTCGGTTATCACCATATCGGAGGAGACCAGCACTATACTGCGGCGAAACTCGCGAAAGTGCTGCACCATAGCGCTGTTGAGGGCCAGCACCACTTTGCGGGCATGCACCTCACCTTGCGGTGTCTGTACCCGCGCAGGCTGGCCCGCCTCAAGGCGCTGCATGGGGGAGTGTTCATAGACCTCGACCCCCAGCTCCCGCGCCACCCGCAGCAGGCCGCGTACCAAGAGCGCCGGTTGCACCGAGCCCGCGTGGGGGCTGTAGAGCCCCTCCAGATGAACGTGGGAACCGCTCTGGCTCGCCAGTTCACCCTCTGCAATCGCCTGCCACTGGTTAAGGTCGGCTCGCTTGAGTTCCTGCAATACCGGCTCCATCAGGCCGCGCTGGGCCTCGCTGGTGGCGGTGTAGCAGGTGCCCTCGACCCTCAGCTGTGCCTCTATGTTGTGAGCTGCGCAGAAGCGGGCGATCTCGTGCACCGCCTGTTCGGATCTTTGCACCAGCCAGGCGGCCTGCTTTTCGCTAAAGAGGCGCTTTAACGTCAAATACTTGGCCGACCAGGTGAGCAGGCAGCCGCCGTTGCGCCCGGAGGCGCCGCTGCCGCAGCGATCTTTTTCCAGCACCATGATGCGCAAGTGTGGCTCGGCCTGTTTAAGGGCGATGGCGCTCCACAGCCCGGTAAAGCCGCCACCGACGATGCAGATATCGGCCTCGTGGTGGCCGACCAGGGGGATGGGGGGCGCGGGATGTTCGGCGGCGAGCGCCTCGGCCAGCCAGAAGGGGAGAGTGGACATGATGACTCCTCGATAAGGTTATGGGTGGCGCCAGCGCTGGGTGCGATCCAGCAGGGCGCGACTTAAAAAGAGCTGGAGCAGCTTGACGGTGGCGGCGGCCAGCAGGATCAGGGTGGCCATGGCGGCGGCCGCGGCGGTATCGCCGGAATCCTCCATATTGAGCACGGCGATGGAGGCGAGCACGCTGTCGCTCGAGTAGAGGAAGATCACCGCCGAGGTGGTGGTCATGGCGTTGACGAACAGGTAAATGAAGATCTCCAGCAGTGCGGGCAGGGAGGCGGGCAGGGTGACTCGCCAGAATGCCTTCCAGAGCGGAATGCGCAATGAGATGGCCACCAGCTCCAGCTCCTTGGGCAGTTGTTTCAGGCTGGTCAACGCCGTCATATGGCCCACCGTGTAGTAGTGGATGACGCAGGAGAGCACCATCAGCGGCAGAGTGCCATAGAGAGTGCCAAAGAGCGGATTGCCGTTGAAAAAGAAGATGTAACCCAGCCCCAGCACCATGCCGGGTACTGCCAGCGACAGCATGGCGAGCAGATGCAGCAGCTGGCGCAGCGGCGCGAAGTGGCGCCCCTTCTCCTGCGCCCAGGCCAGCACCATCACCAGCACGGTGCCGATCAGCGCGGTATAGAGGCCCAGCTGCAAGGTGTTGGTAAAGGGCTGCCAGCCATAGACGCTGTTGCCGTCAAAGGCGTAGTGATCCAGCGTCAGCCCGAGGTTGTAGGGCCAGAACTGCACCAGGGAGCCGTAAACCGCCATCCCCACCAGCGCCAGAAACAGCAGGGCCCAGAGGGTACACCAGCCGAGCGCCAGCAGATCCCGCAGCCGATGGGGTTTGGGCTGATAGGGCACCGCCTTGGTGCTGCTCTGCTCCTGCATCTTGCTGCGCACTCTGTGCTCCAGGGCAAAGCTCAACAGCGCCGGCAGCAGCAGGGTGACGCTGGCAACGGCGCCCAGCGAGAAGTTCTGCATCCCGATCACCTGCCGGTAGATATCGGTGGCCAGCACGCTGTACTGGCCGCCAATCACCTTGGCCACCCCGAAGTCGCAGATGGTGAGGGTGAAGACGGCGATGGCGGCGCTCAAAAGACCGTAGCGAGCGGTAGGCAGGGTGACGGTGACAAAGGTGCGCCAGCCGCTGCTGCCGAGCACCCGGGAGGCTTCATAGAGGCGGGCGTCGCTCTGACCGAGCGCAGTGATAAGGATCATCAGGGCGTGGGGGAAGCACCAGAAGCCCAGACCGATGACGATGCCGATGGGGCCGTAGATGCTCTCGCCGCCGAGCAGCCCCTTGGCGATCCCCTGATTGCCAAACCAGTAGACCAGACTGATGGCGGGCAACAGGGAGGGCATCAACAGCGGGATCAAACCGATGAGGCGAAACAGGGGCTTGCCCGGCATGCAGGTGCGGGTGAGGGCATAGGCGTAGCCAAAGGCGATGGTCACCACCAGCGTGGTGATCAGCACTCCGAGCCAGAGGGTGTTGCCGATGGTGCGCCCCAGATGAGGGGAGTCGAAGTAGGCGCTGAAGTTGGCAAGGCCTATCCAGAGGCCGTTCTCATCCTGCAGACTCTTTTGCAGCATGGTGAGCAGCGGTAGCAGCAGACCGCCGGTGAGCAGGGTGATGCCGAGCGCAAGCAGGATCAGTTGCAGCAGCTGATCCCGGCTCCAGCCGCGACAGAGCCGCTGCCAGCGAGAGTCTTGGCGGGCTGTCGCTGGCGGCAACAGGGAAGAGGTCGCAAGGGGGGCTGTCATGGGCGCTCTCCTTCAAACAGCTGCATCGCTCCAGCGGGCCAGTGCAGCGAGCAGCGCATGCCGCTGCGCCAGTCACCCTGTTCGTGGCGGGGTAGCTCGTGGGTCGGGCGCTCCACCAGGATCTGCTGCGGGCCCAGATAGGTGTCGGCGGTGCAGATAAGGCGCTGAGCGGCGCCGAGAAACTCCACCTGATCGATGGTTGCTTCAACGCCATGTTGGCCAAGATACGGCTCGCTCGGCGCACTCAGGGTGATTGCCTCGGGGCGGATCGCCACCTGCAATTTGCTGCCGGCCGCGGCCTGATTGGCGAGTTGCAGCGGTTGTTCGTTGAGGCGCACCTGAGTGGGGCTCAGAACCAGGGTCTCGAGGAAGTTCATGGTGCCGACAAAGCTTGCCACGAAACGGCTGGCAGGCTGGTGGTAGATCTCCTGCGGGGTGCCTATCTGCACGATGCGGCCGCCCTCCATCACCACGATGCGATCGGCCATGGTCAGCGCCTCTTCCTGATCGTGGGTCACCATGATGGTGGTGATGCCAAGGCGCTGCTGCAGGGCGCGGATCTCGCTGCGAAGATGGGTGCGCACCAGCGCATCCAGCGCGCTGAGCGGTTCGTCCAGCAACAGCAGGCCGGGGGAGAGGGCGAGCGCCCGGGCCAGCGCCACCCGCTGCTGCTGGCCGCCGGAGATCTGGCTCGGGTATTTGTGGGACTGGGCAGTGAGATCCACCAGCCCCAGCCAGTGATCGACCCGTTCCTTGATGAGATCCCGCGCCAACCCCTGATTCTCAAGGCCGAAGGCGATGTTCTGGGCCACCGTCAGGTTGGGGAAGAGGGCGTAGGACTGAAACACGATGCCAAAGTCGCGCTGCTGGGGCGGCAGCCGGGAGATATTGCGCCCCCCTTGCCAGATCTCGCCGCTGTCCGGCAGATCCAGCCCGGCGATGGCTCTGAGCAAGGTGGTTTTACCGCAGCCGGAGGGGCCGAGAAAGCAGATAAACTCCCCCGGCTCAATGGTCAGAGAGATCCCCTTGAGGGCCTGAAAAGCACCGAACTGCTTGTTGAGATGTTGAATGTCCAGATAGGGCTGGGTCATGGTTCGACTCGCTACTGATTTGGTATATACCAGTTTGCGGGTGAAGTGTGACGGTCAGGTGATCGGGGGATGACAGCTTGATGACAGTCAAATGACATCGGGTCGCCAGCAAGTGGCTGGGCACTGTGCGAATGGACTAAGCATCGCTAATTGAAGGCAATGCAAACTCGGGAAGTTAAAACCAAAAAGCGAAGGCCAACAGCTGTTGGCCTTCGACTGGCAGTTTATTGGCAGCGGTGTGTCTGGCGTGAACAAACCGCCGCCCTTCACGCTTACTGTTTGGCTTCGGTCTTGCCGTCGAAGCTGGCGCTCCACTGGGCCAGGATGGCGTTACGCTCGCGGGCTGCCCAGCTAAAGTCGTTGTCGATCATCTGGCCTTTGATATTGGCGGGGTAACCCGCTCTAGGTTGGGCTACATCGGGGATGGCGACCACGGCGAACGACTTGTTGTAGAGGGCGTTGGCCTGTTCGGTGGCGGCAAAGTCGAGCAGCTGTTTGGCGGCTTCCAGCTTGGGGGTGCCCTTGATGATGGCGGCAGCTTCCATATCCCAGCCCGAACCCTCTTTCGGGAATACCACCTCGATGGGGGCACCCTTGGCCTTGAGGTTGGTAGCCGGGAAGTCGAAGGAGATACCGATCACCGTCTCGCCGCTGGCGGCCAGCTTGCAGGGGGCGGAGCCCGAGTGGGTGTAACGGTCGATGTTCTGGTGCAGGCCGTTCATAAATTGCCAGCCCTGCTGCTCGCCCATGGTCTGCAGCCAGCCAGCGACGCTCAGGTAACCGGTGCCGGAGGAGCTGGGGTTGGGCATGATCACCTTGCCCTTGTAGATGGGCTTGGTGAGGTCGGCCCAACTGGTGGGGGCCGGGATCCCCTGTTTTTCCGCCTCTACCTTGTTGAAGCAGATTGCGCTGAAGAAGGCGTCCAGACCGATCCAGTGCGGCTCGGCCTTGCTGTCGCGAAAGCGGCTGTCGAGCTTATCCAGCCCTTTCGGTGCATAGGCATTGAGCATCTGCTGCTGATCGAGCTGCATCAGGCTGGTGGCGGCCAGTCCCCATACCACATCTGCTTTGGGCTGGGCTTTTTCTGCCAGCAAGCGGGCGGTGACCACACCGGTGGAGTCACGCACCCACTTGATGTTGATATCCGGATGCTGGCGTTCGAACGCGGTTTTCAGCTCGTTGAGCTGCTCCGGTTCGAAGGCGGTGTAGACGGTGAGATCGGTCGCGGCCAGTGCCGGGGCGGTCATGGCAGCCAGCACGGCGGCGGCCAGCAGATGGGTTCCCTGTTTCATCCTCTTCTCCAGTTAAATTGGCTTGGTATAAACCAGATTGGTCGAGAGAGAGGCTAGGGGATCTTTATGACGTGACCGTGACAGCCCCGTGACGTTTTGCCGTTCCTGATTTGTCTGTGACTAATCCTGGGTATCCACCTCGATCTCCAGACTGTCGTGGCGCCAGTACTCCAGATCGAAGTCGAGCACCCGGCCGTGCTGATCGAAGTTGAGTCGCTCGAGGCGCAGGGCGGGCAGACCGGCGGTTGCTCCCAGCGCCTTGGCCACCTCGTCCGGCAGGGCGGTGGGGAAGAAGCGCACCTGCATGCGGGCGTAATGAAGATCGTAATGGGCGTGGTAGATCTCGGTCAGACTGCCGTCGAGATCCAGCTCCAGCAGGCCGGGTACTCGTTCAGGCAGGCAGTGGTTCTCGCAGTAGCAGATGGCGCGCCCGTTGGCGTAGCGCAGTCGCTTGAGCAGAAACAGGCTGTCGAACGGCTTGAGCTGCAACTGCGCCATCAACGCGGGCGGCACTGCCTGGCGGCTTTTCTCCAGCAGCTCGGTGCGCGGCTCGCCCCCTTGCTCCCGCACTATCTGGTGAAAGTTGGAGGTGCGTCTGGGGTTCAAGCGAAAGCGCGGCGGGGTGACAAACCAGCCGCGGCGATCCTCCCGATAGATGAGGCCGTTTGCCTCCAGCTGCACCAGTGCCTCGCGAATGGTGACCCTTGTGGTGCCATAGAGTTCCCCCAGCAGCCGCTCGGAGGGGAGCTTGTCGTTGGGGGCCAGCCCCCCCGCCAGGATCTGGTTGGCGAGGGCATCCTTGATCTGCAGATATTGCGGTTTGCTCATGAAAATCCCTATTTTTACAATAAATTGCGCAATAAGTTGTGCAATGAGTTGGGCAATCGGCTGGGCACAGGGCAGGTCATCTGCCCGGTGGTTAAACGGCGACATCAACATGCGTTGGTAGATACCAGTGCGCCCCCTGCTGTTCAGGCTTCCTAGATTATCGCGAACCCGGCGTTGAAAATGAATTTTTTGTTGCACGTAGCGCCACCCCTTTGACCTTGGCGGGGGAGTTACCCACAATGCGCTCATTCTGGTATATACCAAAAAGGAGCGAAGTCATGACCCATATTCCTGCGACCCCCGCCGCCGTCGATTACCTGCTGCTGACCCCGGGCCCCCTCTCGACCACAGCCACGGTGCGTGCCGCCATGCTGCAAGACAGCTGTACCTGGGATGCGGACTACAACCAGGGGGTGGTGGAGCCCATCCGCCGCGAGCTGGTGCGGCTTGCAACTGGCCCTGAATATGAAAGTGACTACAGCGCCGTGCTGCTGCAGGGAAGTGGCAGCTATGTGGTGGAGAGCGTGCTGGGCTCGGCGATAGGTAGCGATGAGTGTCTGCTGATCATCAACAACGGCGCCTACGGTGCCCGCATGGGGGAGATGGCCCGCTGTCTTGGCCTGCGTCACCATGAGCTGGACTGCGGCGAGACCACCCGCCCGGAGCCCGCCGCTATCGAGGCGATGCTGGCGCGCCACCCCGAGATCACCCATCTGGCCATGGTGCACTGCGAGACCACCACCGGCATGCTCAACCCCCTTGAGGAGGTGGCTGAGCTCTGCCAGCGCCGCGGCATCCGCCTGATTGTCGATGCCATGAGCAGCTTTGGCGGTATCCCCATCGACATGGGGCGCCTTGGCATCGAGTTTCTCATCAGCTCGGCCAACAAGTGCATTCAGGGGGTGCCGGGTTTTGGCTTCGTCATCGCTCGCCGCGCCGCGCTGGCGGCCTGCGCCGGTCGCGCCCGCTCGGTCTCCCTCGACCTGCATGCCCAGTGGCAGACCATGGAGCAGCAGGGGGGCAAGTGGCGCTTTACCTCGCCCACCCATACCGTGCTTGCCTTTGCCCAGGCCCTGCGCGAGCTGGACGAAGAGGGGGGCATTGCCGCCCGCCATCAGCGCTACCGCGAGAACCAGCGCACGCTGGTGGCGGGGATGGCCGCTCTCGGCTTTGCGCCGCTGCTGCCAGAACAGTGGCAATCCCCCATCATCACCGCCTTCTACTCTCCGACCCACCCTGACTACCGCTTCGCCGACTTCTACCAGCGGCTCAAGGCGCAGGGCTTTGTCATCTATCCGGGCAAGGTCTCCCAGGCCGATTGCTTCCGTATCGGTAATATCGGCGATGTGACCCCGGAGCAGATGCGCGATCTGCTCGCCGCCATGGCCAGCGCCTGCTACTGGCAAGGGGACGAGTGATGACCAGCATGCCGGTTCAGGGTTGCGATCTGCGTGGCCGCGATTTGCATGACCATAAGCTGCACGGCAGCGGCCGTGCCGACAGCGAAGGGGATATCAACCTCGGCGAGGGGCGGGCGCGTTGGTGGGCGGGCCAGAGCGAAGATGTACGGGCCGGATTGGCGGAGGATAGCCGCTACTTTCTCCATCAGGCCCTCTCCACCCCCTGTCTCGATCTGCTTGAGCGCGCGCAGGGGAGCTGGTTGACCAGCGTATCGGGCAAGCGTTACCTCGATTTTCACGGCAACAGCGTCCATCAACTGGGCCACGGTCACCCCAGGGTGGTAGCCGCGATGCAGCAGCAACTCGCCGATCTGCCGTTCGCGCCCCGCCGCTACACCCATCAGGTTGCCATCGACTGCGCCCGCACCCTGGCTGAACTGGCTCCCGGCGATCTTAACCGGGTGCTGTTCGCCCCCGGCGGCAGCGAGGTGGTGGGGATTGCCCTGAAGCTTGCCCGCTTCATTACCGGCAACAGCAAGGTGGTGTCCCTGTGGGATGCCTTTCACGGCGCCTCCCTTGATGCCATCTCAGTCGGCGGTGAAGCCTGTTTTCGCGCCGGTATGGGCCCGCTGATGGCCGGAGTGGAGCGCATCCCGCCCCCCACCCGCTATCGCGGTGTCTGGTATCGCGGGGAGGGGGATGACCTGCACTACGCCGATTATCTGGAGTACGTCATCGAGAAGGAGGGGGGGATCGGCGCCTTTATCGCCGAGCCGATCCGCAACACCGATGTACAGGTGCCCTCGAAGGCCTACTGGCAGCGGGTGCGGGAGATCTGTGATCGCCACAAGGTGCTGCTGATCGTCGACGAGATCCCCAATGCCCTGGGCCGCACTGGCCACTGGTTCAGCTTCGAAGCGTTCGGCATCGAACCGGACATCATCTGTCTGGGCAAGGGGTTGGGAGGCGGGGTGGTGCCGTTTGCGGCGCTTATCACCCGCGACCGTTTCAATCAGGCCGCAGCCATCTCGCTCGGTCACTACACCCACGAGAAGAGCCCTATCGGCTGCGCGGCGGCCCTCGCCACTATAGAGACAATCCGAGAAGCGGGATTGTTGGCAAAAGCGCAGGAGGATGGCCGCTTTATGGCGCGCGAGCTCGCGGCGCTTGCCGAGCGTCACCCGCTGATCGGGCAGGTTCGCGGTATCGGTATGCTCTGGGCGCTCGATCTGGTGGTCGATCACCAGAGTCGCACCCGCAATAGCCAGGCCGCCGAGCGGCTGCTTTACCGCTGTCTGGAGCTGGGGCTCAGCTTCAAGGTCTCTCAGGGCAATGTCATCCAGCTCTCGCCGCCGCTCAATATCGCTCGCGCCGATCTGGTGCGGGCCATCACCATTCTCGATCGCGCCCTTGGCGAGATCGCACTTTCACCGAAACAGGAACATCACCATGACTGACTTGCAAATTGCCATCCAGCCGGCCACCGACGTGGAGGCGCTGATCCTCGACTGGGCCGGCACCGTCGTCGATTTCGGCTCCTTCGCCCCCACCTCCATCTTCGTCGAGGCCTTCGCCCGCGCCTATGACTTCCCCGTTACTCTGGATGAGGCACGCCAGCCCATGGGCCTTGGCAAGTGGGATCATATCGCCGCGCTGGGCCGTCTGCCCTCGGTGGATGCACGCTGGCAGGCCCGCTTTGGCCACCCCATGAGCCACGCCGAGGTGGACCACATTTATCACACCTTTATGCCGCTGCAGATTGCCGCCGTGACCCGCTTTGCCGCCCCCATCCCCGGTGTGCTGCCTGTGTTGGACGCTCTGCGGGTGCAGGGGATGAAAATCGGCTCCTGCTCCGGTTATCCCCGTCCGGTGATGGAGGCGCTGGTACCTGCTGCGGCCGATCACGGCTACCGCCCGGATCACTGGGTCGCCACCGACGATCTCAAGGCTGGTGGTCGCCCCGGCCCCTGGATGGCGCTGGCCAACGTGATTGAGCTCGGAGTGAGTGCGGTGCATCGCTGCATCAAGGTGGATGACGCCGTGCCGGGTATCAGCGAAGGGCTTAACGCGGGCATGTGGACGGTGGGGCTGTCTGTCTCCGGCAACGAGTTTGGTGCCACCTGGGACGAGTTTGCCGCCATGAGCGAGGCGGAGATCGCCGCCCGGCGCGCACCGGCCGAGGCCAAACTGCGGGCGGCGGGGGCACACTATGTGATTGATACCCTTGCCGACATCGCCCCGGTTATCGCCGATATCAACCGCCGTCTGGCCGCTGGCGAGCGGCCGTAGGCCATCTGCTTGGTCTAACAAAAGCGCTTGGCTGGCTTGAGATACAACACGCCCCCATCCGGGGGCGTGTTGCATTTACAGGGGGAAGCCGTGCGCGGTCAGCAGATATCGACCCGCATCAGGGGAGAGGGAGCATTGTCGACAAAATGGTGCCAGATATGGTCGTAGAGCGCCTTCTGGCCGGGGAAACTCACCAGCGCCTTGGCTTCGGCCAGGGAACACCAGCGGTATTCGGTGTGCTCATCGTTGAGGGTCACCGCCTGATTGGGCGGGCAATAGACCACAAAGACCGGTACCACCTCCACCGTATTCAAGCTCGCCTCGTAGAACTGCTCCAGATACTGGCCGTTGTAGAGTTCGGTGACCCTGAGCCCCGTCTCTTCGCCAAACTCCCGAATAATGGTCTGCCAGCCGGTTTCACCCGCCTCCACCGTGCCCGCCACATGGCACCAGAAGCCCCCCTTGACCCGTTTCATCACCAGCAATTTGTTTTCGCCATCGACAGTGGTAAGGGCAACGCCGGAGACGGCCTTGCAGCGAATGGGGATCATGATCTTCTCTCCGGGTTTGGGCTCTGTGATAGCCATGAACAGTGTGAAGGCGTGTTAATTGAAATACGCCTCGGCGGGCAGGCCCATGACCTCTATTTCATTCAGGCCATTTTTGGCCAGATAGTTGGCCACCAGATTGAACCCCACCCAGTAACCGGCATATTTGGGAAATGGCCGGTTATCACGGCAGTAGAAAAAGTCTAAAAAGTTGAACTGCTTGCTGGATAGATGGGGCGTCATCTCTGCCAGGAGCGATTGCCAGTCATGGTGATGAGACTCCTTGAACAGCGAGGGGAGTGTGCCGCCATTGAACCTCTGCTCAAAGTAGCAGGCCAGCCCTTCAAAAATCAGGTTTTCGGCCAGTGTTTCTGCTTCCACCTTGTTCTTCTTTTGCACTATATGGTGGACTTCGTGGGCCAGCACGGCAGGCAATTCGGTGATGATCACCTCTTTGATATCAGGCCGTTCCAGATCAAGCTGGAGTTCTATCCGATACATGTTGATGGCCCAGCCACCGATACCCGAGTCGGGAGCATCCCCCTCGGCAAAAGGGCTGAAGGTGACATCCAGTTGGGAGAGATCGAACAAGGCATTCAATTTGTGCGCCGTCTCGGCAAAGACATGCCTAATGGTGTCATCGAGCCCATCGAATTTGCCCGAGTCGTTTAACAGGGTGAGTTGCATCCAGACATCCTTGTCTATTGAAAGAGAGTGCTGAACCACTTGCGTGGTCGCGGCGCCATATCACCATGATTACCCTCCTTCAATCAAGGGGTTACCCGCCCATGATGCTTGCCGTCTGGATCGCCTCGATCAGCGCGGCCCGGTTGATGCGAGGGCGCTCGCCATCGAGCAGTTGCTGCCACAGGGCAATGGCCTGACTGTAGCGGCCATGCAGGAAGTGATCGGAGGCAAGCAGCATCAGGGCGCTCACTTCCCCCGCATCTTGCTTGAGGGCACTCTCCAGCAGGCGGGTTGCCTCGGGAGTCAGCTGCTGGCCCGCCTGATAGTAGAGCACAGTGGCTTGCGCGGCTTGAGTCGCCGCGCTAGCGCCCCCCTCCAACAGAGCGAGACGCTGGTAGGCGAGCAGGGCGTTGTCATATTCACCCCGATAGAGATAGAGCTGGCCGAGCGCCGCCCAGCTGTCGAGATCGGCGGGGCTGCGTTGAAGCTTCTGATGCAGACTCCCCAGCTCCTTGTCCTGCAGATCCCGCGGGCTCAACCCCGCCAGCGGATCAGGACGGGATGCATAATCCTGCCACGCCTGATAACGGCCGGTGCTGAGATACACAGCGGCAACGGCCGCGATGGCCAAGAGGCTAAGCAGCAACAAGGCCCGCCCGTGCCGATGATGGCGGCCGCGATTGTCATGCCGGTTGGCCAGTTGCGCGCGCAGGGCCAGCTCAGCCGCCGGGATGGCGTTGGCCAGGCGGGCGGCGCTCAGCTCCCTGTAGAGTGGTTGGTCTGGGGAGAGGCCCGCTTGTTCTACACGCATGATCAACAGATTCAATTCGCTGCGCGGATCGGCCGCGGGCTGAGGGGGGGCCTCAACGAAAGCCTTAACGGCAGGGATGGGTTGCACCTTTGTGCGCGTCAGGCGGCGAGACAGGATCAACAGCGCCAGCCCCAACAGCAGCAGGGGACCGCCCCACAGCAGCGCCGTGCTGGCCCAGAACGGTGGAGCTCTCGTGGGGCAGAGTGGGGCTGATATAGACCTGAGTGGACGCTTCATCTTTACCGACCTCGATCCCTCGAGCGTGGAGGAGATCGACTATCTGGTGATCAACCTGCCGGTGTTGAACGGTGGTGCAGGCGATCAGTTCGTGGTGGTTGGCGGTATCAACAACGGTAACGGCAGCTGGATCGTGCCGGCGGGCAATCTCGGTAGCTTCAAGCTGCATGCGCCGGACGGGTTTGTCGGCAAGGTTCAACCGATCCGCATCGATGCCATGGTGATCGACCGGGGCGATGATGGCGATGCCAGTGCCCATGTCAAAGTGAGCCTGGAAACCAGTGCCGAATTTGAAAACAAGCCAGTGACGCCCAAGACGCCGGCGGCGACTGTCGATATCGACGACAACGCCGTGCTGGTGGGCAAGGAGGATATCCGGGTTGATTTTGGTCAGCAGCTCAAAGGCGTGATCCATATCGGCGCCGCCGATCAGGCGAGCGACGAGGTGACCATTGTCCTCAAGGGGTTGCCGGCGGGCGTGACCATCAGCGGGGCCGAGTACAACATCTCGACCGGTGAATACGTCATCAAGGTACCACCGTCACTGGCGGGCCTGGAAGGGTTGACCCTTGGCTTGCCACAGGACTTTGCCGGTTCGCTCAATATCGAGGTGAAGGTGGTCAACACGGATACCGCCAGTGGCGACATCAAGGTTGACAGCAGCACGGTACGGGTCGATGTGGCCCCCGTGGTCGATGTGAATGGTGGCCGTGGCGAGCATCCGGAACTGACGCTGACCGTGCAGGACACCAACCATGACGGACAGCCGGACAATCTGGAAGATAGCGAGATCCACCTCGATCTCTCGGTGAAACTGGCCGATATCAGCCCCTCCATCGCGGGTGGCGGCCTCGAAACCGTTGAGCGGGTCACCATCACGGTGGATGTCAAATATGGCTACTTCCTCGATGGCAGCGGCAAGCCGGTCAACACCCTGGTGGTCAACGATGTGGCAGCACTCAAGGATTTGGTGTTTGTGCCCAAAGAGCACTTCAGCGGTCAGGTACCGCTCGACATCAAGGTCGCTATCGTCGATACCGCGCTGGTCGGTGGCCAACAGGTGAGCGACAGCGGCAGTTGGAGCGGCCAGGTCGGCTTTGAGGTGAGACCGGTCAACGATCCGGCCCAGCTCTCGGTGCATAGCGTCACGGGGAGCGAGGATGGCACGGTCAACCTTGCCGGATTTGGCGCAACCCTAATCGATAACGATGGCTCGGAGCAGATCGTCGCGCTGCAGATCAAGGGGGTACCGGATGGCTTCACCCTGTCGGCTCCGGCGGTCAACAATGGTGGCGGCGTCTGGCAGGTACCCGTGGGGACCGATTTCTCCAAGCTGACCCTGATCCCGCCAGCTGATTTCAGCGGCACCGTGGAGCTGTCACTGAGCGCCTTTACCCTGGACAAGGGGCTCACCATTCCCCTCGAAACCAGTGGCAGCTTTACCGTCACCGTGACGCCGGTAGGGGATGCCCTTATCGCCGATATTCAGGATCAGGCGAGCGGTACCGAGGGGGATGTGATCACGCTGGAGCTGGGGCTGGAGACCCGGGATTCCCAGCCAACCGGCGGCAGTGCGGGTAATGTGCATGAGAACAAGCACGAGCAGGTGCGGGTCACCATCGAAGGGGTGCCTGATGGTGCCGAGATCCGCTTGCCAAATGGCGTGGCGGGGACGGTTGTTGATCTGGGTGGCGGTCGCTGGCAGGTCACTACCGAGGGCGGCAAGCTGGGGGCTGTCGAGCTGGTGACCAATGATGCCAACGGTGCACTGGATCTCAAGATCACCGCCCAGAGCCTCGACAACGGCGCCCTCGGCCCCGAGGTCAATGGCACCATCCATGTGGAGGTGAGTCCGGTCAACGATGCGCCAATCAACGTATTGCCAACGGCTCCTCAGGTCGCGCAGGAAGATCAGCCTTTCGTCATCCACGGTTTGCAGGTGAAAGATGTGGACGCGGGCAGCAGCCCCATCAAGATCACCCTGTCGGTGGAGCATGGCACCCTGACGTTGCCTGCTGGCAGCGGCGTGACGGTGGTCGGCAACGGCACCGGTTCGCTGGTGCTGACCGGCACGCTGGCCGATCTCAATGCCTTGCTCTCTGGTGGGGTCACCTATCAGGGCAACAGTGATTTCTACGGCAATGACGCCCTGACCATGGTCACCAACGATCAGGGGAACACGGGTAGTGGCGGGGCACTCAGCGATACCGATGTGCTGCCTATCGAGGTGCAGCCGGTCAACGATGCCCCGGTCAATCAGCTGCCTGGCAGCATGACGGTGAAGGAGGATGGCTCCCTGTCGCTCTCCGGTGTCAGCGTGAAGGATGTGGATGCAGGCAGTGCGCCTGTCTCCATGGTGCTGCGGGTCGAGCATGGTGTGCTGACCTTGCTGGGTGCAACTGGTGCCGTGATGGTGCAGGGGGCGGGTACCAGCGAGATCACTCTGGTGGGGTCGCTGGCTGATCTCAACCAGTTGCTGGCAAGCAACCTGCACTATGAACCGGTCAAAGATTTCTGGGGAGAGGATACCCTTACCGTCACTACCTCCGATCAGGGCAACACTGGTGCGGGTGGCCCGCTGAGCGACACCGATCAGGTGACCATCACGGTCACTCCCGAGCCGGATATGCCGGGTCTGACGGTGGATCAGCATGCGTTCCATGCCTTGCAGGGGGCCGTTATCCCCCTTGGCATCAACGCCAGCGTGGTCAATCCGGCCACCGGTGAGCTCTCCATCCGCATCAGCGGCCTGAATGGGGCGCAGGTGCAGGATGAGCATGGTCAGAGCATCGGTCATGCCGATAGCAATGGCGACTGGCTGATCCCGGCCGATCACTCGGTTCCGCTCTACTTCAGCGGTTTTGGCGACGGTGACCATGTGCTGGGGATCAGTGCCGAGTCGAGTGTCGGCGGCTCAACCGTCAGCACGCCCCTTGAGACCATCACGGTGCACGGCCAGAGTGGTCATGAGCTGGTCGGTTCCGATCAGGGGGATTGGCTGTTTGGCTCCGCTGGTGATGACCGTCTGCTGGGGGGGCATGGCAACGACATCCTCACCGGCGGGGCTGGCAGCGATCTCTTCGTTTGGCAACACGGGGATGAGGGGAGTCTGGGGCTGCCCGCCATCGATACCATCACCGACTTCCATCCGGAGCAAGGGGACAAGATCGATCTGGCTGATATGCTGCAAGGGGTCACTGGCAATGGTGTCGATGATCTGCTCAAGCATCTCTCAGCCTCGGTGACCACGGGGAGCAATGGCCTGAGCGATGTGAATCTCTCGGTTTCCCCCGCGGGTGATGGCCAGATAACTCAGCAGATCACCCTGAAGGATGTGGATCTAACCAGCTGGAATCTCACCAGCACCTCGTCCCACGATATCCTGCAGAGCATGCTGGAAGATCAACATAGCCTGATCATCCAGCACCCCTGATAGCGTGCGTGAAGCTTAAAAAAGAAGAGCCGGCAATTGCCGGCTCTTTGTTTATCTCTGCGTGGATTGTTTTTATGCGGCCGTAAGGGCCGGGGATTCAGGCCAACGCCTGGGCCAGCAGGTGGATCGGATGTTCACAGCGGAAGCTGGTGCTCATCTCGATCTGCCATTTGCAGGTCTCGCAGTCGGTGATCACCAGATCGGGGGAGAGGCGGTTGATTTGATCAAACAGCCCCTCGCCGATGGTCTGGCTGGTCTGGTAGTTCTCCGACTTGAAGCCGTAGGTGCCAGCGATGCCGCAGCACTGGGACTCCAGTACCGTCACCTTGACCCCGGGAATGGCGCGCAGCAATTCGAGGGTGTAGATGACGCCCCCCATTTTTTCCATGTGGCAGGGGGTGTGGTAGGCGATGTGCAGATTGAGCGGCTTCATCGCCGGTTTGTTGCCCTTGTAGAACTCGTTCCACAGGAAGCGGGTCACCAGCGAGATGCGATCCCGTACCTTGTGGTTGTCCTGCTCCAGCAGGTGGGGGTATTCGTCCCGCAGGGTGAAGCCGCAGGTGGAGGAGGCGGCCAGCAGCGGCATCTCGTTGCCCAGCAGGGAGTTCTCCATCTGCTTGATGTTGAAGGCCGCCTGTTGCTTGGCCTTGTCCATGAAGCCGTTGGCAATCAGCGGCACGCCGCAGCACTTCTCCCGCTCCAGCAACTGCACGCCGATGTTCATGGCGTTGAGCACCTGTACCAGCTCCTTGCCAAGCTGCGGGTGGTTGTAGTTGACATAGCAGCCGTGGAAGTAGGCGATCTGCCGCGCAAAGCGGGCCTGAGATTCTTTTTGCTTCTTGTACCAGCCGCGGAAGGTGCCCTGGGAGTATTTGGGCAGATCGCGGTGGGATGAGACCCCCAGCGCCTTGTCCAGCACCATTTTCATTGGCTTGAGGCCGGTGGTGAAGTTGACCACCGGGGCCATCAGGGTAGACATGCTGCCCATCAGATCGGTGTGGGAGAGGACGAACTCGCGGATCCCCGGTTTGAAACCGCTGTACTGATGCTTGGCCTTGGCGATGATGTCACCGATGCGCACTCCGCTCGGGCAGGCTACTTCGCAACGCTTGCAGTTGGTGCAGTGCTTGAGGGCGCTATCGAACAGCTCGGGGCTCTTGATCCGCAGCCGCTCGCCATCCGGGCCCGCCTGTTTCGGGCCGGGGTAGGCGGGGTTGGCCTTGGCCACGGGGCAGTAGGCGGTACAGACGGTGCATTTGATGCACTGATCGAAAGTTTGGTTGGCGTGATCCAGTAGCATGTCAGTTCTCCTCCCGGCGATGATGAAGACACGGGATATGGGACGTAGTAATCATTGGGCCGCGCCCAGAATATGGCCGGCAGCCTGCCAGCCGGTGGCAACGGCAACACCGGAGCCGGAACCTTCACGAATTGGGTCGTAATGGGCCAAGACACTGCCCGCACCATAGAGGTTGGCGAGCGGCTTGCCGCCACGCAGCACCCGCAGCTTGTCGTCGGTCTTGACCCCGAAGCCCATGAAAGGGTGGTGGTCGAACAGGCGGCGACCGGCCCAGGCGTCACGCTCCTCCAGACTCAGCACATCGGCATCGAAGATGGGCTCGCGAATGCCGCGCAGACGGGATTCCAGCCCACGGCTGAAGAAGCTGCCGGAGGCAAGCACGAAGTTGTCCGCCTCGAACAGCTGATCATCGCCATTCTGGGTATGTACGCCGACTACCCGGTCACATTCGTAACGGGCGCCCAGCACCCGCTCGCTGGTGAGGAAGGTGCCACCAAGGGCCATAAAGCGGCGCTTGAGCGCCTCCTGCATTCTCATTCCGATCAGAGACGGCGGCATGGTGGCCACCTCCTTGATGGTGCAGCCGGTGCGCTGCTCCAGCTTCGCCAGACGCGGGCCAACCAGCCCCAGCGAAAGGCAGGCGGGCAGCACGATATGGCGGCAGCCGGGAACACCGCTCTCCTGCACCATGCGGCTGATCTCGCGGGCCAGATCGGCCACCAGATGATGCTTGTCACACAGGCGCGCGATGTCGGCTGAGCGAAACTCGTGGGGATTGCGGCTGAATTCCGCCAGCAGGGGCAGGCGGATTTCGCCAGTCAGAATGCGGCAGTGGGCAAAACGCGGATGGGTCGCCAGATTGGCGGCCGCCAGTGCTGGATGAAAGTCGCGAAAGCCCTCGAGGGTGGCCAGCAGCAGTACATCCGGGATCGGCGCATCGGTCACGCAGGCACAGGTATCGGGGGAGAGCCAGGTACGCTTGAGGGTGCCGATGGGGGTCAGACGCTGGTGATTGGTGTCGTGGCGCACCAGCGGCAATCCCTGCTCGGCGCAGTGGCGCTGCAGATCGGCCAGGCTCGCTTCGATATTTTGCATCCCTACCTTGCTGTAGGGATGATCCGGATGGGCAGCCATAAAGGCGGGCAGGGCGGCGCGGGGATCTCCCTCGCTTTCGAGCAGATCGACCGAGCCGGAGGAGAAGTGCAGGGCGCTCTGGCCGGAGGCCATCAGCAGGGTCTTCTGGCCCGCCTCTACCAGCCGCAGGGCGGCCGAGAGTCCCGCCATGCCACCGCCGATAACGATATTGTCAAACTTCATGACGGCTCTCCTTGTGAGTGGTCTCGCTGGTTGGGTCGCGTGGGGTATCGGCGACCAGCTGTGGCGCCGTCCATTCCCCCAGGCCAAACAGCCCTTCGTAGATCCAGTAGGTGAACTCGGCCTCGCGCAGGGCATCGCCCCACAGAACGGGGCGGGTTCCCTTGTAACGCTCCTCAAGGAACTGGCGCAGCATGACGCAGGCCTGACGGCCATCGGCCTTGCCGTACTCCTGCATCAGACCGGCGGCGCGGTAGGCGCACAGCTCGCCCTGACAGGGCCCCATCCCCAGACGGGTGCGGCGGCGCAGGTCGATGAGGTTGTCCACATCCAGCTCGCGCAGGGCGTATTCGATTTCGCCTGCGGTGACCATTTCGCACTCGCAGATGAGGGCGTTGGCCTTGGGGTTGTCACGGAAGAAGGCGATGACCCGCTCGCCGTGGCGGTACTGGGCAGAGCCTTCGACCGGCACCGATAAGCCGGGAGCTGAGACCTTTTCCGGATCCCGCGAGCCGGGCAGGCTCAGTTCGGCGGTCTGGCAGGGTTTGCTGTTACCAAGCTTCTTGGCCAGCAGATCGGTGGCCCACTCCGCCATCAGGCGGTAGGTCATCAGCTTGCCGCCGGTGATGGTGTTGAAGCCCTTGAGGCCATCGCGCTCGGCGTGATCCAGCAGCACGATACCGCGGCTGATGTTGCGGCCGGTGTCGTCACCGTCCACCGCCACCAGCGGGCGTACCCCGGCGTAGGCGCGCAGCAGACGGGTGCGCGCCATGATGGGGGCGAGCTTGATCCCCTCGCGCAGCAGCACTTCGACCTCTTCCGGTTCGACGGTGAGCTGGTCAATCTTGTTGTAATCGATGCGACTGGAGGTGGTGCCGATGAGGGAGATGGTATCGCCCGGCACCAGAATGTCCGCATCCGCCGGTTTGCGGGCGCGGTTGAGCACCAACTGGTTGATGCGGTAATCCATGATGAGCAGGGAGCCCTTGGCCGGGAACATGCGGATGCCGAGATCGGCGTATTCGCAAATTTGCTGGCCCCAGATGCCGGCGGCGTTGATCACCTCCTGACACTCCACCTCGAACGCTTCGCCGGTGCGGGTATTGATCGCCTTGACCCCGTGCACCCGATCCTGAGTGCGCAGCAGCCCCAGCACCTTGCAGTGGGTAAAGATGCGCGCGCCGTGCTCTTTGGCGTCCAGCACGTTGGCGGCGGCGAGGCGGAACGGGTCGACCGTACCGTCCGGTACATGGATGGCGCCGATCATCGCCGGGTTGGCGTTGGGCTCCATGCGCAGGGCTTCACCGGGATCGAGCTGGCGGGTTTCGATACCGGCCAGAGCGCAGGCATCCATAAAGGTGGTTTGGAAATTGATGTCATCTTCCGGCAGGGTGAGGAAGAGGCCGCCCGTGTCCTCGACACAGTGGCTGGCGATCCGCTTGAGGATGCGGTTTTCCTGGATGCATTCGCGGGCGGACTCCTGATCCGTTACCGCGTAGCGGGCACCGGAGTGGAGCAGGCCGTGGTTGCGGCCGGTGGTGCCGGCGGCGATATCATCGCGCTCGAGCAGGATGCAGTCGATGCCGCGCAGTGCGCAATCGCGCATGATGCCGGCCCCTGTGGCACCGCCGCCTATGATGACGACTTGTGTAGTTATTCTTTTCATTGTTGCCCGTCTCATCTCTTCCAGATGAGGCCAGTGTGGCCTACTTCTGAGTGGAAATGTTTGATATGGGCCAAATTTGCGTTCGCAAACGCTCATTTGCTTGCGCGTTAATGAGCATTATGTGACATTTGTCACGCTTGTTATCGCAGCGGTTAATGGGCTGGTGGCGAATGGCAGGCACAAAAAAGGGGCATCGGATGCCCCTTGTCACTGTTTGACGAGTCTGGTGGGTGTGTTAGGGGTCAGCCGCAGCACTTCTTGTGTTTTTTGCCGCTGCCACAGGGGCAGGGATCGTTGCGACCGGTTTTGAGGGGGGCCGGATCCTGCTCTCCCTCGGTATAGACCCAGCGCCCCTGATAACGCACGAAGCGGGAACGCTCATGGAGGCAGTGACGCTCATCCCCTTCCAGAAACCAGGCTTTAAACTCCACCATCCCGGTTTCATCCTCTGGGCCGCCCTGGCTGGCGATGATCTCGAGACCATCCCAGCGGGTGTCGATGCGTGAAAGCTCTTCGGCGGTGAGACCGCCAAGGTGGGCCGGGTGCCAGCTATGGACCAGATACTCCCCCAGACCCAGCACAAAAGCGCTGTAGCGCGAGCGCATCAGCTGCTCCGGGGTGTCAGCTACAGCGCCACTGTGACGTGAGCCACAGCACAATTCGAGAGAAAGGGTTGAGCCGCAAGGACAAAGATTCATGATTTTCACGTTCAGGCCGATTTGTTTAAGGGAATTGTAACGAAAGCTGGGCTCGCCCTGCCAGCACCTATACTGACGAGTAAGCAAGGAATTCCAATAAAAACAGCTGCAAGGATGTGAAAGATGACGCTAAAGCAGAAAATCCTGTTACTGGGTGCAGTCCCCGTACTGTTGATGGCCCTGGTGGTCAATCTCAGTAACTACATGGTCTCCAAGAGCGATCTGGAGTCTGATCTGGTGGTGGCGAGGGAAAATGCCATCAAGGAGCGTAAAGCGCTGCTCAGCAGTTACATCATGATGGCCAAAACCGCCGTCGATGCCGTGTATTCCCTGCCGGATTCACCGGAAAATCGTCAAAAGGTCAAAGAGTTGCTCAGGCCGCTGCGTTACAGCAGTGACGGCTACTTTTTTGTCTATGACTTCGAAGGCAACACCATACTGCTGCCGGTGCGTACCGAGCTGGAGGGGAAAAACCGCTGGAACGACAAGGATGCCAAGGGCAAGTTGCTGATCCAGGAGATCCTCAAGTCGGCCCGTCAGGGGGATGGTTTTACTGAATACTGGACGGCCAAGCCCTCTATCGGGCGCGATGCTCCCAAACTGGCCTTTACTCTGGTGCTGGACAAATACCAGTGGGCCATTGGCACCGGTTTTTATATCGATGATATCGACAACGAGCTGGCGGCCTTGCGGGCAGAGCGCGAGAGCAACATGCATGCCTCGTTGCAGAGCAGTGTGCTGGTGATCCTGCTGATCCTGGGTATCACCCTGGCGGCGACCATCATTGTGGGCAACCGGGTCACCAAGCCGTTGGCGGATGCGGTGCTGGCATTGAACGATATTGCCAACGGTGACGGGGATCTGACCCAGCGCCTCAAGGTGCAGAGTCAGGACGAGATTGGCCAGCTGGCAAGCGCCTTCAACCGCTTTGTCGAGCGGATCCAGTCGGTGGTGAGTCAGGTGGGCGAGACCAGCAACCACCTCTTTAGCGCGGTCGACAAGCTGCACCATCTGAGCGAACACTATGACCATCAGATGCAGGACCACAGTCGCGAGACCGACCAAGTGGTTACCGCAGTGACCGAGATGAGCTCCACCGCGCAGGAGGTGGCGGCCAGTGCCTCCAATGCCGCGACAGCAACCAGCGATGCGGCCCGTGAATCGGACGCCGCCCGGGGGGTGGTGAGCGGGGCCATCAACAGTATCAACCGGCTGGTGGGGGAGGTGCATACTGCCTCCGGCGTTATCGAACAATTGGCGCAAGAGACTGCCAAGATTGGCTCGGTGGTGGAGGTCATTCGCGGCATTGCCGAACAGACCAACCTGCTGGCGCTGAACGCCGCCATCGAGGCGGCCCGCGCCGGTGAGCAGGGACGCGGCTTTGCGGTGGTGGCGGACGAAGTGCGTTCGCTGGCCGGCCGTACCCAGCAGAGCACCAAGGAGATCAACGAGATGCTCCAACGTCTGCAGGGCGGGGTGAAGCAGGCGGTGGAGGTGATGCAGGCGAGCGAGGATCGCAGTCAGGAGACGGTGCAGGAGGCGAGTCATATCGCCAGTTCCCTCGACAGCATGGTGATGGCGGTCAGTACCATCAACGACATGAACATCCAGATCGCCACCGCCGCCGAGGAGCAGCACGCAGTCTCCGAGGAGATCAACAAGAACCTGGTGGCCATTCAGCAGATTGTCAGCGAGCTGACCAGCGCGGCGGTGGAATCCAACAGTACCACCCGCGATCTGGCCAATACCGGCGACAAATTGCGCAAACTGGTATCGCAATTCCGTTATTGATCTTGCAATGGTCCGTGACGGCAACCACAAGATGCGGCCTGACCCCCGGTTCAGGCCGCACTTTATTTGGGGATTGACCAATAATGTGTGAAAATTGCCAGCCTCTTTTTTTCAGCCTTTGCCCCATACCCTATGAATGAGATCGTGAAAGGTAGTATCGATTTGATCCGGCAGCTCAACTACGGCCTGGTCTATGCCAGCCTGGAAGAGCACAAGGAGCTGTCGCGCACCGATCTCTCCCGCCTGACCGGTCTCTCGCCAGCCAGTATCACCAAGATCACCCGGGAACTGCTCGATGGGGGTCTGGTGGTCACCTGTGGTGAAAGTTCGGTGGGGCGCGGCCGTCGTCAGACCTTGCTGCGCATCAACGAGCGCCGCTTCCAGTTTCTCTCCATGCGTCTTGGCCGTGGCTACGTGGATATGGCGCTGTTTGACTTCTCCGGTCGCTCGCTGGCCCGCCAGCGCCACCTCTTTACCGAGGAGGAGCGCGCCGATCTGCTGGGCAGTCTGGTGCATGCCATCAAGGTGTTTTTGCCGAGAAAGTCCCTCAGTCTGGCCTGCATCGCCCTCTGTCTGCCGGGTCAGGTAGAGCGCCACTCCGGCATGGTCAAGCACTTCCCCTTCTACGATTTGCGCAACTGGCCCCTTGGCCCGACTCTGCAACAGGCGTTCTCGGTACCTGTGCTGGTAAGCGGTGACGTGCGCACCTGGATCCAGGCCGAGCGGGAGTGGGGGGCCGCCAAAAATTGTGCCGATGCGGTGCTGGTGTTTGTCCACAACGACATCGGGGTCGGCATGGTGGTCAATGGTCAGCTCATCGAGAGCGAGAATGCGCTGCTTGGGGATCTCAGCCATCTGCAGCTCGAGCCCTATGGCCAGCGCTGCTACTGCGGTGGCTTTGGCTGCGCCTGCACCCTGGTGACCAATCAGGCGCTGGAGGCGCAATACCGGGATCTGCGCGAGCGGATGCAGGAGCACGACTTGCCCGAGAGCGTCACCATCCGCGAGCTGTGCGAGCTGGCGCTGGCGGGCAACAGCCTCTGTCAGGATATTCTCCATCAGGCGGCGGGTCGCCTCTCCAAGGTGCTCTCCAATCTCATCTGCCTGCTCAATCCGGGCAAGCTGCTGCTGGGGGGGGAAATCACCCGTGCCGATCGGCTGCTGTTCCCCATGTTGCACCAGTCGCTGGCCAGCCAGCTGCCCGCCGAATATCTGGTGCGGCTGCAGATTGAATCCACTCACTTCTACGAAGATCCCACCAAGCCCACTTCGGTGCAGGTGCACAAGGCACTGCGCGATGGCAGCCTGTTGCTGGAGCTGCTGCGCAGCTGTCAGGAGTCGTAAGGCAAGAGGAGTTGGCACTGCGTCTGGCGAAAGGGGCAGGGATTGCTGTTCCGCCAGCGCGTAACTCGGTACAATCTTGCGCTTTTCCGGCAGACCCCCTGTTATCGCGCCCTGTGGCGCCGTGACTTGTTGGCATCGCTGCCGTTCCTGTTTTGACTCCAGTTGTGAACCTAGATGAAGCCTGTTCCTGATCACGCCGTCAACCGCCTGCGGGCCTGGCGCAAGAGTATCTCTACCCGACCGTTTCTTGCCCGTGGCGGCACCCTGGCCCGCTGTCCGGCCTGCCAGCTGCGCGAGGACTGGTGTGCCTGCGAGTGGCGCCCCGAGCTCAAAGCGGAGGCCGGTTTCTGCCTGCTGATGTATGACAGCGAGCCGATGAAACCCTCCAACACCGGTCGCCTCATCGCCGATGTGTTGCCGGATACCACCTGGGCGTTTCTCTGGTCGCGTACCCAGCCCCATCCCGAGCTGCTGGCCCTGCTGGCCGATCCCGCCTGGCAGCCCTATGTAGTCTTTCCCGCTTGCGAGAAGGAGCCTGCCCGTTTGACCGGTGAGGTGGCGCTGGCACCGGGTAAAAAACCGCTCTTTATCCTGCTCGATGGCACCTGGCCGGAGGCGCGCAAGATGTTCAACAAGAGCCCCTATCTGGACGGTTTTCCGGTGCTCGCCATCAAACCCGATGCGCTCTCCACCTACGGCATGCGGGTCGCCAACTGCGACGAGCACCTCTGCACCGCCGAAGTGGCGGCCTGTGTGCTGGAAGTAGCGGGGGAGCTCAAGGCGGGGCAGGCACTGCAGCACTGGTTCAACTTGTTCAGCAGCCGCTACATGGCCGGGCGGGTCAGCCGTTTCCCCGGTGCCGATGAAGAGCATCTCTGTGAGGCGCTGGCAGCCATCAAGGAAGCGAACGTCGCTTCACCGGCTTGCTAACGGGCCCTCTGAGCTCAAATCAATGAAAATCAGGAATCAATTGGCTGCCACTGTTTCGTTAGATTCATGGTCAGTAGCTCGCTAGGATAGCGGACAGCCTGTGCCCCCCCGCACAACGTCGTTTTGGTTAGCTCCGGTTGCCCGGCCCCTTCGGGCAACCCACTCTCGTGAGGTCTATGGATGGAATTGGAACTGGTTACCCTGTTTGCCCTGTTCGGTGTAGCGCTTGTCGCCGGCTTTATCGATGCCATCGCCGGTGGCGGCGGCCTGTTGACGGTGCCGGCCCTGCTGGCCACCGGCATGCCCCCGGCGCTGGTGCTCGGTACTAACAAGCTGCAGAGCAGTTTTGGCTCCTTCTCCGCCACGTGGTTCTATGCCCGCAAGGGGCTGCTGGAGTGGGCCATGATTTGGCCTGCGGTGATCTGCACCTTTATCGGTGCGGCTATCGGCACGCTGGCGGTACAGACCATAGACGCCGCCATTCTCGAGCGCCTGCTCCCTTTCCTGCTGATGGCTTTTGCCTGCTACTTCTACTCCTCGCCGCGGGTAAGCGATGCCGAGAGCTCCCGCCGTCTGACTCCCATGCTGTTTGCGCTGCTGGTGGGGGGCGGGGTCGGCTTTTATGACGGCTTCTTCGGGCCGGGCACAGGTTCGTTTTTTGCCATCGGTTTCGTGGCGCTGGCGGGCTTTGGCATGGCGCGCGCCACCGCCCATACCAAACTGCTCAACTTCACCTCTAATATCGCCTCCCTGCTGTTCTTTGCGCTCGGTGGCAAGGTGGTGTGGAGTGTCGGTTTTTGCATGGCGCTGGGGCAGTTTATCGGCGCCCGCTTCGGCTCCAAGATGGTGCTGAAAAAAGGGGTGAAGCTGATCAAGCCGCTGCTGGTGACCGTCTCCTTGCTGATGTCTGCCAAGCTGGTGTGGAGCCAGTATCCGGAGCTGTTTGCCTGGATCTGATGTGCCGCATCGCAATTGTTAACGGGGCCCTCGGGCCCCGTTGTCATATCTGGTGTTTTACATGGCTAGCGCGGTGTGTCGCTGCGGTGGCGAAAGTGTTGATGCAAGGCGCTCACCAGCCTGGCTATCCGCTCTCGCTTTAGGCTGTTTGGTCGGTAGACCAGATGCAGGGGACGGCCTAGCCCGGGCAGTGGGCGGGCCATCTCCCCCTGTTCTCCCACCAGTCCCAGTAGGCCAGCGGGGAGCAGCACAGGGCCAATACCTGCCTTGGCGAGTTCGATGAGCGCAAGATAGGAGTCGAGCTCCATGGCGGGCTCCAGCCCCAAATCAGCCAGCGGTTCGCGCAGGTAGCGGTTGGAGGGGTTCTCCAGATCCATGGTGAGGATCTTGCGCCTGCTTTCTGCGCTGGCTGGCGGCAGGCTCTGCTGTGCCTCGCCCACCAGATAGAAGGGCTCCTCAAGCAGCAGATCGGCGCCGAGGCCATGGCCGGGCGGGAGCCGACCGGCGCAGATGCCGAGCAGGGCATCGCCGCTGCGCACCCGCGCCAGAATGACCGGCGTGTGGTGGGTAGAGAGGGCAAGGTGGGGATCGCGCTCCAGATAGTCGCGCATAAAGTGGGCGAGGTAGCCCGCCAGCAGGGTCTCGGAGCAGGCGATGGGGAGGGGGCTGTGATCCGCCAGATCCTGGCTATCGGCCAGCACACCGTTCATCTCTGCCAGACTCGGGGCCACTCGCTCAAGCAGCTCCTTTGCCTGCGGGGTGAGGCGGATCTGGCGCCCCTCCGGCTCGATCAGCTTCTTGCCAAGGCGCAGCTCCAGCTGGGCAATCCGCTTGCTCACCGCCGACTGGCTGATATAGAGGCGACTGGCCACCTTGGCCATGGTTCCTTCACTTGCCAGCAGGCTCAGCGTTTCCAGCCCTTCCAGTAACATCTCGCCCCCTTGTTTATCGCCATCAGGATCGTCACAGATTGAGCGCTACCTTAGGGGCTGACTGGTTCAGGAGCAAGGGTCGTTTGCTGCCTTGGCCGGTCGAATGCGCCATTCGCTTAAGGGCGGTGCGAAGATCACCAGATTGCCGATGAGGCTGATCACCACTCCGGCCACCGAGACCGGCTGCCAGACAAAGCCTTCATAGAAGGTGGAGAGGGTAAGCGCCACTAACGGAAAGAGCACGGTGGCGTAGGAGGCCTTGCTGGCACCGATGCGCCCCACCAGCGTCAGGTAGGCGGTAAAAGCGATCACCGAGCCAAACAGGGCGAGGTAGACCATGGCCGCCAGATAGTGGCCATCGGTCGGCACAACCAGTTGCTGCCCGAGCAATGTGATCCAGCCCAGCAGCAGCACCACGCCGTAAACCATGCCCCAGGGCACCAGTTGCAGTACGTGGTAGCCATGGCGCTGGCCCCGGGCCGAGACCAGATTGCCCAGCGAAAAGCAGAGGGTGCCGCAACAGGCGAGCAGCAGCCCCTGCCAGCCGTTTGCACCCAGTTGCGCATCCGCCAGCACCGGCCAGAACAGTAACAGGGTGCCAAAGAGTCCCAGCAAGGAGCCTTGCAACCAGCGCAGGGTGGGGCGCTTGCGCTCGAACAGCCAGAGGTTGAGGCCGTTGAAGATGCTGGCACTGGCGAAGATCACCGCCGACATGCCGCTCGGGATATAGCGTGTGGCGTGGTAGAAGCAGAGAAAGTTGGTGGAAAAGAGCAGGGCACCGAGCAGCGCCGCATAGCGCTGGCCATGCCAGGGGAGGCGCGGAAAGCGGCCACTGGCGGTGAGCAGGGCAAACAGTGCCACCGCCGCCAGCAGGAAGCGGTAGAGCACCGACACCTCGATGGGAATGGGGCCAAGTTGCCAGGCGATGGCAATCCAGGTGCTGCCCCAGATAAGCACGGTGGCAAGATAGAGCATCAGGTTCATCACAGTTCCGGTGAGTCAGGGAGAGATGATCCACTATGGGGCGAACCCTGATGGCTGGATTGCACCATCTTGCGGTTTTTCATCGTCACGCGCTGTCATCTGCGGGCGCGGTCGGTAAGATGGATGGCAGCGGCATAACACGTACACCGGAACAGGCGGCAGGGGCGAATGAAAACAGCAGGGGTATTTGATGCACTGGTCAGCACCGGCGCCCGGCTGGAGGACGCCTGTTGGCTCGAACCCGGGCTTGGCGTCGCCAGTTGGCGCAACTGCTATGACCAGACCCGCTATCACAAGCCGGGCCACCACACCCTGAGCGTCTATCTGCAAGGAGGCGAGCAGACCGAGCGACTCGATGGGCCGGGTGGCCACGGTGGCACCGGCAAGGTGTGCATCATGCCGGATCACCACAGATCCGAGTGGCTGGTGCGCGAAGAGTTTCGCTTCTTTCATCTCTACTTCACCCCGGCTCACCTCACCCGTATCGCCGAGGAGGTGTGTGACAAGGAGGGGCGCCACCTGCAACTGGTGGACAAGACCTTTATCGACGATCCGCAGGCGGCTTCGCTGGTGCAGCGCCAACTGATGCAGCTTCAGTGGCAGCACAGGGTCGATCGGTTGGCACTCTCCCACGGCGCCTGGATGTTGATCCTCCACGCCTACCGCCACCACACCGAGGAGGCTCCCGGTCTGCCGCCTCTACGCGGCGGGCTGGCGCCCGTGGTGATCAAGCGGGTGCAGGAGTATCTGCAGGCCCATCTGGCCGATTCGGTCACGCTGGCAGAGCTGGCCCAGCAGGCGGGGCTGAGCGAGTATCACTTTGCCCGCATGTTCGGCCAGAGTCTCGGCTGCCCGCCCCATCGTTATCTGCTTGGGCTGCGGCTCAAACGGGCCAAGCAGCTGTTGGCTGGCCCCGAGCCGCTGGCCAGCATCGCCAGTCAGTGTGGCTTCTCTTCCCAGGCCCATTTCGGTAATCGTTTTCGCGAGGCGTTTGGTTTGACGCCGGGGCAGTGGCGGGCGCAATTGTCATCTTCTCGTCACAGATAACCCTGAGACTTTGGGCAAAAGAGGTGTACTCTCTACAACTTATCCATTGAAAGGAATGCCCATTGAATTATCGCAAACGTCAAATCCGTACCCGTCATCTCTGGTTCAGCCACTGGAATGCCCCGCAAGATCGCACCGCTGTCGTTACCCCTCCCGAACCTGCAGTGCCTCACAGTTCACGTTGAAAAAGCCCCGCCTGCGATAGGATTTTTCCGGTAACTTTGCCACTATTGCCCCATCACAATGATGTGGACATGGCTGGATGTTTCTGGAACGTATTGAAGTCAAAGGTTTTCGCGGTATAAATCGCCTGTCGCTCGGGCTGGATCAGACCACAGTGCTGATCGGCGAGAATACCTGGGGTAAATCGAGCCTGCTGCGCGCCCTCTGGTGTCTGCTGGGGCAGGATGCCGAGCCCTATCAGTTCACCGCCGAGGATTTTCACCAACCGGAAGATCCCGAATTGGCCCCGGCGCGCCACCTGCAACTGGTGCTCACCTTCAGTGAGCACAGACCCCAGATGTGTCAGCACTCCCGTCGGCTGGCCCGTCTTTGCCCCTCCTGGGTGCTGCACAAGGACAAATTCCACCGCATTCACTATCGCGCCAGCGCCGAGCTGCAGGCGGATGGCTCTGTGCTCACCATTCACGACTTTCTCGACGGGGTAGGCAAGAGCTTGCCCATCGCCAATACCCACGAGCTGGTCTGCATGCTCATCACCATGAACCCGGTGTTCCGGCTGCGGGACGCCCGTACCGCTCGCAACGGGGTGGAGACATTGCAGTGGGGAGATCTCTCCGAGCATCGCCTGAGCGAGCTGGCGGACAAGCTGATCGACGAACCCCAGCGGATCGGCGAGCCGGAGCTCAAAGAGGCGTTGCAGGCGGTGCGCCAGCTGATGGATCACTACTTCAACGCCCTGGCCCCCATCAAGAACAAGCCGCGCAGTCAGCGCGACATCATCAATCGCCCCATGACATTGCGCAATCCTGGCAACCTGCATACCCTGCTGCGCCGCGCCGATAACCGCGCGCTGCAGCTGGCGATGGCGGGGATGGCGGCTACCCTGCTGCAAGCGCGGGGCAACCGCGAGCTGGAGGAGGGGGCCCGCCCCATCATGATCCTGGAGGATCCTGAGAGCCGGCTGCATCCGACCATGCTGGCGCTGGCGTGGGGGCTGCTGGAACAACTGCCGGGCCAGAAGCTGCTCACCACCAACTCGGGGGACTTGCTCTCCTCCCTGCCGCTCAATCAGGTGCGGCGGCTGGTGCGCCGTCAGCAGGATATCCTCTGTCACCAGCTGGGGGGCGAGCGTTACAGCAGCGACGATCTGCGCAAGATCGCCTTTCACGTGCGGATCAACCGCCCCATGTCGCTGTTTGCCCGTTGCTGGCTGCTGGTGGAGGGGGAGACCGAGATCTGGCTGCTCTCCGAGTTGGCGCAGATCTGCGGTTATAGTCTGCGGGCCGAAGGGGTGCGGATCATCGAGTTTGCCCAGTGCGGCCAGTCGCCGCTGATCAAGGTGGCGCGGGATTTTGGCATCGAGTGGCACCTGCTGACCGATGGCGACGAGGCGGGGCTCAAGTATGCCACCTCGGCCCGTGGCCAGCTCAAGGGCGAGCGGGAGCGGGACCGACTGACCCAGCTCCCTGCCGCCGACATCGAGCACTACCTCTATCACAACGGTTTTGAAGCTGTGTTTCGCCGCGAGGCGGGGGTGGGCGGGCGCGCCATGTGGAGCGCCAGTCATATCATCAACAAGGCGATCCATCACCGCAGCAAGCCGGGAATGGCGCTGGCGGTGGTGGAAGAGGCGGAGCGGCTCGGCGCCGAGCATATTCCGCCGGTGATCCGCCAGATGTTTGCCCGGGTGGTGGCGCTGGCCCGCGGTCAGGGCTAACGCCAGCGCCGTATCCCGTCACTATGGATATGGCTGCCAGCAGGGCGCCCCTCAAGGTGGGCTCTGCTGGCGGCAAATTGCCCCGGATTGTTTGCCCGCGATTGTTTGTCGCGATTGGGGATAGCCGCCGGTTTGGGTATACTCGCCCCTCTCTGGCGCCCCGGTGGCGCACCTCGAATCTTTACTGCTGGAGGCGTCGTGTTCGTCCAACTCCCTTTTTGGCTCTTTCCTCTCACCGGATTGATGGCGCTTGGCGCCCTGATCGCCCTCGGCATCGTGCTGTGGCGCGGTGATATCTGCCCAGGCCAGCGCTCGCGCATCAGTCAGCAGCTCTTCTCCATCTGGGTCATTACCGCGCTCTCCCTGATGCTGGCGGTCGAGGCCAAGGCGGCCAGCTGGCTCATCTGGAGTGGTGGAGCCGCACTGGTGCTCGGGGTTGGCTTGTCGCTGGCCCAGTCACGGCTGGAGGGCAAGCGCTCAGTCCCCTCGACACTGCTCTGGCTACCTGCGTTGCCGCTCGCTCTCTATGGCATCGGGCTGCTGCAACTGCAGGGCTGGGTGAGCGGTCTGCTGCAGATGGCGATGCTGGGGGCGGCTTTTGCCCATCTGATGCTGCTGCGGGCCCGTCATCGTCTCAAGGCATTCAACACCCTGCTGCCGTTGGCTGGTCTGGTTGGGGCGATGGCCAGCCTTGTCTGGCTGGCAGTGCTGGTGGGCTGGCAAGGGAGTGAGGCCAATCTCGATGCCCTGATCCCGGCGGTGGTGACCCAGGCAGCGCTGCTGGTGGCCTCTCTGCTGCTCTGGTTCAGCCCGCTCTACTTGCAGCGTGATACCGCGCCAGTGGTGGTCTCCACCTCCCTGTGTGGCCTGCTGATCGCCCAGATTGCCGCTACCAGCGTGTTGCACCAGCTGATCTGACACTGGCGCTGAAAAGAGAAAGCCCCGAGCCAACACTCGGGGCTTTTGCATATCTGGCTTGCAAGTATCGCTGCTATCAATTCACAGCAATCGATCAATAGAAATCGTCGGCCCCGCAGATAAAGAGGCAACTGCTGCGCGGCTGGGCCAGATATTCGCGGGTCAATCCCTCCAGCGGCATGCCGAAGGTGCAGATATCTTGCGGCGAGGGGAGGGCGGTATCGAGGATCCGCCGCCAGTAGCCGCCGACGCCCTTGGGGGGGCTCGGCAGGTTGAAGGTGAGGGGCTCCCAGTAGGCGTTGAACAGCACATAGAGCGCCAGCTTGGTTTCGCTCGACAGCGCCGACATGGCGATGGCGTGGGAGTGGGGGCTGAAATCCGGTTGCCCGGCGTTGACCCCGTGCCAGCAGATCTCGCTGTGGCGCAGGATCTCGGTGAGTGACAGCGGCATGCTCTCCTGTTCCGGGCGCTGAAACAGGTGTTTGCGGTACTGGATCAGCTCCTTCATAAAGCGGAACATCTCCTGACTGCGGGCATTGGGCAGCCAGTTCATCCAGCAGGTGGCATTGTCCTGGCAGTAGCCGTTGTTGTTGCCCCGCTGGGTGCGCAGCAGCTCGTCTCCCATCAGCAGCATGGGGGAGCCCACCGAGAGCAGGGTCGCCACCATCATGTTTTTGGCCTGACGCATCCGCAGGGCGTTGATCTGGGGATCTTCCGTCACCCCTTCGTGGCCGTGGTTCCAGCTGAAGTTGTGATCGCAGCCGTCACGGTTCTCCTCCCCGTTGGCCTCGTTGTGTTTGCTGTTGTAACTGGCCCAGTCCCACAGGGTAAAACCGTCGTGGCAGGTAACGAAGTTGATGCTTTTCTCGGGATCGGCGTGGTGATAGTGGTAGATGTCGGGACTGCCGCAGAGTCGCTCGACAAAGGCGGTGACGCTGTTGTCATCCCCGCGCAGAAAGCGGCGAACATCATCCCGGAATTGGCCGTTCCACTCACGCCAGCGGGCGCCGGCCAGTGACCCCACCTGATAGAGCCCCCCCGCGTCCCAAGCTTCGGCAATCAGCTTGATGTCGGCGATGTTGGGGTCGGTATCTATGGTGCGTAGAGTGGGGGCATTGGCCTGCGGCTGACCCGATTCATCCCGCGACAGAATGGCGGCCAGATCAAACCGAAAGCCATCGACGTGCATCTCCTGACGCCAGAAGTGGAGGCTGTCCATGATCATTCGCAGCACCACCGGATGGGCGCCGTTGAAGGTGTTGCCGCAGCCAGAATAGTTGGTGTCCTTCTGGTTGTTGTCGAGGATGTAGTAGGCCTCGTTGTCGATGCCGCGAAACGAGAAGGTGGGGCCATCATCACCCCCTTCGGCGGTGTGGTTGTAAACCACGTCCAGGATCACCTCGATATTGGCCTTGTGCAGCGCCTTGACCATGTCGCGAAATTCGGTCAGCGGATCATCGCCGCAGGCGTATTGGGCGTGGGGGGCGAAAAAGGACATGGGGCTGTAACCCCAGTAGTTGGAGAGTCCTTTGGGTGCATCCTGAGGATCGAACTGGAACACCGGCAGCAGCTCGACGGCGGTGACACCGAGAGATTGCAGATAGGGGATCTTCTCAATCAGCCCGAGATAGGTGCCACGCAGCGCCGGATCGACCCCGGAGCTCGGGGACTTGGTAAAGCCCCCCAGATGCAGCTCGTAGATCACCGAGCGGGAGAGGGAGTGAGCGGGCAGTTTGTCTCCTTCCCAGTCGTAGTGGCGAGTATCGACCACCTTGTTCTTGGCGCAACAAGCCAGATTGCTGCCTGGACGGGCCGCCGCCCATCGATCGTAATGGGCGCCAAGCTCGATGCTGCGGCCGTAAGGGTCGAGCAACACCTTCTCGGCATCGAAGCGGGTGCCGCCATATGGGCGCCACGGGCCCTGAATGCGATAGGCGTAACGCTGCCCGACCGAGATCCCCTCCACATGGATATGCCAGTAGTAGGCGGTGCGGTTAAGGCGCGGGGAGAGGGGGATCACCTCGGGGGTCGCATCGTCTGCGCTTGCGAAGAGCAGCAGTTCGACCCGGCTGGCGAGGCGTGCCCAGATCGCGAAGTTGACGCCGTGACTGTCGGGTGTGGCCCCCAACTGACGGCAGTGACCGGCGGAGATGCGCATATTCTACCTACCCAAAATGAGGAGTGTTCACCTTATTGAGTGTAGTGCCGGATGCCTGGCAAGGACTCGATTGCCTGAAAAAACAGCATGATGCTGCTAATGACCGCACTATTTGTCCGATTAATCTACGAATAAACTTTTTTTGAGATATTTACTTGCAATCTGTGCGCTGGCGCCTATTATTGGCGACCTCAGACGCGGGGTGGAGCAGCCCGGTAGCTCGTCGGGCTCATAACCCGAAGGTCGTCAGTTCAAATCTGGCCCCCGCAACCATCTGAGATCCTGACCAGTCAAGCCGGTGTAACCGGTTGGTAGGAAAGGAGAAATCGAACTGGCTACTGCTCGGCCACTTCGAGAAAAAATTCGGACGCGGGGTGGAGCAGCTCGGTAGCTCGTCGGGCTCATAACCCGAAGGTCGTCGGTTCAAATCCGGCCCCCGCAACCAACTCTTTCGTCAGCTTGCGATTGTGTAAACAGTCGAAAGCAGACAAACGCCATCAAGCTACTGCTCGGCTTGATGGTGACAA
>NZ_JANFNV010000008.1:50729-83876 GCF_024436075.1 Aeromonas sp. JL9 | reverse complement strand
GGGTGGAGCAGCTCGGTAGCTCGTCGGGCTCATAACCCGAAGGTCGTCGGTTCAAATCCGGCCCCCGCAACCAACTTTCTGTACGTTCCCTTCCTGCATTGCCAATCATTGAACAATCCTTCTTGATGCTCGTCACCATCTGGTGATTGCTGCTATTTCTGACGCTTTTTCAAGACCAAAACTGGTCGTATCAACCATTTGTTGGGTATCATCAGGTATCTCTTCATGGATGAGGCACGCGCCTGTGATCACTCCCTTCACCTATCTTCCTCCTGCTATTGAAAGCCGGGATGCCACGCTGGCCGAAGCCCTTGCCCAAGGGCTGCCGTTGCAACTGCTGCTGATCGCCGAAGAGCAGAAGGAGTCCTTGCTTTCGCTGCCCGCCCTTGCGGGTCTCCAGACCCAGCTTGCGCTGGGGAAAAAAGCGCCCTTTACCCTGATGCATGGCAATATCTTGTTGCAGGTGATGTTTGTGGCCGGCAGTGTGACGCGGGATCACCGCCTCTATAAACAGATCAGAGGCTGGATTGCTCCTCTTTCTGGGCTTAATGTGGAGCGGCTCGGGCTGCATCTGGAAGGTTTTTCCCCCTCCGAGCGAGTGATGCTGGCCGAAGTGATGTTGTCGGCCCTGCTTGCCGCCAATATTTCGTTGCCCACCAGCAAGCGCCGCAGTGAAAGCAGCTGGAGCTATCAGCAGATCAAGGTTTCACCTGCAGTGGTGCTGGACTTGGCGCGCCTTTACAGCGAAGCGGGGGGCAACGGGCTGGCTCGCCATCTGGCGGTGTTGCCAGCCTCCGAGCTGACGGCCGCCAGCTATCGCGAGTTTGTCAGCAAGCTGGCGCAAGATGAGGGGTGGCAGTGCCATCACTATGATCAGGCGCAGCTGGCCGAGCTGGGGGCGGGGGCGTTTCTGGCTGTTGCGCGTGGTTCGGAAGACAATCAGGGGGCCATGGTCAAGCTCAGCTACTATCCACCCAAACCGGTGCGTCGCATTGCGTTGGTGGGCAAGGGGATCTGCCACGACTCTGGCGGTTACAACCTCAAGGTCTCCGGCAGCATGTATGGCATGCATCTGGACATGGGGGGCAGCGCGGTGGCGCTCGGCACCCTCTACGCCATCAGCCGAGCCCAGTTGCCTTACGAGGTGCACTGCTGGCTGGCCATTGCCGAGAACCATATCGGCCCTCATGCCTATCGTCCTGGCGAGGTGGTGACTGCCATCAATGGCACCTCCATCGAGGTGGTCGATACCGATGCCGAAGGGCGAATGGTATTGGCCGACACCCTGGCAATGGCGGTGCAGGATACCCCGGATCTGCTGCTCGATTACGCGACCCTGACCGGGGCCTGCAAACGGGCGCTGGGTAGCCGCTACAGCGGCGTCTTTACCAATCGCAGCGAATGGATGACATCGCTGGTCAATCTGGGTCAGCGCAGCGGCGAGCGGATCTGGCCCTTCCCGCTTGATGACGATTACGACGACAACATCGAGAGCGAGTGGGCCGATTTGTTGCAGTGTGCACCGGGCAGTTCGCCGGATCACATCGATGCGGCCCGTTTCCTCGCCCACTTCGTGCCCGAGCAGACCCCCTGGCTGCACTTCGACCTTAGCGGTTTTCGCAACAAGGGGGGCAATGGGGTGGTCTCCAGCGAAGTGACCGGCTTTGGCGTGCGCCTCACGCTGGATCTGCTGGCCAGCCCGCTTGGCAGAGTTGGTCGCCAAGCCTCTGAACAATCTGAATGATAACAAGGAGTTATGTGAAACAACCAAGCTATGACTGGGTGCTGTTCGATTTGGATGAAACCCTGCTCGATTTCCCGGTCGCCTCTGCGCTGACGCACACCCTGCAGATCTATGGTGTACAGGCTGATGACGCCAGCATGGCGCAATATCACGCCCTCAACCACGGGCTCTGGCAGCAGTACAACGACGGCGAGATCGATGCAACGGCGTTGCAGCAGACCCGCTTCTCCCTCTTTGCCCAGCAGGTTGCCGCCGATCCCATGGCGATGAACAACACCTTTCTGGAGCAAATCATTGCCCTTAGCATGCCTCTCGAAGGGGTGGTCGAGACCCTGCAGCAGCTGCGCAGCAAGGTGCGGATGGGGATCATCACCAATGGTTTCAGCGTGCCTCAGCGGGGGCGGCTCGGCAAACTGGGCTGGAGCGAGTGGTTCGAGCCGCTGGTGATCTCCGACGAGATCCGGGTGACCAAACCGGCGCCAGCTATTTTCCAGCACACCCTCTCCCTGATGGGGCAGCCGGATCCTGCGCGGGTGCTGATGGTGGGGGATAATCCGAAAACCGATATTGTCGGGGCGGCGGCGCAGGGGCTGGCAACCTGCTGGTACAACCCGGCGCGGCAAGCGGGCGAGTGCGATGCCACACACGAAATCCACCACTTCGCCCACCTTGCCGACATTGTGCTGGGACGCTGATAGCCAAGTTTAACCATCACGTTATCGGTGACCAAAACGTCCTGGTAAGTTGCAACCAGGGTTGTTTGAGACAGGATTGGGTTTGCTTGAGACAGTAAGGGGAGCTGATGCTCCCCTTACTTATGAGTGTTTTCCTGTGAATGCAGGGATCTGAACTGATAGCGATCGAGGATCTGCTGATAGTCGGGACTCTGTTTCAATTGATCGATAGCCTGATTGATCCGCTGCAGTTGCGCCTCAGTAGTGCTCTCTTTGCTCAGCATCAGGTGAACCGGTGTCAGTTCGATATGCAGCAGAATATACAGCTTGTCTTGCACGCCATCCTTACCCTGCCACTCCTGCAGTCCGTGGGGATCCAGAATAAATCCCTGGATCCGTCCCCCTTGCAACATCTTCAGCAACTGATCCAGCCGAAGGCGCATCTGCAAACGGGGCTGCAGCTCGGGCCTTGCCATCAACTGGCGGAAGGTATTGCCGTAATCAAAGCCCTTGAGCACCCCGATATGGAAGTCAGGGGTGTTGATCAACTGCTCCAGGGTAGTGATCCCGCGCCAGCGATCGGCATCTTGCCGACGGATGACGATGGCCGTCTCCTCTTCCCGATAGGGGTGGCTGAAGCGGGCATATTGCTGCCGCTCGGCGGTAATATTGGCTGACATGGCCAGTTGAACCGTGCCGAATTTCAGCTCGTGCAACACGCGAGCCCAGGGCATTTCACTGAATTTGGCCTGATAACCGGCCCGCAGGAAGATGGCGTTGAGCAGCTCCACATCCAGTCCGCGGAGCTGTTGCTGTTCATTGCGATAACTGAAGGGCTGCCAGTCGACCCAGCCCACGACCAATGACTCCTGTGCCGTAGCCTGGCAACACAAACACCATAACAACAAGAGTCTGTACACAACGCATACCCTCGAACAGGCTGATACGGTTGAGTATTGGACAGGAACGACGGAGTAACCAGTGCTGAGGGTTGAGCGGATGCACAGATGTGCATCCCTCACAGTTCGTGGGCGTGGAATCCCTTGCGATAGCGGGCTTCGCAGCGCGGGCAGCGTTGCAGAGTCGGATCCTGTTCCAGCTGTTCGATGGAAAGCGGCTCTTCACAATCGGAGCAGAGGCCATAGAGGCCGAGATCCATCTGGCAGAGTGCCGCATCGATCCGCTTGAGGAGGGCCACGCTCTGCTCAACCTTCGGGAGATCCAGCCGGCTGGTCAGTTCCACCAGTTGATCCTGCTCGCAGTGACCGACCTGCTCGGCCCACTCGTCACGGCGGCAGGCTTTAAGCTGACCGATCAACGTTTCTCGTACTTGGGCCCAGTCTGACAGCAGGCGATTACGCCAGACAGTCAACTGTGCTTGCGTCATTTCACACACATTATCCCCCACAGGACAGACGACAGATTCGGGGCAGTATAGGGATCCGATAACTCTATCAAGATGATATGCGTCAAGTTAAACGTGGTTAGCCGTGGCTTTTGGCTGCTTGCAGCAGGGCATCGCGGATGGGAGCCGTCTCTTTGAGCACCCGGATCTCCTGAAACAGCAGGTCCGCTTCGGGATATTCCCGCTTGAGATAGCTGAACCACTGTTTGATGCGGCTGGGGTAGTAGTCGGCTTTTTCGCTGGCCAGATCCTGCTCGGTATAGCTCACCATCAACTGCAGTACCTCGGCCCAGCTCATGTGCGGGCAGCCGGTTTTCATCACATTGGCCAGATTGGGCAGGGAGATGGCGCCGCGCCCGACCATCAGGGCATCGCAACCCGAGACCTTGGCGCAGGCGAGGGCATCTTTGTGATCCCAAATTTCGCCGTTGGCGGTGACGGGGATGGGCAGGGCGCGGCGAATGGCGTCCACATACTCCCAGTGGGCGGGGGCCTTGTACCCTTCACGCTTGGTGCGGGCATGAACGGCCAGCTCGTTGGCGCCCCCCTGGAAGACTGCCTGGGCGTTCTCCAGATAGAGATCCTTGTCATCGTAACCGAGGCGAATTTTGGCGCTCACCGGCAGATGGGCGGGCACCGCCTCGCGCACCGCCTTGACGATGCGGTAGATGGTCTCGGGCTCCTTGAGCAGCACCGCACCGCCCTTGCTCTTGTTGACCGTAGGGGCGGGACAGCCGAAGTTGAGATCGACCCCGGGGGAGCCCAGCTCGATGGCGCGCACGGCGTTCTCGGCCAGCCACTCGGGGTGTTGCCCCAGCAGTTGCACCCGCACCGGGGTGCCTGCGCGGGTTTTGCCATCTTGCAGCAGTTCAGGACAGAGGCGGTAGAACACCTTGGCGGGCAGCAATTGATCGACGACCCGGATAAACTCGCTCACGCAGAGATCGTAATCATTGACGGAGGTGAGAACCTCCCGCATCAGGTGATCCAGTACCCCCTGCATGGGGGCCAAAATAACGCGCATAACGGCTTTCCGACGAGAGTGGGGAGAAAAAAGAGCGCAGATTGTAGTGGGGTTGCGGCCCGCTGTCAGCACCCGCTCAAACTCTGTTAGGCTAGAGGGAGATAAATCACGCAAGGAGAAGGAATGAAGCGTTGGTGTCTGATGGCGCTCGGGTGGCTGGCATTTGCCACCGGTATTGTGGGCATTGTGCTGCCGCTCTTGCCGACTACCCCCTTCATGTTGCTGGCTGCCGCCCTGTTTGCCCGCTCGTCGCCCCGTTTTCATCGCTGGCTGCTGGCCCATCCCTGGTTTGGCCCGCCCATCGTCGATTGGCAGCAATATCGCGGTATTCGTCGTCAGGCCAGACGGCGCGCCATAATCTTCATTTTGCTCACCTTTTCGGTGTCGTTGGCGGTGGTGCCACTGCTGTGGGTAAAGGGGTTGCTGGTTGTCATAATGGTGATCCTGCTCACCTGGTTAATGCGCCTGCCGGTGCTGGAGCCAGTTGCAATGGTGAAGTGAAGTCCCTAAGCTATTGCAGCAATAATGCTATGGAGTCGGCCTGTCATTTTTGCGTGACAGGCTTTTTTATTTCCCGCAGAAGGGAATTGAGAAAAAATGGCCACCCCTGGGTCAAAAAAATAAGCGGTCAACACATGAATCCGGAAACCCTGAAATTTATCGAAGCAAGCATCAAGACCATTCCCGACTATCCGAAGCCGGGCATTCTGTTTCGTGACATCACCAGCCTGATCGAGAACGCCGAGGCCTTCAAGGCCACCATCGATCTGCTGGCCAATCATTATCGTGATCAAGGGATCACCAAGATTGTTGGCACCGAAGCTCGCGGCTTCATCTTTGGCGCGCCGGTTGCCTATGCCATGGGGCTGGGCTTCGTGCCGGTCCGCAAGCCGGGCAAGCTGCCGCGCGAAGTGATCGAGGAGTCCTATGCCCTCGAGTACGGTACCGACACCCTGCAACTGCACACCGATGCCATCGTGCCCGGTGACAAGGTGCTGGTCGTGGACGATCTGCTGGCGACCGGTGGTACCGTCGATGCGACCGTCAAGCTGATCCGCCGTGCCGGTGGTGAAGTGGCCGATGCGGCCTTCATCATCTCCCTGCCGTCTCTGGGCGGCGATGCCCGTCTGACTGCCGCTGGCATCAAGGTGGTCTCACTGGTCGAGCTGGCCGGCGAGTAATGCCTCTTCGGCCCGATCCTCTGCATCGGGCCTGCATTGAACCGGTGCCCTTGCGGGCATCGGTTTGAAAATCAAGCGATCCCTCCCGCTCTCACCGATAGCCGATACAGCCAGCCCGCCATTTGTGTTAGCATCCGGCCTCAATGCCCTGTCTTCTCTGCATGATGGATTTATGAGCTATCAGGTTCTGGCGCGTAAATGGCGCCCCCATACGTTTGAACAAGTGGTAGGCCAGCAACATGTGCTGACCGCCTTGACCAACGCCCTGGATCAGGGACGGCTGCATCACGCCTATCTGCTGAGCGGTACCCGCGGGGTGGGCAAGACCACCATCGCCCGTATTCTGGCCAAGAGCCTCAACTGCGAGCAGGGGATCAGCAGCCACCCGTGCGGTGTCTGCGACACCTGCCGCGAGATAGATCAGGGCAACTTTGTCGACTTGCTGGAGATTGACGCGGCGTCCCGCACCAAGGTGGAAGATACCCGCGAGCTGCTCGACAACGTGCAGTACCGTCCGGCCCGCGGCCGCTTCAAGGTCTACCTCATCGATGAAGTGCACATGTTGTCGCGTCACAGCTTCAACGCGCTGCTGAAAACCCTGGAAGAGCCGCCCCCCTATGTGAAGTTTCTGCTGGCCACCACGGATCCGCAGAAGCTGCCCATTACAATTCTCTCGCGCTGCCTGCAGTTTCATCTGAAGAGTCTGGATCAGACCCAGATCGCCAAGCAGCTCGAATGGGTGCTGGATCAGGAAGGTCAACCCTTCGAGCCCCGCGCCCTGCTGGCTTTGGCCAAAGCCGCCGACGGCAGTATGCGCGATGCCCTGAGCTTGACCGATCAGGCGTTGGCCCACGGCAATGGTAGCGTGCGCCTCGACAGCGTGCTGGCGATGCTGGGCACGCTCGATCACCGCCATCTGCACCAGCTGCTGGAAGCCATTTTGCGGCAAGATGCCCCCGCGGCCATGGCCAAGATCACCGAGATCGCCACCCTGGGCCCCGATTTTGATCAGCTCCACGCCGAGCTGGAAGGCTTGCTCCATCGCATCGCCATGGCCCAGCTGCTGCCTGCCAGCGTGCAGGAGCAGGGGGCGGATGCCGATTCCCTGCTGCAACTGGCCAAGGCGATGAGCCCGGAAGAGGTACAGCTCTGCTACCAGATTGTGCTAGGTGGCCGTAAAGATCTGCCCTGGGCCCCCGATGGCCGCACCGCGCTGGAGATGACCTGCCTGCGGATGCTCGCCTTCTCGCCAAGGCGCGATGCCTTGCATCCGGCCAGCCTCACTGCGCTGCCCCCGTCAATGACGAGCAGTGCGGCGAGCAGCGCCACTCCGGTAGCCTCCTTGCCGGGAAAGCGCCCGGCCGCTGAATCGGCCGCAGTGGCACCGATCAGCGGCGCCGTGCCCACACCTCTAGCCAGCCCTGTTGCCAGCACGCCTGTTGCTACCAGTGCAGTGCCCGCTGTTGATGTCTCCCTGCCTGCGATGACGGATGACATCGGCAACCCCGCCGATAGCGAGGAGGAGGCGCAAGCCGCCGAGCTGTTCAGCCAGCAGGATGAGTTGCTGCGCGAGGCTGCGGGCATGGGGTATCAACCCGAGCCCGCGTTGACCCATGCGCAGCCCGATGTGTCTGCGCACTCAGCTGCACAGCCCGCAGATGCTGATGAACAAGCTTCTGCCGCAGCCTACGCGGACCATTCCCGTGGCGAGCCGCTGACCGCCCCCTTCGAGCCCGCGCTCGCAGCGACAGCAACGCCTGTTGCCGCTGCTGAACCGGTATCAGCGGTATCGAGCATGCAGAGTCTGCTTGGCAAGCGAAACATGCTGCGCAGCCGCCAGCGTGGTCAGGATGCCCCGGCGGTGCCCGCACCGCGCGCAGTGCCGGTTGCGCCAGCTCGTCCTGTCGCGCCCGCTGCTGCACCGGCCGTCACCCAACAACCTGCTCCGGTCAGCCAATCGGTCGGGCAGGGGATGGCGACGATGGGTCACTGTGATGATCTGCCGCCAGTGGATCTCTATGGCGACGGTTACGAGCCGCAGGGTGACAACGGGGAATACGAAGAGTACCTCAATCAGGGGTTTGCCGAGCAGACACAGGTGATGAGCCACGCTCCCGTCACGGCACCGGCCCAGCCAACCGATCTGCCCCCCTGGGATCTCGACGGGCAGCCGAGTTATCGACCCGGCGAGCGCAGTGCTGCGGCGCCAGCGGTGACGCCCACCCCAGCGGCCCAGCCGCCCGTTGTTACCACGGCGGTGGCTACTGCACCTGTGACACAGAGCGAGCCCCCTCAGCCGGTGATGGAGACCATCGACTGGGATGAGCTCGAGAGCGATAGCGAGCCGCAAGAGGGGGAGGCGACTCGCCTTATCCCCTCCTCGCTACTCAATGGTTGCGGTGACCCTTGGGCCGAGTTGATCGCTCACACTCAGGTGGGAGGGCGGCTGCGCCAACTGGCCATCAACTCGGTGATGACGCGAGAAGGGGACAAGGTACTGCTAACCCTCAAGCCCGAACAGCGCCATCTGGTGAGCGACAAGGCGCGCGCCGATCTGGCCGAGATCATCGGGCCGGCGCTGGGGCAACCGGTGCAGGTCGAGGTGACGCTCGGTGTGGTGCCTGACCAGGAGACCCCCCTCGAGATCGAACACCGCCTCTATCTCGGGGTGCGCGAGCAGGTGACCCGGGATCTGGAGCAGGATCCCAACGTGCAGTTTTTAGTTCAGCGGTTTGGTGCCGTGCTTCATCACGAGAGCATCGAGCCCCTCAACCGCTAAATTCCGTGGCCGGGAGCTTGCTTCCGGTTGAAAAGCAGTTTGGCTGTCCCCATTTAGGACAGACAAGCCCACAGCCCGGCGCTGGATGCCGGATTTCAAGACGAGAGACGACATATGTTTGGTAAAGGTGGAATGGGGAACCTGATGAAACAGGCCCAACAGATGCAAGAGCGTATGCAAAAGGCGCAAGAGCAGCTGGCTCAGATGGAAGTGACTGGTGAAGCCGGTGCTGGCATGGTCAAGGTTACCATGACCGGTAGCCACAGCGTCCGTCGCATCGAGATCGACCCCTCCCTGATGGAAGATGACAAGGAGCTGCTGGAAGATCTGGTTGCCGCCGCTTGTAACGATGCCGTGCGCCGTGTGGAAGAGCAGAACAAGGCCAAGATGGGCGAACTGACCGGTGGCATGCAACTGCCGCCAGGTTTTAAAATGCCCTTCTAAGGCGACTCTCCCCGCGCATTCTTGCTCCCTTGTCGCTGGCCATTCGGGTCACGGCAAGGGGGACGGCCGAGAGACCCAAAGACGCAGCGTTATTGCTCAGGCGATACGCTGCGTTTTTTTATGGGCGCCATGCTGGGGTGGACGGGCTCTAACTATCCCTTCTGCGGAGCGGTTGCTTCAGTGCAGGCCGATTACGCCATGAAACGCAGCCGCTTTGCCAAGGCGGCGCTATTTGTCGATACCCGCTATCGGATATCCCGGTTTGGCGTGGCCGGGCGGGAGCGGCATAATGGCGGCTTGCCGTATCGAGGAGATTGTATGAAATATATCGGAGCCCACGTCAGTGCGGCCGGCGGGGTGGAGAATACCATCGCCCGTGCCCAGGCCATCGGGGCCAACGCGTTTGCCCTCTTTACCAAGAATCAACGTCAGTGGCAGGCGGCCCCCTTGTCGGATGCCACCATTCGTGCCTTCAAGGCGGCCTGTGACAAGGCCGGTTTTCTGCCGGAGCAGATCCTGCCCCACGACAGTTACCTCATCAATCTGGGCCACCCGGATCCCGATGGTCTGGCCAAATCCCGCGATGCGTTTCTCGACGAGATGAAGCGCTGCGAGCAGCTGGGGCTCTGTTATTTGAACTTCCATCCCGGCAGTCATCTCAAGCAAATTCCCGAGGCGGCCAGCCTCAAGCTGGTGAGCGAGTCCATCAACTGGGCGTTGGAGCGCAGTGAAGGGGTGACGGCGGTAATCGAAAATACCGCCGGGCAGGGGACCAACCTCGGCTGGTCGTTCGAGCACCTTGCCACCATCATCGAAGGGGTGGAGGACAAGAGCCGGGTCGGGATCTGTTTCGATACCTGCCACGCCTTTGCCGCTGGCTACGATCTGCGCACTGCCGAGAGCTGCGCTGCCGTCTTTGCCGAGTTCGACCGCACGGTGGGTTTTCACTATCTCAAGGGGATGCATATCAACGGCGCCAAGTGCACCTTCGGTAGCCGGGTCGATCGCCACCACAGCTTGCGGGAGGGCAATCTGGGAGAGGCGGTATTCCACCACATCATGAATGATGATCGCTTCGATCGCATTCCGCTGATCCTCGAGACCATAGACGAGTCCATCTGGGGCGAGGAGATCAGCTGGTTGCGCAGTCTGGCGAAGTGATACTCAGAAGCGAATCAAAGAGAGGGAGCCGTGGCTCCCTCTCTGCTTTTCCGTTATTGGCGGGCCTGCCAGCGGCGCTCCGAGCGGGCGTTACTCTGCGCGGCTCACCTCGGCATTCTTCACCTGAGCCCGGCAGAAGTGGATAAAGTGGCGCAGGGAGGTGGAGTGGTACTTCTGCTTGTGCCAGATAAGGGAGAGCTGGCGCGGGAAGCGACGGGAGAGGGGCAGGGCGATCAGCCGCCCATCTGCCAGGCGATCCGAGGCTGCCAGCCGGGAGATAAAGGAGATGCCAAGCCCCTTCTCCACCGCCAGCATCACTGCCTCCAGGGTGTTGAGTTCAAGCCCTGGTTGCCAGCGGGGCAGCTCGGGCTGGATCTGCTGGATAAATTGCTCGCGGCTGCCCGATTGAGCTTCACGCAATACCCAGGTCTCGCCCCCCAGTCGGGAGAGGGAGAGCTCCTTCTTGTTGGCAAGCGGGTGACCGGGTGGGGCCACCACCAGCATCTCGTCCTGCAGCCAGGGTTCGGCGAGCAGGTCAGGGTGGTGGTTCTCCCCCTCGATCAGTGCCATATCCAGCTCGAAGTTGGCCAGCGCATGGCAGAGCAGGTGAGTGTTGTTGATGGTCACCTTGGGGGGGAGTCCCAGCTCCTGTTTGCTGCTGGCGAGCAGGGTGGGGAGCAGGTAGTTGCCGATGGTCTGGCTGGCACCAAGGCGAAGCTGGCCGCTCGGCTCGGCATCGGGGCTGAACAGGTTCTCGATATCCTGCATCCGGGTCAGCAGCTCTTCGGCGGCCGGTTGCAGCAGGCGCCCCTCGTTGTTGAGCTGCAATCTGGGGTGAATGCGGTCAAACAGCGGGGTAGAGAGCTGGCGCTCCAGCTCCTGCAGCGACTGGGAGACGGCCCCCTTGCTCAGACAGAGCTCGTTGGCGGCAAGGCCAAGGTTTCCATAACGGGCAATGGTGGCGAACACTTTCAGCTGCTGCAGGGTCAGTTTCATCGTGTTTGGTTTTCCTGAATGATTGATTTAATTCATTTAGATATCGTAAACGATAAGAGACCATTATCCTATCGCCATAGTCATCAATAGAAAGGTGTCATCATGATCGCAAGAACCCGTAAATCACTGGCTGCCGCCCCAACCCCCATGGCGGGTCTGGCGCTGGGCATCGCCAGCCTTGGTTGGTGTTGGGAAAATGCCGGTCACTTCGATGGCCGGATGCAACTGCTGGGCGCAGCCATCGCGGCCGTGCTGCTGCTGATCCTGACCTTCAAGTTTCTGCTTCACCCCCGCCTGCTGTTGCAGGATCTCGCTCACCCCGTGGTGGGCAGTGTGGTACCGACCTATGCCATGGGCACCATGGTGGTCTCCAAAGCGCTCGGTATGATTGCGCCGCAAGCGGGCGAGGCCCTCTGGCTGTTTGCCGTGGCGGTTCACCTGCTGTTCCTGGCCACCTTTATCTGGCATCGCGCCAAAGAGTTTGAAATTCACCACATGGTGCCGAGCTGGTTCGTGCCACCGGTGGGGATCATAGTGGCTGACGTCGCCTTCCCGGGTGGTCAATTTGCCCCGCTGGCCAACGGTCTGCTCTGGTTCGGGATCATCTGCTATGGCCTGATGCTGCCGCTGATGCTCTATCGCCTGATCTTCAGCCATGAAGTGCCGGATGCCGCCAAACCGACCATCGCCATTCTGGCGGCTCCTGCCAGCCTCTCTCTGGCCGGTTACCTGACCGTCAGCCAGGAGCCGTCACTGCTGCTGGTGGCCGTGCTGTTGGGGATCGCCATCCTGATGACAGGCATCATCTATCTGGCCTTCATCAAACTGCTGCGTCTGCCCTTTTCGCCGGGTTATGCCGCCTTCACCTTCCCGCTGGTGATCGGTGCCACCGCCCTGTTCAAAGTGGCTCATCTGGTTGAAGGGTTTGCGCAAGGGAGTCACTACGTCGAGCAGATCAGACTGCTGGCCCACTTCGAGCTGGGGGTGGCTACCGTGATCGTCGGGTATGTGGCACTGCGTTACCTGATGTTTTTTCTGCCGCAGCGTAATACTGAAATGAATAACGGCATGGCCCGTCAGGGTGCTCACCGTTAAATCTTGAAGAAGATGTGACATCGGGAAATGGATAAGCAGTGCGCTCCGAGAGCGACGGGATAAACGACCAGTCATACGATGGATGGACAAAGAGCCTCCACTCTGGTTGTGTAACGAGCAAAATGCCCCGCAGTGCGGGGCATTTTTTTATGGTTTTTTGATGTGGCGCCCTTGGTGGGCTATTTGCCATGGATTTAACTGGTATTACCTGTCAGGACGACTACAATGCAGCACCACTTTTTCGCTCGACCCCAATACATGTCGTCCCAAGATCCCGTATTTGACTCCTCTTTTGAAGCCCGTTTTCTGCATCCCCGCTACTGGTTCAGCTGGCTGGCGCTCGGCGTGCTGATGCTGCTCGCCTTTGTGCCGGTGCGATTGCGCGACCGTTTGGCCGAAGCCTTGGCACCGCTGGTGTTTCGTATCTCGAAAAAACAGATTTATATCGCCAGAACCAATCTGGAGATCTGCTTCCCGGATAAGAACCCGGAAGAGCGGGATGCCATTGCACTGACCTCGATCCGGGTCGGCCTCAAGAGTCTGTTGGGATTTGGCGAGTTCACCATGCGCAGTCAACGTTATCTGATGAGCCGGATGCAGGTGATCGGTTGGGAGCATATCGAGGCGGAGCGGGCGGCCGGCCGTCCGGTGATCCTGGTGGTGCCCCATACCTGGCCGGTGGATGCCGCCGGTTACTGCTTCACCCAGCGCGGGGTGCCGATGTGCACCATGATGAAACGGGCGCGCAATCCGGTATTTGACTGGCACCTCAACCGTGCACGAGCCAAGAACGGTTGCCGTGTTTACGAGCGCAGCGCCGGGATCAAGGCGGTGATCAGGACCATCAAGAGCGGTCGCAGCTTCTTCTATCTGCCGGATCAGGATCATGGCCGCGAGAAGAGCATCTTCGCCCCCTTCTTTGGCTATCCCAAAGCGACCCTGCCTGCCTTGCCCCGTCTGGTGCAGGTCAGCGGTGCCAAGGCGGTGCCGCTGCTCGCCTGCTATGACGAAGCGAACCACTGCTACCGGCTGGAGATTGAGGCACCGTTCGACAACTATCCCACCGAGGATGTGATGGCCGATACCTGTCGCATGAACGACATGGTGCAACAGCAGCTGATGCGCCATCCGGGCCAGTACATGTGGTTCCTCAAGATCTTCGATACCCGTGAGGATCAGGAGGGGCTGGATGGCCTTTACGAGGCGGGGATCCAGCGGATCCGCAAGGGATTGTCGCCCCACGGCTGACCCAGAATTTGGATTGATTGAAATGGCCCCAGGTGGGCCATTTTTTATGATAACTAGTCTGATCAGTGCCTTGCAGGTCGATGGCCAGCCTCCCCAGGGTAGAAAAAAATGTCAGGATAACTACAATAACCGTTTGTTTTTGATGACTTGATGGCCGCCATGTCTGCGTTAGATCCGGTATTTGATACCTCATTTCATAGCCGCCTGCTGCATCCCAAATGGTGGGGCAGCTGGTGTGCGCTGGGCCTGCTCTCCCTGCTGGCATTTATCCCCGCGAGATTGAGGGATCGCTTTGCCGATCTGGTCTCACCGACCCTGCTGCGTTTTTCGAAAAAGCAGGCCTATATCGCCGATACCAACCTCAAGATCTGCTTTCCCGAGCTGGATGCCGCCGCGCGTCAGGCGCTGCTGCTTAAATCGATCCGGGTCGGGCTCAAGACCTTTATGGGCTTTGGCGAGCTCAGCTGGCGCAGCAAGGCGCGGCTGACCCGCCGCATCAAGGTCACCGGCTGGGAACATGTGCAAGCGGAGCAGGCTGCGGGCCGCCCGGTGATCCTGGTGGTGCCTCATACCTGGGCGGTCGACATGATTGGCCGCTACTTCTCCATGATGGGCATCGAGATGTGCACCATGATGAAGAGCCCGAAAGATCAGGTGTTCGACTGGTACATCAACCGCGAGCGGGCCAAAGGGGGCAAAGTGTACGAGCGCAGCGCCGGGATCAAGCCGGCGATCAAGTCGATCCGCGCCGGTGCCAGTTTTTTTTACCTGCCGGATCAGGATCACGGCCGTGAGGCGAGTGTGTTTGTTCCCTTCTTTGGCCGCCCCAAGGCAACCCTGCCTGCGTTGCCCAAGCTGGTGAAGCTGACCGGTGCCAGAGCGGTGCCCATCTTCGCCAGCTATGACGAGGATGAGGGGCGCTATCTGCTGGAGATTGAGCCGCCGTTTGACCCTTATCCCACCGCCGAGCTGCTGGCAGACGTCAATGCCATGAACCGGGTGGTGGAGATGCAGGTGGCGCGCCATCCCGAGCAGTACATGTGGTTTCTCAAGATCTTCGAAACCCTGGAGCATCAGGAGGGGGATGACGGCCTCTATGAAGCGGGGATCCAGCGTATTCGTCAGGGCTTGCCGCCTGAACCTTGAAAATTGGCCCGCTTGCGGGCCATTTTTGTTGGCACAGGCGCCTTTCGTATTTGGTCTGCTGCTGGTGGTTTTTAAGGCGAACGGGTGGACAAAAATAGCGCAAACAGGGGATAACAGGGTGTCTTATGAAAGGGAGAGGCAGGTGAGCGTGCGCGGAGCTATCTTCGAGAGCGGAAATAGGGTAAAAGGGCGGCCATGAAAATTCCAAATCGAATCCAACCTCTGGTTGATGACGGCCTGGTCGATGAGGTCGTCAGCCGGTTGATGAGCGGCAAAGAGGCCGACGTCTATGTGGTGCGCTGCGGCGACGAGATCCGCTGCGCCAAAGTCTATAAAGAGGCGTCCAAGCGCAGCTTCAAGCAGGCCGTGGTCTATCAGGAGGGGCGCAAGGTGCGTAACAGCCGCAGCGCTCGCGCCATGGAGAAGGGCTCCAAGTACGGTCGCAAGCAGCATGAAGAGGTGTGGCAGAACACCGAGGTTGACGCCCTGTTCAAGCTGGCGGCTGCTGGTGTGCGGGTGCCGCAGCCCTATGTCTGCCTCGATGGCGTCCTCTTGATGGAACTTATCACCGATGAGGATGGCAATGTCGCGCCGCGCCTCAACGATGTGGCGCTTACCCCCGAGCAGGCGGTCATCGACCATGCCAAGGTGATCCGTTACGTGGTGCGGATGCTCTGCGCCGGTCTTATCCACGGCGATCTCTCCGAGTTCAATGTGCTGGTGGATGAACAGGGCCCCGTCATTATCGACCTGCCCCAGGTGGTGGATGCCGCCGCCAACAACCAGGCCAAGGCGATGCTGGAGCGGGACGTCAACAATATGCGCAACTACTACGGCATGTATGCCCCCGAGCTGCTCAAGACCCGTTATGCCCAGGAGATGTGGGCGCTGTTTGAAGATGGCAAACTCACCCCCGATAGCGAGCTGACCGGTCACTTTGAAGAGAGCCGCGCCGCCATCGATCTCGATTCGGTGCTGCAGGAGATCGAGAGCGCCGAGGAGGAGGCCTATGCCCGTCAGGCCCGGATGAAGGCGGAGCAGGAAGACAGCTACTAACGGTCTTGCCACGTTCGCAAAAAGAGCGCCTTCGGGGCGCTCTTTTTGTTGGAGTCTCGGTTGAGGTCATCATACCTGTAACTGATCACTGGCTGCTGTAGTCAATAGACCTGATGTTGTCGGGCCGTGCAGGGGGCTAGCTGATACATCTCCAGCCAGTTGCGATCCCCCGGATGGAAGTGCCGCCCCAGCAACACGCCACCGGCGGCTGTAATCACCTTGCGGGAAGCCAGATTATCTTCGCCGCAGCTGATCAGCACCGGCGCCGCCAGTACCTGTTGTTGCACCCAGCGCAGCAGCACGGTCGCGGCTCCTTCGCCACGGCGAGAGGGGCGGGTTTCGTAACCGATATGACCCAGCCACTGGCGGGTTGCCTCATTGTCACCGTGACGCAGGCGCAGGGTGGCGATGATCTCCTCGCCATCGAGGGCAAAATAGGTGGTGGTCGGCAGGTATCCACTGGGCAAGTTGCGCCCTTTGGCGTGATCCAGCAGGCTCTGTAGCCAGCCGTCCGGGTCAAATTGCGCCACCTGATAGAGCGGTTGTCCGTCTTCGGCGCATTCGGTGACATAGCGATGGTAAGCCGGAGCATCTGCCAGCCTGGCCGGTCGGCATTGCAGAGCGAGCACTGCGCTCATGACAGGAGCGCGCAGGGCGGCAGCGGCTGCGGCTCGTTGTGGTGGAGCTCCTGCACGCAGGCCCGTTGCCTTCCCGCCTGTTTGGCGGCGTAAAGAGCCTGATCCGCTCGAAGGTAGGCCGCTTCAAACCCCTCGTCAGGGTGCAGCGAGGTGAGGCCGATGCTGAGGCTGATGGGGCCACCGGCCAGCGCCCGGGTCGCCTCGGCGATCTGTTGCTGTAAGGCGTGGCAGTAGTCTGGCAGGGTCTGCGGGTCCGCCATCAGCAGCAGGGCCAGCTCATCGCCGCCAAGCCGACCGGCCATGCCCTCGGCAGGCAGGGTATTGGCGATCACCCGACCCACGGCCCGCAGCATGGCATCACCGGCGGGGTGGCCGTGGCGGTCGTTGATCTGTTTGAAGTTGTCCAGATCGATCAGCAGCAGCTGGCTAGGGCTAGCCATCTCGCGGGCACGCAGGGCCACCTGGCGCTCGAAATAGTGGCGGCTGAACAGGCCGGTCAGCTCATCCTGATTGGCGCGCCGCTCCAGCTTGCGCTGGGTGGCCAGCAGGGCTTGCTGCTGGCGGGTGTGGACCAGGTTCAGCAACAGATAACTGCGGGCGATGGTAAAGAGCAGGCTGAGCAGGATCACAGGCCCGAGCAGCGGGTCGGTGAAGAAGTTGGCCGCCAGCTCCGGCTGCCAGAGATGTTTGGCGATCCGCAGCAGTTGCAACAGCAGTTGCAGGCCGAGCAGCAGAATGGCAAAGCGCAGCACCCGATAGATAGGGGCCAGCCGCTGGTAGCGCCAGAGCTGCCAGATAAGCAGCGCAATCTGCAGCGAGAGCACGCCGGAGAGCACGATTATCCGACTGTGCACATCAAAGAGGGGTTGCTGCAGGGCGGTCAGGGCAAACAGGACGAAACCGCCGAGGGTAACGGCGGGCAGCAGCCAGCCCAGTTGGTCGGCTTCACGGCGAAAGAAGTAGCGCATCCCCCGTTCATAGAGCAGGGTGGTCGACATCATCAGCAGGTTGGTGCAGAGAATATTGGCAAGGGAGGCATTTCCCTCAAGGGGGCGCAGCAGCAGGCAGCAAAAAGCCCCCGCGATAACCAGTTCCCCCGCTGACCAGTAGATCAATGCCCTGATCTGGCGATGGGTGTGCCACATGGCGGCGAAAATGGTGGCGACCCCCACATGTGACAGCGTGACGAACAGCACCAGACTCAACAACTGGGCTGAGGAAAACAGACTTGGCATCAAGGGGCTCTCTGGGAAGTCACCTGTGAACGAACAGGCGATGGGGTATCGCCCGCTGGCAGTGGCCGATCACAACATGAATCCAGCCTATTATCAATTGGTTAAATGGCCGAATGTGCTCACCTCCGACTTCTTGCACGATGGCAATTGCTGACTCGATTTATCCGCGCACAAGGAGCCATTTTATTGTCTTATCAGTCAATTTCGCTGCGTGAGAGGTGGTTGTGTTGGCGGCAGGGTGAACCCAACCGCCAGCCGTTGTGCTAATCGCAGGTTGCAGCAGGCAAGCGCATTACGATGGCCTCCCTGTCCAGATGGGTCAGCAGACGGCGCACGTCGTTGAGGCGGATGATCAGGGTAGCGGTGTTGACCAGCGGATGGCACTGCACCTGTTCGGCCTGCCAGATGGCCTCGTCCACCACCAGCTCTACCGCTTTTTCCCTGTCGCGCACCATGGCGAGCAGGGTCACCGAGCCCGGGGTAAGGCCGAGCACCGCATCGAGCCGCTCCGGGGAGCCAAAGCTCAGCCGTTTGACCCCGAGCATTACCGCCAGCGCCTTGAGATCGACCCGGCGCTCCTCCGGACTCACCACCAGAAACAGCCGCTCGCTTTTCGGATCGCGCAAAAAGAGGTTCTTGGTCTTGGCGGCGGGCAGGTCGGGCAGCAACTTGCTCGCCTCCTCACAGGTAAACACCGGGGGATGGTCAAAGCGCTGGTAGGGGATAGCCAGCTGATCCAACAGGGAATAGATTGCCACAAAGACTCCTTTCGTCGGCGAAGAGTGGTCAGAATGGGATGGGCGGGAATAACGACCGGATCGAGCTTACCAGTTTGACTCCCGCCTCGCAGCCAGTGTGACGATTGCGAGCAGGCACTGTATGAACGTACAATAGTCCTATTCTCGGACAGCCCCTTTACGCTTCATGACTGCAACCCACCCCACCGTACCTGCCGCTCCGCCCCTCGACGGTTTTATCCTGACCCGCCATGGTCGGGACGTGCGCGGCCGCCACGGGCAGGCAGCCACCACCGAAATCGTGATGTGGCTCTGGAGCGCGCAGGGGCCGGTGCGGGTGGTGGTACCGGGGCAGGAGCCGGTGTTCTTTTTGCCGCAGAGCCATATGGCAGAAGCCGCCGAGCTGTTCAAAGGGGCCGGGGTGAGCGGGCGGTTTCGCCGCCTGCCGATGCACACCTTCGACGGTCGACCTGTAGTGGGCTGCTATTTCATCACTCTGAGTGCCTTTCACCGTGCCATCGAGCTGTTGCTCATTCGCGGGCTGGAGCACTTCGAGGCGGATATCCGGCTGCCGGAGCGGTTTCTGATGGAGCGTTTCATCACCGCTGGTGTGCGCTTCGATGGCCGGGCGGTAAAAAAGGGGGGCAAGCAGGGCTACTGGGAGGTGAACGAGGCGCGCTGCGCGCCGCAGGCGGTGACACCGACCCTCTCCTGGGTGTCGCTCGACGTGGAGTGCGCCATGGACGGGGCGCTCTTCTCGGTCGGTCTTTATAGTGAGCAGGATGCGCGAGTCATCATGATTGGCACCCCGGAAGCGGATGCCGAGAGTTGGGGCACCCAGGTCCAGTGGGTGGCGGACGAGAGCGCCCTGCTGAGTGCGCTGGAGAGCTGGTTCAGCCTGCATGACCCCGATCTGGTCATCGGCTGGAACGTGGTCAACTTTGACTTTCGCCTGCTGCTGCGCCGCGCCGAGCTTAACAAGCGGCGGCTGCGGCTCGGGCGGGGGCGCGAGCTCTGCTTCTGGCGCTCGTCACGGGGCGATCCCCAGACTGGCAACGTCATTATCCCCGGGCGCATGGTGCTCGATGGCATCGATACCCTGAAAAGCGCCACCTGGCAGTTTGCCAGCTATAGCCTGGATGCGGTGGCGAGCGAACTGCTCGGCCGTGGCAAGGATATCGAGGATGTGGCCAATCGGGGGGAGAAGATCACCGAGCTGTTCCATTCCGACAAGGAGGCGCTGGCCCGCTACAACCTGGAAGATTGCAAGCTGGTGTGGGAGATCTTCGATTTCTGCCACCTCATCCCCTTTGCCATCGAGCGTGCCTCCCTCACCGGCCTTGAGCTGGACCGAGTAGGGGGCTCGGTGGCGGCCTTTACCAACCTCTACCTGCCGCGGCTCCATCGTGGCGGCTATGTGGCACCCAATCTGCCGGCCGATGGCGGGCTGGCGAGCCCTGGCGGCTATGTGATGGACTCCAAACCCGGTCTCTATCGCCATGTGCTGGTACTCGATTTCAAGAGTCTCTATCCCAGCATCATCCGCACCTTCTGCATCGACCCCATGGGGCTCATCGAAGGGTTGCAGCATCCCGAGCACGCCATTCCGGGCTTTCGCGGCGCCATGTTCTCCCGCGAGCGGCACTTCTTGCCGGAACTCATCGCCACCCTGTGGGCGGCGAGGGACAGAGCCAAGGCTGCCAGCAACAAGGCACTCTCCCAGGCCATCAAGATCATCATGAACTCCTTTTACGGCGTGCTGGGATCGGGGGGCTGCCGTTTCTATGATCCGCGCCTAGCCTCATCTATCACCCTGCGTGGCCACAGCATCATGCAGCAGACCCGCGAGTGGATTGAGGCGAAGGGATTCGAGGTGATCTATGGCGATACTGACTCCACCTTTGTCCATCTGGGGCGCGAGACCAGCCCGGATGAGGCGGATGAGATCGGCCAGCGACTGGCGCAAATGATCAACGATAACTGGGCTGCACTGATCAGACGCGAGTTCGACCTGCCGAGTTATCTCGAGATCCAGTACGAGACCCACTATCGCCGCTTTCTGATGCCCACCATCCGCGGCTTGGAGAAGGGCAGCAAGAAGCGCTATGCGGGGCTGGTTGGCAAGGCCAGTGAGGGGAGTGAACAGCTGGTATTCAAGGGGCTCGAATCGGTGCGCACCGACTGGACCATGCTGGCCAAGCAGTTCCAGACCCGTCTCTATGAGCTGGTGTTTCACGATGAAGATCCCAGCGGTTATGTGCGCACCATGGTCGATGAGACCCGCGCCGGTCGTCACGACGATCTGCTTATCTACCGCAAACGGCTGCGCCAGAAGCTCGAGGAGTATCAGAAGAATGTGCCGCCTCATGTGCGGGCGGCGCGGCTGGCCGATGAGGAGAACCTGCGCCGCGGTCTGCCCCAGCGCTATCAGCATCGGGGCGCCATCGCCTATCTGATGACCCTCAATGGCCCAGAACCGCTGGAATACAGGCGCAGTGCCATCGATTACGAACACTATATCGACAAGCAGTTGCGGCCCATTGCCGATGCCATCCTGCCCTTTATCGGCGAGTCGTTCGACCGGATCTGTGGTCAGCAGCTGGATCTTTTCTGATTGGTGCAAGTTGGCACTTTACTTCCCATAAATACTGTATAAAAATACAGTCATAAATCATGGAGAAGTTTCCTATGCGTCTTGAAATCATCATCGACAGAAAACATCAGATCCCGACCTCGACCATGGAGGCGCTGCGTCAGGAGCTGCTCAAGCAGCTTGGCGAAAAATTCCCCGACATCCATGTGCGGGTCGCACCGGGCAGTGCCATGGCTCTGACCGTCAGCCGTGCCAGCAAGGAAGACAAAGAGCTGGCCGAAGTCATGGTGCAGGAGGTGTGGGAGAACGCCGAAAGCTGGATGCCGGAAGAGAACGTCGCCTCCTGATCCCGCACTGTCAGTGGATAACTCGGGCGTTGGATAAATGGGCGGCGGATAAACAGGCATGCCCGCTAATGCACTGCTGATACCCATACAACGAAAAACGCAGCCAGGTGGCTGCGTTTTTCGTTGGTGGTGAGAGGCTCGCGGTGGTTTCTGGCTCTGGTTGAGCCAGGCCCGTTACAACCCCGCCCAGCTTTTCAGGCTCTGCTGCTGCACCCGCCGATTGGCTTCGCGGATCTCCCCTTTGGCGCGCAGGTCGGCCAGCGCAATGGGCAGTGCGGCGCGGATCTCGTCACTGCTCATTCCGGCTTTGAGGGCCGGGTGATAGGCCATCTTGAGCAGCACATAGTCCAGCCCGGTCAAAAAGCTGTCGATGCTGTTGTCATTGAAGATGGAGGGAAACACCTTGTCCGAGTCGTTGGGCAGCCCCATCACCTGGGTGAACTCCTCCACCACGCAGTCGAGAAAGCGTCCCTTGGCCCGGCTGTAGTCTATCGGAATGATGATGGTGGCACGGCTGATCTCGTGTTTTGCATTGGTTGCGAAGTTGGCAAGGCAGAGCCCCTCCTTGAGCGCCATCTTGACCGATGGATCGCCCCCCATGGTGCGGTTGGCCCAGCTCTTCATCTTGCTGTAGTCGGTCATGATCAGGGTCAGGTTGGGCTTTGCGGCCACCATGCTGATGGAGTGGCCGGTGATGCTGGCCAGATGGGCCGCCTGTACCTTCACCACGTCTGCCTGCAGCGGCTTGTCACCCGATTCGTTGATAAGTTGCAGCCGGATCGGCTGCTGCCAGCGGGCAAAACGGGTCTGCCTGGCTTGGCCATACTCCCGCTCCATGGCGATGGCCATAAAGCTCTCGACCAGATAGCTGTCGCTCTGCCAGCGCTCATCGGCACGGGCGCTGTGGCCCGCGAGCAGAAGCAGCAGAGTCAGCAGCCCACGTGACGAGCAGCGGGGATGGGCAGCGCGGCCCAAGCTGGCCATTACCAAAGTGGCAATAAAGCGGGTGGCACCAAAGGGGGTTGCGGCAAATGACATGTTTCCTCCCTGAAACGGTTGTCAGCCTAGCGGTTGGCCTTGTCGATATCGCGCCAGGTGAGCCAGAGCCTGAGATCAAACTCCAGTTGATGATAGTCGGGCTCCATGTGCTGGCAGAGTTGATAGAAGCTCTTGTTGTGATCCTTCTCTTTGATGTGGGCCAGCTCGTGCACCACGATCATTTTCAGGAACGGGGGCGGCACCTCCTTGAACAGGGCGGCGATGCGGATCTCGTTCTTGGCCTTGAGCTTGCTGCCCTGCACCCGGCTGACGTAGGTGTGCAGGCCGAGGGCATCCTTGATCACGTTGATCTTGCCATCGAACACCACCTTTGACAGGGGCGCCGAGCTCTTGAGGTAGCGGTTCTTCAGCTCCATGGTGTAGGCGAGCAGCGCCTTGTCGCTCTGGATCGGGTGGCTTTCCGGATAGCGTTTGGCCAGCATCTCCCCCAGCTTGCCTGCCGCAATCAGCTGCTGTACCTGTGCCTTGAGAGGGTCGGGATAGCCGCCCAGATAAGTCAGTTCCGCCATGGTGTCACTCGTTACATCAAAAAGAGCGTCATTGTAGTTATCTCGGGCGGGCTTGCCTACTGCGGGCCGCCGCTGCAAGGCGATCTGGCGCAATAAAAAGGGCGGCCATTGCAACAATGGCCGCCCTGCGGGGCGTAATGACGATCAGCGTCGGCGATAGAGACCCGGATCCACCTCTTCGTAGTGGCTGGTCAGGTATTGATAGAAGGCGAGATGGGAAGGGGAGCTCGGCTTTTTCAGCTCCTCACTCACCCGATCCGGCTTGGCGATGATGAATTTGGGGTTCTGGCGCTGGATATCGGCCAGCACCCGCTCGCGCACGTCATAGGGCGGATTGACGTTGGCAAAGAAGAGGTAGGCGGACGCCGGCTGGCGATCGGTCCAGAGATAATATTGCGGCTGGATGCCATCGACCCAGATCTTGTCGCTCGGGCTGGTTTCGGCCTTGATGCGATCGACCCGTACCTGCGCGGCCGGATTGAAAGGGCGACCCTTGAGGGTGCCTTCCCAGGCGTTGTTGATCATCAGCAGCAGCATGGCCAGCGTTGCCAGCCAGGGTGTGGCACTGCGCACATCCCAGGCGCGCCAGAGGGGGATGAGGATCAGCACCGGCAGCGCCCACAGCAGGCTGGTGCCGAGCACCTCGTTGACCCGCTCGAGGGACCACTCCTTGGTGCTCCAGCCAAAGGCGAGCTGCTGGGCCAGCAGCCAACTGGCGGTCAAGACGACCAGCGAGATGCAGAGCAGGCCGATGGCATCTGCCTGCTGTTCGCTGCGATCCAGCAATACCGCCAGCGGCAGCACCGCCAGTTGCAGGTAGAGCACGTCGTAGTGATCGAACACATGGCCGGAGACCGAGTTGGCGATCAGGGTAAACAGCACCCCAAACAGGGTCGCCAGCAGGGCGGGCAGATACCACTCCTGACGGCGGCTCAGCATCAGAATAATGAAGGCGGGCAGCAGCATCACAAGGCCGGTGCGCAGCAGGCCGACGGCGCCCACCATGGGGGAGAAGCCGTTGCCGTAGCTCCCTTCGAAGAAGATGTCGAAGGCGTAGTATTTGAAGGCCGCCAGCAGATCATGTTGCTGGAAGTAGGCGTAAAGCGGGCCACCAATCAGCGCCAACCCCAGCAGGCTGGAGATGAGCAGCAAGATGGCGTCACGCCACTTTTCGTGCAGACACCAGTGGCAGAACAGCACCAGATACCAGGCACCCCAGAAGGCGCCGTTGTTGGTGCGCATCCAGGCGACGATGGCGAAGGTGAGGGCCGCCACCAGCGCGGGCCACCAGCGAAATCCCTTGTCCAGCAGCAGGGTGATGAAGGCCCACTGGGCGATGAGGGCGAGGTGGAAGGTCCAGTCCTCAGTCATGTTGCCGTAGTAGTAACGGGTGCTGTAGAGAGCCAGCACCGCCAGCATGGCGCCAAGGCGCGCCTTGAACGAGAGTCCGAGCTGGGCAAAGGCCTGCCAGCTGGCCAGTAGTCCGAGCCAGCAAAGCACCCATTCCAGTGCCCAGATCCCGACAAATCCCCCCATTCGATAACCCAGCGCGTCGAGGGCGAAGATCATCGGCCCCTTGATGTCGATCATGTCGCGATAGAGCACCCCCCCTTCGCTCCACATCTTGCCCATCACCGCGAACAGCGAGGCATCAAACCCCGGCGCCATGGCGTGGAAGAGCGGATTGCGCAGACAGAAGAGCAGCGCCAGCATGGCGGTCAGCAGCACGATGGCTGGCTTGATACCCGGGTTGACGCGAGGGGGAGTGAAACGGATGGAGTGATTCATGAAGTCGCCTGTTCCTGCAGCTGGTCTTGAAAGCGGGCCTATCTTGCCGAGCTAGTGAGTGCGATGCAATGGGGCGGGCCCGTGTGGGGCAAATATTCTCGAAAAAGCCCGGTTGTTGCAGGGAACCGGGCGCTGGCTGCGGCAATATTGGCCGTCAGGGGGATGTGGCAAAGCCATCCCCCCCTGCATCAACTGAGGTACTCAAGCAGGGGCGGTTGCGCTTCCAGTGTGGGCAGGTGACGGGCCCAGCGGATAAAAGCGTCGGCCAGGGTGATGCCGAGCTCCTGATTGTGCTGGGTCAGGGTCCGCGCCAGTGCGGTGTAACCCTCCTTGCCGGAGGCGGTATAGGCGCTCGACACTCCGCGATAGATCTGTTCGGCATTGACCTCTTGCCACTGGCCGGGAGCGGCTTCCCACTCCAGGCGGGTGATGCGCTGACCCTTGGGCCGATCGGCCTGATAGGTGAATCGCACCCCCGCGGTGTAGGGGAAGCTGCCGTTGCCATTGCCGACCACGCCGTTGTTGGTGGCGTTGTCGATGGCATTCTCCAGCGCTTCCGCCAACTCGTGACCGTGCACCCGATAGAGGGTGAGGGGAATGGCAAACGGCAGCAGGCGACCGGCGATATCCGCTTCGCTCAGGGGGCCCGGCTCCAGCGAGCAGCGCACGCCGCCAGCATTGTGCAGGGCAAAGTCCACCTCGCCTACCTGTTCACGGGCGGCGGTCAGCATGGCGCGGGCCACCAGCGGGGCGAGCTGGCTGCCGTGGGGCTGGGTGGCATCCGGCAGCCGCTGATGGGGAAGTGGCGCCGCCAGCCGGGTGACGATGCGCTGGCTCATGGTTTCAATCTCCGGCCGGTAGCGTTTGGCCAGATGTTGTTCAAGCTGTTGATCCGGCTCGCAGAAGGTGAGCCCGGCGGGTGGGGTGGAGGCAAATGGCCAGGGCTGCCAGGGGAGCCACTCCAGCTGACCCTGACTTTGCACAACGCGGCCCGCCTCATCGAAGGTGAGCTCGCAGACACCGAGGCAGAGGGCGCTGTGGCCAGCGTGTAAAATGGCCACCCCGTTGTTCATCAGGGGGTAGGTACCTTCGCTTGGCAGACCCAGCGGCGCGAGATCCCCCAGCAGGCTGTGGGTGTGGCCACCGATGATGAGGCTGAGCTCGGGGAAGCGCTCGGCCAGCAGCTTGTCCTGATCCAGCCCGAGGTGGCTCAGCAGCACGATATGGTGGATCCCTTCGCTCTTTATCTCCCGCAGCACCTTGGTGAGGGTGTCGGCCACCGCGTGAAAACGGGTGTGGGGATCCGGGTTGGCGATGGCGGCCATCTGGGCGAGAGTGATGCCAAGCAGCGCAAAGGGAACCCCGTCGATCACCTGACGATGCCAGGGCTGATGGGCGTCGTAGAGGTGGGGAATATCCCACAGCCCAAGCGGCGTGTCGGCAGGCTCCTGACTGTTGTCCAGATTGGCGGCCAGCACCGGAAAATCGAGCTGGCGCAAGAACTCCACCAGCGGGCCGTTGCCCAGATCGAACTCGTGGTTGCCGAGCACCATGGCATCGGGGGCCAGCATGGCGAGCAGGTCGGCGTTGGCGCGCCCTTTGAAGCGGTTGAAATAGAGAGAGCCCTGAAAGGAGTCGCCACCGTGCAGAAACAGAAAACGCTGGCCAGCTGCTGCGGCTTGGGCACGCAGTTGGGTCAGTCGGGTCAGGATCCGGGCATAACCGCCGCACTGGGTGCGCCACTGGCCTTCACCGACAGGGGAGAAGCTTATGGGCGCGCCATCGAAGTGGGAGTGGCAATCACTGAAATGGGCAAGTTGAACCGTAATACTCATCTCGGTCCTCCTTAGGGGGAAAATGAGCACCGAGTCTACTGCAAAGGGGGGGGAGGATACCAGCCCGGCAGGGTGCCGGGCTGGTCAGCGATCAGGCGGGAACCATGATCTGGGTGGCGACGATCACCACCAGCAGGCCGACGGCGACCGGCATACTAGTGCGCTTGACCACCTCGAACGGCGAGAGCTTGCCCATCCCGGCACAGGCGACCACCACCCCGGAGACCGGAGAAATGGTACGACCCAGGTTGGAGGCTTGCAGCATCGGGATCACCAGATAGGCCGGGTTGATGCCAAGGCTGCTGGCCAGGTTGGGGATCAGTTCCACGAAGGCGTAGAAGGGGGCATTGCCCGAGCCGGTGGTGAAGGCGGCCAGGGTGGTGATCACCACCAGTGACAGCATCATGATCAGGCCGCCCGAACCGAGATCCTGCGCGTGAGCCAGCAGGGTGTCGATAAAGCCGATGGTCATCAGGCCCTGGGCAAAGACACCGGCACCGACCAGCAGCATGACCACGCCGGCAAAGGCATCAGCCATGTTGCGCCAGCAGACCTGCAGACCGTCCAGCAGCTCCTTGCCATTGCGGATACGCACCAGCTCCAGCAGGCTGGCCAGCACCATGCACATGACGATGATGGTGACGATATCCAGTTGCGGGCCCCATTTACCGTCAAACACTAGCACCCCGATGATGGGGGTAAAGGGCAGGATGGCGTAGAAAGCGGGGGCGGTAGTCACCAGATCACCCGGTGCGACCGGCTCGTTGTGCTCACCGGATTTCTGGTCAAGGTAGCGCTGCCAGAAGAAATGGGTCACCGCCATACAGGCGATCGCCACCAGCGAGATGGGCAGGGTCAGCTTGAAGGCAAAATCCAGCAGCGGCATGTTGGCGGCCTGGGCGGCCATCACCACGTCCCCTGAGGTCGGTGCCAGAATGATGGCGGCCGGCGAGGCGCATACGGCCGCAGCCGCGCCACGGGAGATCCCCATGTTGACCATCAGTGGAAACAGGGTGGCCATCAGCAGCACGCCGAGGCCGGTGGCGGAGCTCACCGCCAGCGACATGGCGCAAGCCACCAGATAGGCAGCTACCAGCAGAATATAGGGGGACTTGATGATGCCAAGCGGTTTGCTGGCCAACTTGACCAGAATGGTGTTGGCGCCGATATGGCTCATGTAGCCGGCGAAGCCGCACAGCACCATGATCAGCATCCCCAGTCCACCGCCACGGTCATTGAGCAGGAAGCGGACGTATTCGAAGATATCGGTGGCGATATAGCCGGTGCTGACCACCTTGCTCGGTAGCACCGGCTTGCCCATCATGGCGGTGATGACCAGCAGCAGCAAGCCGCCGCTCAGCAGCACCCCGGTCGCGGAGTATCCTTTGAAAATGGCACGGCCCACCACCAGGGTGACCAGGGTGCCAACGATGAGTTCCAGCATATGTTGCCTTCTGATTGGATGAGAGTGGAGGGAGTCTATTCCGATAGGGGTAGAGTGGCGACTGGAAACAGGATGTTGTGTGAGCTAAATCAACGTTTAACCCCATGAACAGAATTAAAGAAAGGTAAAGGTACTTTACCCAGTGGGTTTGGCTACCTACCCTTGCCAGCTTTGGTTGTCTTTTGAGGCTTTTATATGGTAGTTGGTGATTTTTCAGGCATTAAACGCTCTCTTTTCCTGCTCGCGATGCTATTTTCACCTACTTGCGTGTTTGCGGTAACCAATGACGGTTTTCATCAAACCGGTCCTCATCAGGCGGTCGCCATGCGGCGTCTCATGGCTCCTCACTCTTACGGGGTACTGGTGGTTGCCGAGGGGAACAGACCCCGTTTTGCCGCGCTGGCATCCAAAACCACGGAAGCAAACTGCCTGGCCCGTCATGCCATCCGGGTAGATGGGGTTGCGCTGCTGGTCACCCCGAGATTCTATGCCAAAGAGGGAAAACGGGGACTTTGCGAGCTGTGGCTCAATGAGGGGGCAGATCAGGACTTTTTTGTCAACCGCCTTAAAAATGATCATTTTATTCAGATAGATGGTCATGACATCAATGTGAAAAACTATCACCTCGACTGGCAGCACATCAGCCGTCATGCTCAATAAAAATACAGTTTTGGCCTTGTGCCATACTCTGCTCACGCAACCTGTGAGCGTGCTCTGATTTCTGGGCGCATCATTGTATTGCGCCGCCTCGTCGTCACACATAGGCTATAGCCGTCATCTGTGTGGCGGTGGGGTTCACCAAGGTTGGTACTCCGCCCGTGCAATCAAGGAAGGTAGTCTGGCATGGTCAGCAAGGTTTATGGAGTAGTGGGGGTCGGGTTGTTGCTGTTGCCCCTGATGAGTCAGGCTCAACCGAGCCGGCCGCAAGTGGTGCCAGAGTCCCGCATCAATGTCCGTTTTTATGAGGTCAATGCAACCAGTCCGGAGCAGCTTGCCCGGGCGATTGCCAAGAGTGCTCCCAAGGTGAATGGCAAGCCCGTACTCGGCAAGGCGAGTTATCAGGTGGACTGGCAGCTGGATACCGAGCAGTTGCCGGGTCGCTGCCAGCTCAACCGGGTGACGGTGACCACCAACGCCACCGTGTTGCTGCCCCGCTGGCGTCAGAGCGCGAACAGTAACGATCCTGCCCGCCAGCGCTGGGGGCGGCTGCTCTCCAGCATGTTTGACTACGAATCCCGCTTCAAGGAGATGGTGCTGCAAGGGGCCAATCAGGTGGGTGGCGCTATTGCGGGATTACCCGGTCATGCAGATTGTCAGGCGCTGCGCTATGCCGCGTGGGCAGCAGGTAGTGGCGAGCTGAACAAGATTAAGGGACGGCTCGACGGATTCCAGCGTCAGACAGGTTACGGCGAACAGCTTGGGGTGCACTGGCCCAAGTGAGCGCTATCTCAAGACGCAATATTCAGCGTCGCACGATTTGATAAATAGAATGGCCGCCCGATGGGCGGCCATTCTATTTGTTTGCAGAGTCCGGTTTAGACCAGCGCTTTGCCCTTAAGCAGCTTGCGTACCCAGTAACGGGCAGGGTGGAGCGCTTCCAGCAGATCGGCGGCCAGCGGCAGGGGCTCGTCGCAGATCTCGCTGGCGAGCAGCTCGCCACAGAGCGGCGCCGAGCAGAGGCCCCGCGAACCGAGCGCCCCAAGCACATAGAGGCCGGGGTGAAGGGGGAGCGGCTGGGCGTTGTGTTGACTATGCTGCAGCTGCGCATAGTGATCCGCCAGACCTTGCAATCTGGCCACTGGCCCTACCACTGGCAGGTGATCCCGGCTGGCACAACGTACCCCTACGCGTGCCTCGTTGTCACTCACATCCACCTCGGCGGGCCAGGTTTGCTCCGGCAGGCAGGCTTGCAACCGCGCCTGATTCTGGATTTGCTCTTCGGCCCGAAACTCAAGACCGATCTGGTTGCGGCCATAACTGGCACCGATGCAGTGTTGATCGTTGTGCATTGGCGTGAGGTAGCCATCGTAGCAGAGCACGGTCTTGAGCTGACGCAAGCTGGCTGTGGTCGGCACATGGCTCACCTGACCGCGCACCGGATAGAGGGGCAGTTCGGCAAAGGGGAGCAGTGCTGGCAACTGGTGACCGGCGGCGACCACCAGATTGGGGGCCTGCCAGTGGCGGCCATCCTGGCTTTCTACTTGCCAGCCATCGGCCTGCTCGGCAATGGCGCTTACTTGGGTGTGGTACTCCACCTGCAGCAGGCCGCTGGCTTGCGCCTCTTTCAGGGCGGCTCGGGTGAGATCGGCTGGACAGAGCCAGCCTCCCAGCGGATAGCTGACGCCGCTGTGGCCACAGGGCAGGCCAACCACCTGCTCTACCTCTGATGTAGAGAGGGGATGCATCAGTTCGGACGGGAAGGGGCCCTGACTCATCTTGGCCAGCTTGGCTGCCGATTTGTCGTCATAACCGAGCTGGGTCACTCCACATAATTCGAAAGCGATAGGATGGCGTTCGGCCAACGCCAGCAGCCGTTGGCGGGCATAGCCAAAGGCGAGCGAATAGAAGCGTGACAGGGCATCGTGCTCGCCGTTGAGCAGGGGATAGAGCGCGCCTTGGCGGTTGCCGGAGGCGCCGGTGGCCGGTTCGCCATCTGCGCACAGCAACGTCACCTTGCGACCCCGCTCCACCAGAGAGAGCGCCGTCATGGCCGAGGCGATGCCGCCGCCGATGATCACCACCTCGCCAGCGCGTCCGGCAGGACGGGCATACCAGGGGACTATGGTATGCTGCGGCTGCTTGTCGGTGCGATCCCCCACCAGCATCTCCCGCTTGCTACCGTGGCCCTTCACCTTCTTCATGGCAAAACCGGCGGCAATCAGGCCGCGACGGACAAAACCGGCACAGGTAAAGGTGGCGATAGAGCAATCGGGACGGGCGAGGCGAGCGAGACCATCAAACAGCTCCTGTGTCCACATCTCCGGGTTCTTGGCCGGGGAGAAACCATCCAGATACCAGGCATCCACCAGACCTTCTGCCCGATGAGGCACCTGCGGCAGCATATCCTTGATATCGCCAAACCAGAGATCGAGGCGAATGCGGCCACCCGCAAAATGCAGGCGGTGGCAACCGGAAACCGGCAGCGGCCATTGGGCGACAAGATCCTGACTCAAGTGGCCAAGTTCAGGCCAGGCGGCCAGCGCCTTGCGCAGATCGTCTTGGGTCAGGGGGTATTTCTCGAAACTGATGAAGTGCAGACGGGAGCCGTTGCCGGATTGAGGCGCCTGTTCCAGGAAGGCTTGCATTGTCGCCAGAAAGTTAAGGCCTGTGCCGAAACCTGTTTCACCTATCACGAAACTGTCACTATCGTGGTGCGAAAATCGCGCAGGTAGCCGGTTTTGCTGCAAAAAGACGTAGCGGGTTTCACTTAGACCGTTATCATTGGAAAAGTACACATCCCCGAAGTCACTGGAGACAGGAGTTCCCGCTTCATTCCAGTCCAATCGGGCATGATGTAAGGATGTTTGACTCACGTTTTCCTCGGCTCGCGTCACAAAATCGCGGGCATTCTACGTGAAAGCAGACCAGTTTGGCAGCCGAAAGCGGGTAGACTTGGCGCCAGTTTTTCCAGACGAGATGAATTAATGAGAAGAGCAGTGATCACCGGTATCGGCGTCATCTCCAGTATCGGCAACAACAAGGAAGAAGTGCTGGCCTCCCTGAAAGCAGGTAAATCCGGCATCACCTATTCCGAGCAGTTCGAGCAGCACAACCTGCGCAGCCGTGTCTGGGGTAACATCAAACTCGATCCGTCTGAACTGATCGACCGTAAAGTCATGCGTTTCATGGGCGACGCTGCGGCCTACGCCTACCTCTCCATGCAGCAGGCCATTGAAGATGCCGGTCTGGCGGAAGATCAGGTCTCCAACGAGCGTACCGGCCTGGTGGTCGGTTCAGGTGGTGCCTCCGGCAAGAACACCTCGGAATCTGTGGACATCGCCCGTGAGAAAGGGGTCAAGCGTGTGGGCCCTTACATGGTGCCGCGCACCATGTCTTCCACCACCTCTGCTTGCCTCGCGACCCCGTTCCAGATCAAGGGGGTCAACTACTCCATCAGCTCCGCCTGCGCCACCTCTGCTCATTGCATCGGTCACGCGCTTGAGCTGATCCAGCTTGGCAAACAGGATGTGGTCTTCGCCGGTGGCGGTGAAGAGCTGGACTGGTCCTCTACCATCCAGTTTGACGCCATGGGCGCGCTCTCCACCAAGTACAACGACACGCCGGAAAAAGCGTCCCGTACCTATGATGCGAACCGCGACGGTTTCGTTATCTCCGGTGGCGGCGGCATTCTGGTGATCGAAGAGCTGGAACATGCGCTGGCCCGTGGCGCTCACATCTATGCCGAGCTGACCGGTTACGGTGCTACCTCCGATGGCTATGACATGGTCGCGCCAAGCGGTGAAGGCGCGGTGCGTTGCATGAAGATGGCGATGCAGGGTGTGGGCAAGGTTGATTACATCAACACCCACGGCACCTCCACTCCGGTCGGCGATACCAAGGAGCTGGAAGCTATCCAGACTCTGTTTGGCTCAAACGGTCCCAAGATCTCTGCCACCAAGGCGATGACCGGTCATGCGCTGGGCGCTGCGGGCGTGCACGAGGCTGTCTACTCCCTGCTGATGATGGAACACGGCTTTATCGCTCCCAGCATCAACATCGAGACTCTGGACGAGAAGGCCGAAGGTCTGCCCATCGTGCGTGAGTACGAAGCGGCCGAACTCAATACCATCATGTCCAACAGCTTCGGCTTTGGCGGTACCAACGCCTCTCTGGTGTTCAGCAAGTTCAAAGGCTGATTATCCGGTTGATATAAAAAAAGCGCCTCAGGGCGCTTTTTTTGTCTTCGGGATTTGCCATCACTCATTGCAGAGCAGAGCAGAGCAGAGCAGAGCAGAGCAGAGCAGAGCAGAGCAGAGCAGAGCAGAGCAGAGCAGAGCAGAGCAGAGCAG
>NZ_JANFNV010000008.1:0-50631 GCF_024436075.1 Aeromonas sp. JL9 | reverse complement strand
ATCGGCCATTGTGGAATAGGAAGAGTGGGTTAGTGGCAGATTTCAGCGCAGATGGTGGGAGGGGGAAGGTGACGCCACACCAATGAGCCGGACCTACATCTCTCTAGCGGGGCAGATAGCAAGAAGGGAGCCTGAGGCTCCCTTCTTTGTCAGCGGTAATGTGATGGCTGCTGGCTAGAACCAGAAGCCGATGATAAAGGAGCCCGCCAGGGTCAGCATCACGTTGGCCACCGCATAGGTACCGGCATAGCCGAGCGCCGGAATGGAGCTGTTGGCTGCCTCGTTGACCACATCCATCGCCGGGGCACAGGTACGGGCACCTGTGATGGCACCGAGCAGCAGCGCCGGGTTCATCTTGAGCACCCAGACCCCGAACAGATAGCCGACCAGCACCGGCAAGGTGGTCACCAGCATGCCGGAGAAGAGCACTACCGTACCCACCTCGCTGAGGTGGTCGAGGATGCCGCCACCGGCTTTCAGACCCGTACTCACCATAAAGACCGCCAGACCGAGATCCTTGGCCAATCTGAGCGCGCCGGGCGGCACATAGCCGACCGTCGGGTGGTTGGCCCTCAGGTACCCCATCAGAATGCCCGCCAACAGCAGGCCGACGGCGTTGCCGAGACCGAATTCGATCTGACCGAACACCAGCGAAACGGAGCCGATCAGCAGGCCAAGCACAAAGAAGGTGGTGAATGCCACCAGATCTGTGGTCTGGCTGTGGATGCTGATAAAGCCGATCTTGTTGGCCAGCAGTTTGACCCGCTGCTTCTCGCCGCTGATCTGCAGCACGTCGCCCTTTTGCAGCATGATGTTGCGATCGAACGGCATCTCGATCTGGGAGCGTACTACCCGGTTGAGGAAGCACCCTTTCTCGGTGAGGTTGAGCTCCACCAGATGGCGGCCTACCACGGAGTCATTCTTTACCACTATCTCTTCGGTGACGATCTGCAGGTCGAGCAGGTTGCGATCAAACACCTCTTTACCGTTGCGATAGTTGACGTCCAGCTTTTCGTGGCTCTCGGGATAGCCCACCAGGGCGATCTCATCCCCTTCCTGAATGACGGCATCGCCATCGGGACTGGCCAGAATGCCGTTGCGGCGGATCCGCTCTACATAGCAGCCGGTATGGGGATAGATGCCGGTCTCCCGCAGGGTACGACCACCGATCCAGGCTGCCAGTTCGGGACCCACCCGATAGGCGCGGATGATGGGCAGATAGGTCTTGCGACTCTCGCTGTCGGAGAGACCCCGCTCACGGGCGATTTTTTGCGCTTCGGTATTGAGGTCGAGGCGTGCCAGCGATGGGAGATAGCGCACCACCAGCATCAGGCCCACCAGACCCACCAGATAGGTCAGGGCGTAGCCGATGCCCATGTTGTCTAGCACCGCCTGCATATCGGTTTGATGAGGCAGGTTGAGCAGACCGCTGCGCAAGGCATCCTGGGCACCCACCAGCGCCGGGGTCGAGGTGAGGGAACCCGCCAGGATCCCCGCCGCCATGCCCGGCCCCAGATTGAAGAACTTGGCCAGCCCCACCGTCAGCAGCAGGGCGGTCAGCAAGATCACCAGGGTCAGGGTGATGTAGTGGATGCCGTCGCGCAGGAAGACGCTGAAGAAGTGAGGGCCCGCCTCGATCCCCACACAGAAGATGAACAGCATAAAGCCGACGTTTTCAGTGGTGGCTGCAAATTCGAAGCCCATCTGGCCGAACAGCAGGGCGGTAAACAGCACACCTATGGTGTTGCCAATCTGAAAGTTGCCAATTCGCACCTTGCCAAGCAGCAGGCCGAAGGCCAATACCACGAACAGCAGCAGGGAGTCGCTTTGATGTAGCAGTGTCACGAAATCTATGGTCATGCCCGGAAAAACCGAGGAAAAAAGTGGGGTCGATATTGTGCCGGATCTATCCCCAATAAAGAAGCGCAAGGGAGCGATTAATCGGACGTTATCGGACGCTATTTGTGGAGCCGGCGGCGTGATAGGGAGACAAGCGGATGAAATCTGGCAATTTTTGCTGTAACCGCTGTTGTCAATTAGTGAAATCTGCTGTCCGCGACCGAAGCGCTCTGGCGCAGGCCGATATTTTAGATTCTGCTGTTCGACCGCTTGGCGGGGATCAGTTTCAGCAGATTCAACCGACAGCCGTCATGGTGGATAGAGGTACAAGTCAGCTTGATATTTGCCCGTTCGCCCACGGGAAAAGGGTTGGCAAAAAGATGCCTCTGAAAAGTGCCAATAGAGCCTGTCACCCCGCTATTCCTGAGGGGGCAAAAAAACAGCATAAAATCAGGTTGGCCAGCAAAATGACTCTTTGCCGGGGGCCATCAAGGGCAATCCCGCGTCCTGACAGGGTTTGCTTTACTTACCCACAGAATCTGTGGATAACCCTGTTCATGAAACTTGTTCATTGCCCTGAAAGCCGCGTCAGCACTGGGATGCAAGGGCTGTTCAAAAAATACCGGAATAAAAATGTTTGTATAAAAATCAAATAGTTAGGTGCGGCAGGAGAAAACTCTGTCGAGCCGGGACGGGTAACAAAAGGGAGCGTCAGCAGCAAGAAGGATCTTGTGCATTAAAATTGGCAGGCGAGGGCACTAAAGTGGATAACTTGCACCGAGATGGTGAGGAATTGGCTCCCCCGACTGGACTTGAACCAGTGACATACGGATTAACAGTCCGCCGTTCTACCGACTGAACTACGGGGGAACATGGGCAAGGAGGAGCATCATACAGAAGGTGTCCGGTGTGGTCAAGCCATTCGCGGGATGATGGCACGGGTGTACCGTTGCCAAACCCTCGGTTACACTGCTCCTCTGCTGTTTTGTGTCGGGAGTGTTCATGAGCAAATTGTTCAAGTTAGCCAGCCAGTTTCAACCCGCCGGGGATCAGCCCACGGCGATTGCCCAACTGCTGGATGGCATCGAGTCAGGGCTGGCCCATCAGACCCTGCTCGGGGTGACCGGTTCGGGCAAGACCTTCACCATGGCCAACGTCATCGCCACCCTGAACCGCCCGACCATGATCCTGGCTCCCAACAAGACCCTGGCCGCCCAGCTCTATGGTGAGATGAAGGAGTTCTTCCCCGACAATGCGGTGGAGTATTTCGTCTCCTACTACGACTATTACCAGCCCGAAGCCTATGTGCCGACCACCGACACCTTTATAGAGAAGGATGCCTCCATCAACGATCACATCGAGCAGATGCGATTGTCGGCCACCAAGGCGTTGCTGGAGCGGCGCGACGTGGTGATCGTTGCTTCGGTGTCGGCCATCTATGGTCTGGGGGATCCCCAAGCTTATCTGAGCATGATGTTGCACTTGAAAGTGGGGGATGTGATCAACCAGCGGGATATCCTGCGTCGCCTCGCCGAGCTGCAGTACACCCGCAACGACATGGCGTTCCAGCGCGGCACCTTCCGGGTGCGCGGTGAAGTCATCGATATTTACCCTGCCGAATCTGACAAGCTGGCCCTGCGGGTAGAGCTATTTGATGAAGAGGTGGAGCGGCTCTCCCTGTTCGACCCGCTGACCGGCGCTATCGAGCAGACGGTAGTGCGCTATACCATCTACCCCAAGACCCACTACGCCACCCCGCGCGAGACCATTCTGGGGGCTATCGAGCATATCAAGGAGGAGCTGCGCAGCTGCCGCGAGCAGCTGTTGTCCCTCAACAAGTTGGTGGAGGAGCAGCGCATCAGCCAGCGCACCCAGTTCGACATGGAGATGATGCAGGAGCTGGGTTACTGCTCCGGCATAGAGAACTACAGCCGCTACCTCTCCGGCCGTGCGCCGGGGGAGCCGCCGCCCACCCTGTTTGACTACCTGCCGGGGGACGGTCTGCTCATCATCGACGAGTCTCACGTCACGGTGCCGCAGATCGGCGCCATGTTCAAAGGGGACCGCTCCCGCAAGGAGACCCTGGTGGAGTACGGTTTCCGGCTCCCCTCGGCGCTGGACAACCGGCCGCTCAAGTTCGACGAATTTGAAGCGCTGATGCCGCAGACGGTGTTTGTCTCGGCGACTCCCGGCCCCTACGAGCTGGAGAAGTCCGGCGGCGATGTGGTGCAGCAGGTGGTGCGCCCAACCGGCCTGCTCGATCCGGAGATCGAGGTGCGTCCGGTGACCACTCAGGTGGACGATCTGCTCTCCGAGATCCGCAAGCGGGTGGCGGTGGAGGAGCGGGTGCTGGTCACGACCCTGACCAAGCGTATGGCGGAAGACTTGACCGAGTATCTGGCTGAGCACGACGTCAAGGTGCGCTACCTCCACTCCGATATTGATACGGTCGAACGGGTGGAGATCATCCGCGATCTGCGCCTTGGCAAGTTCGATGTGCTGGTGGGTATCAACCTGCTGCGGGAAGGCCTCGACATGCCGGAGGTGTCGCTGGTGGCGATTCTCGATGCAGATAAAGAGGGCTTCCTGCGCTCGACCCGCTCGCTGATCCAGACCATCGGCCGGGCGGCGCGTAACCTCAACGGCAAGGTCATTCTCTACGGCGATACCATCACCAACTCGATGAAGGTAGCCATTGAGGAGACCGAGCGGCGCCGCGCCTTGCAGCATGCCCATAACCTCAAGCATGGGATCACCCCCAAAGGGCTCAACAAATCCATTGGCGATGTGATGGACATGGGGGGCAGCCGCACGACAGGCAAACCAGGCAAGGGGATGCGCAAGGCAGCCGAGCAGCAAGGGGAATACCATGTCCGCTCAGCCAGCGAGATTGCCAAAGAGATCAAGCGGATGGAGGAGCAGATGTTCCAGCATGCCCGGGATCTGGAGTTCGAACAGGCGGCGGCACTGCGGGATCAGATCCAGCGGCTGCGCAGCGAGTTGATCGAATCATGAGCCGTAAACGCTGGCTGATTTGGCAACGACTTCGTCGTCTCTATCAGGGCTTTCGCCATCCCGGTACCCCCTGGTGGGCGAGGGGACTGGTGATCCTTATCCTGCTCTATGGCATCAGTCCGGTGGATCTTATCCCTGACGTGGTGCCCTTGCTGGGTTGGTTCGATGATGTGACCCTGCTGCTGGTGTTGCTATGGGGCTGGGAGCGTTGCCTGCCCCCCGCAGTGCGCAGCGATCTGGAACAGGCCCCCTAGTTCACCTTTTCAAGACCATGCTCGGCATCTCTCTTTGTGCCCTCACCCTCGAAGGAAGCGGAAAAACGGTTTCATTTGAAGGTGGGCACTGCAGGATGAAAAAGAGGCTGGCCCGGTGATTGTCGCCCGGATGGCATTGGCGTAGACTCCACGCCGTTCACTTTATGGGTATGGAAAAAATGGATCTGATCCTCTTTGCAATCGACTTTATCCTGCACGTTGATGTGCATTTGAAAGAGCTGTTCGAGAACTATGGCGTCTGGGTTTACGCCATCCTGTTTCTCATCATATTCTGTGAAACCGGGTTGGTAGTGACGCCGTTCCTGCCGGGTGACTCCCTGCTGTTTGCCGCCGGTGCGCTTACCGTGGGCAGCGTGCTGGACGTCCATACCCTGGCGGCCGTGCTGATCATCGCTGCCGTGCTGGGCAACGTGGTCAACTACACCATTGGCCATTTCTTCGGCGAGCAGTTGTTCCGCAACCCGGATTCCAAAATCTTCCGCCGCGACTATCTGGAGAAGACCCATGCTTTCTACGCCAAGCATGGCGGCAAGACCATCATCATCACCCGCTTCCTGCCCATCGTGCGTACCTTTGCGCCGTTCGTGGCAGGGATGGGGGCCATGACCTATCCGCGCTTCCTGGCGTTCAACCTGGTTGGCGGCCTGCTGTGGGTACTCTCCTTCGTTTATGCCGGTCACTTCTTTGGCAATCTGCCGGTGGTGCGTCACAACTTTACCCTGCTGATCTTCGGCATCATCGGTATCTCCCTGTTGCCCATGGTAATTGGCGCGGTCAAGGCCAAGATGAGCACAGCCAGGGCGTAACCAGAAATACGGTCAACCAGAACGAGAAAGGGGGAGCCATCATGGCTCCCCCCTTTTTATCTCCACGTGGGCATGACACTCAGTTGCAGCAGCGCCCTTTCACCAGATTGCCGATGGCCACCACGGTGAAGACCAACAGGTAAGCGGCGAAGATGACAACCAGCCACTGGGGCATGGAGTAACCGAAGAACTGCCAAGTGATCTGGGCACAATCCCCTTCCGGCATAAAGAGCCAGGGGAGCCACTGATCGAGCGGAGCCCAGCTCGGGAAGTCGGCAAACGGGCTGCAGACGTTGAACGGGGAGGGGTTAACCTGATAGTCCACATGCTTGAGGGCCAGCTGGAAGCCGCGGAAGGCACTGTAGCCCCACAGCAACATGGCACTCCAGCGAACATACCACTTATCCGGCGCCACCATGCCGAGAAGACCAGCGGCCAGCACACCCAGGGTCGCCAACCGTTCGTAAACGCACATCACGCACGGGGAGAGGCCCAGCACATGCTGGAAGAAGAGGGCGCACAACTCGAGGAACAGGGCTGATGCTGCCAACAGACCCCAGGCCAGCCGATGGGCGGCGATACGGCGGAGAAACTCGATCATCTCATTGATCTCTCAGAAAAAACAGTGGCTGAATTAGAGCAGAGCGGAACCGAAAAGAAAAGGGCCCTGAAAGGGCCCTCGGGTTCCGTTGCAGCGGATTAATGCAGCGCCGGCTGTACCGCTGGCAGCGCACTCTCCATCACCAGCCATCCATGCTGATAGAACCACTCGGTGGCAGGACCAAGCAGCAATTCGACAGAGAAAAAGCCGATCAGCCCCAGTACCAATGTGTAGGGCAGCGCCATCCAGACCATGCGGCCATAGGAGAGACGCAGCAGCGGCGCCAATGCCGAAGTGAGCATAAACAGGAAGGCGGCCTGACCATTGGGGGTGGCGACCGACGGCAGGTTGGTACCTGTGTTGATGGCTACCGCCAGCAGATCGAACTGGGCGCGGTCGATGGCACCATTGAGCATGGCCGTCTTCACCTCATTGATGTAGACGGTGCCGACAAAGACGTTGTCACTGACCATGGAGAGCACCCCGTTGGCCAAATAGAAGAGGGCCAGCTGGTTCTCCGGTTTGGCTGCCAGTACCAGCTGGATCACCGGCTTGAACAGCTGCTGATCGATGATGACGGCGACCACGCTGAAGAAGACCGCCAGCAGGGCGGTGAAGGGGAGTGCCTCCTGGAAGGCTTTACCCAGCGAGTGCTCCTCGGTGATCCCGGTCAGGGAGGTGGCCAGCACGATGACCGAGAGGCCAATCAGACCAACGGCTGCCAGGTGCATGGCCAGACCGACGATCAGCCAGACCGCAATAAATGCCTGAACGATCAGCTTGGCCTTGTCTTGCGGGCTGCGTTTTGCCTCTTCGTAGCGGTTGTACTCCTCCATGATGGCGCGCACCGTGTCTGGCAGGCGGGCGCCATAGCCAAACCAGCGGAACTGTTCTACCAGCACGCAGGTCAGCAGACCGCAGATAAAGACGGGGACGGTGACGGGGGACATGCGAATGGCAAATTCGGCGAAGTTCCAGCTCGCTTGCTCGCCGATGATGAGGTTTTGCGGTTCGCCCACCAGGGTGCAGACACCACCCAGCGCGGTACCGATGGCGGCATGCATCATCAGACTGCGCAGGAAGGCGCGAAAATCGTCGAGATCCTGGCGATTGAGCTCGGCGACTTCCTTATCATCGGTATGGTCATGGCTGTGACCAAACTCCTTGCCGGACGAGACCTTGTGATAGATAGCGTAAAAGCCGGTGGCGACGCTGATCACCACGGCAATCACGGTCAGGGCATCGAGAAAAGCTGACAGGAAGGCGGACACCAGACAGAAGGAGAGGGAGAGCAGGATCTTGGAGCGTACGCCGATCAGCAGCTTAGTGAAGACATAGAGCAGCAGCTGCTTCATGAAATAGATGCCTGCCACCATGAACACCAGCAACAACAGCACTTCGATATTGGCGACCAGCTCGTGTTTGACCTGATCGGCGGAGGTCATGCCGATCAACACGGCTTCGATCGCGAGCAGGCCACCCGGTTGCAGGGGGTAGCACTTGAGGGCCATGGCCAGGGTGAAGATAAACTCAACGACCAGTAACCAGCCCGCAATGAAAGGATCAAGGTGGAAGGCAATCGGATTGATCACCAGAAATAGCAAGATGGCGCTTTTATACCACTGTGGTGCATTGCCCAAGAAGTTCTTGGCGAATGCCTGCCCTAGGCTTATTGGCATGATAATGGGTCTCAACTTTGTTGTTAGGATCTGCTTCTATGCAGTCAAGGATGATTCGACCTGTGCCTCCGGATGTTGGCCTTTATCTGTCTGATTCCTCGTGATTTTAATCAAAAAGCGTGACGATTATAAATGATAGCCGATGGATCTCTGCCCATGTGTCTGTTTTATAACCACCTTGTCGGGGTTGGCTGGCTCCCTCGCGGCGATTAGATACATATTCCCAACACTATATTTGCCATATGTGAGCAGAGGACTGACCTTATGCTTGCCAGCCATCATCGCTTTGATATCATTCGTCAGCCTTTTTACGCATTACAACAGAGTCAATTCATGGTTATAAAAGCGCAGAGCCCAGCTGGGTTTGCCGAGGAATACATCATCGAGTCCATCTGGAACAATCGCTTTCCTCCCGGATCTATTCTGCCCGCCGAGCGTGAATTATCCGAGTTGATCGGGGTGACGCGGACGACCTTGCGCGAAGTGCTGCAGCGACTGGCCCGTGATGGCTGGTTGACCATACAGCATGGCAAGCCGACCAAGGTGAACAATTTCTGGGAAACCTCCGGCCTCAATATTCTGGAGACGTTGGCTCGTCTGGATCAGGACAAGGTACCTGATCTGATAGCTCAGCTGCTCTCAGCCCGTACCCATATCTGCACCATCTTTATCCGCGGGGCGATCCGTCACAATCCGGAACAGGCCGCCGAGATCCTGCGTGGTGCCGATGGGGTCGAGAACAACGCACAGGCTTATGCCGAGTTCGATTATCGCCTGCACCACCAGCTGGCGTTTGCTTCCGGCAATCCGATTTACGCCCTGATCCTGAACGGTTTCAAAGGGTTGTACAGCCGGGTCGGCAGCTACTACTTCTCCGACAAGCAGGCCCGCGAGACCGCAGATGCCTACTACAAGACCCTGCTCAATCTGGCGGAGACCAAGAACCACGAAGCCGTGTTCATGACGGTGCGTCAGTACGGTATCGAGTCCGGCAAGCTGTGGACCCGCCTGCGTCAGGACATGCCAAGCGATCTGTGCGATAATTGATCACTTGCCTGTGCTGTCCAAGAAACGCGCCATCCGGCGCGTTTTTTTATTCTGCCGTGTTTGTGTCTATCCTTGATTGGCGGTGGTAATTGCTTGAACTGCATGGATATTTGGCCAAAAAGCTTGATCCAGCGCAAATGAACCCTGCATTTATCACTTTGGTGGCATAGGACCCAACCGCTGATTGAGGTCAAATGGAGGCATCAAGAGCGGAGCCAATATCCGCCAGAAGGAACACACCTTTCACCGGATGAAGGACACAACAATGAGTCTTCTTGAACACACCATCTGGACAGTACTGGGATACGGGGCCATGCCCTTTATCTTTCTGAGCGGATTCGTGGCGGTGGCAGTGACCTGTTGCATGCTGCTGAACGCGTTCGGGGTACAGTCCGCCGAGAAGTGAGTCGCTTCTCATGCCGCCAAATGCCAGTCTTCGGACTGGCATTTGTTTTTTGTGTCTTTTAAAGCACTTATCCCGGCTGGGAAGGGGAAATCTTTGGTCAGGATGGTCGAACCTGCCGCCGATTTTGATTACACTGGCGCCCGTATTTCCCACTCACCCTTCTCTTATCAGGTGTTCAAGGTTTTCTATGGCTCTCAAGGCAACCGTATTCAAGGCCCAGATCAGTTTGTCTGATATGGATCGCAATCTGTATCAGGACTTCTCCCTCACGCTGGCGCGCCACCCCTCCGAAACCGATGAGCGGATGATGATCCGGCTGGCGGCCTTTGCCTGGCACGCCGCCGAGCGACTGGAGTTCACCAAGGGATTGAGCGCCGATGATGAACCCGAGCTCTGGTGCAAGAACTACTCGGACGAAATAGAGCTCTGGATCGAGCTGGGCCAACCCGATGAAAAACGGCTCAAAAAAGCCTGCAACCGCGCCCGTCAGGTGGTGCTCTACCTCTACGGCGGTCGTGGCACCAGCGTCTGGTGGAAGCAGAACCAGGGCAAGCTGAGCCAGCATGACAACCTCAGCATCATCGAACTCTCCGACAGCCAGACTCTGCCGCTCACCGCCATGGTCGAGCGCACCATGCAGCTCACCTGCACTATTTCCGATGGTCAGCTCTGGGTCAGTAACGGCGCACTGGAAGTGACGCTGGATCCGGTGGTGCTGATGGGCAAGCCGGCCCGCGAACTGTAACGGACGCCGCCCATGTTCAGCGCCCTGCTCAATATCGTCATTCCGGTGTTCGGTGTGGTCGGGCTCGGCGCCCTCTACGGGCGATTGCGACCGGGGGCTGCACTCGGTTACGTCAATCGGGCCAATATCGAGCTGTTTACCCCGGCGCTGGTCTTCTCCGCGCTGGTCAAGTATCCGCTGGCGCTGGCGGAGCATATGCCGCTGATTGCGGCGGGGGCGCTGGTTATTCTGTTACCCGGTCTGCTGCTCGCGCTGCTCAAACTCAAAGGAATTGAGCGGGCAGCGCTGATCTTGCCCGCCATGTTCCGAAATACCGGCAATCTCGGTATCCCCTTGATGGTGCTGGCGTTTGGCGAGCAGCAACTGGGGGCCATCGTGATCCTCTTTGTACTCTCCAATCTGCTGCACTTTTCGGTCGGCATGTTTATCCTCTCGGCCAATACCTCCCGCTGGCTGTGGCTGCGCAGCCCGGTACTGTGGGCCGCGCTGGCCGGTTTGCTGGTGGCCAACCTGAACATTGCGCTGCCGGAATATGTGGTGACCACGGCCTCGCTACTCGGCCAGATCTCGGTGCCCCTGATGCTCTTTGCGCTGGGCATTCGCCTGATGGAGGGAGAGCTTGATCACCTTGGCCTCGCGCTCAAGTGCAACCTGCTCTATCTGTTGGCGGGGGGATTGTCGCTGCTGCTGGCGATCTGGCTGTTGCCGCTCAAGACGGAGTGGATCCAGCTGTTGATGTTGTCGGTTTCCTTGCCCCCTGCGGTGTTGAATTACATGCTCTGCGAGCAGTATCACTGTCAGCCGGACAAGGTGGCCAGTATCGTGCTCGGCGGCAATGCCCTCTCTGTGCTAGTGATCCCGCTGGCGGTCTGGCTGGCACTTCATCTGCCCGGCTAAGCCAGATTGCATCGCTGCGGCTCTTCTCGTGGAAACGGTTCGTACCAAATCATTGCCTCCGTGATACATCTGTCGTCCCCGTATCCGGCCCTGAGCCCCAGGGCTAACGGCGACAGCTATAGTATGAAAAAGAGCTGACTGACACTGTTTAACCAATGCCAGTGAGGGAAACCGGATGAGCACAAGTGAGCAATCTGAGCCTGTGGGGCAGGCAAAATCGCGCTATGACCCGGCATTGCCTACCGGTTATGACTGGCGCAGACACCGCCGTTTTATCCTCAGTGGTGGTGGTTACAAGGCGGAATGTCGCCGTCGCAACTGGTTTCTGGAGTTGCTCAACCCGGTGCCCTATGTGGTAGTGCGCGACATAGCCATCGGCGGCATCGGTATTCTGGGGGCCATACGGTTGAAAGAGGGGGATGAGCTGGTGATTGCCATTCCCTCTGGCGAGAAACTGCGCGGTCTGGTCGTGAGATCCCAGCCAGACCCACTCTTTCCCAAACTCTATCGCACCGGTATTCGTCTGCATCGTTATCCAACGGCTGAGCTGTTTGCCCGCTGGCAAAGTTACATTCAGCCGCAAGATAAAGCGGATTTCGACCATGAGTGCCAAGTCTTGAAACAGGTACGCGGCGCGTGAGCCAGATGCCATTTCAGTGGCTGTTTTCCCCACCTTCAGCATGATTTGTCGATGGATTCCGCAGATCAGCAGGCTTGGCTGTCCCGAGTGGTTTATCTTGCTGCATGTGTTTTCATCTTCATGTTTTTATTGAATTTTATCTGTGCCTCTGAAGTCACGGAGGATACGGATCATTTTCCCTTTTCGTGATCCCCCCCGAAGTAGTTCCCCCTGATATCCCTTAGTATCTGGCCAGCATGACTCCCTTTAGGGGGGGGATAACAAGAACAAAAAGGAATGATGGATGAGATCCGTGAGCAACCAGTGTCTGTTGATGCAGATCCAGCCGACCATCTTGCGCTTTGCCAAGATGCTGGCGAGTGTGCTGCAGCTTGAGGTCGAGATTGTGGATGCCGATATGGTTCGGGTGGCTGGCACCGGGCCCTATGGCAAATTCTTTGGACGTCAGCTGGAGGGCGACTCCCGCCTGCTGCGCTATGTGATTGATAACCAAAGGGAGAAGATCGTTACCCACACCAGCGATGATCCCGTGTGTGACGGTTGTACCTGCAAGGAGAGCTGCCGTGAGCGCGCCTTCCTCGGGGTGCCCATCATGGTGGACGAGCGCTGTATCGGGGTGATCAGTCTGGTGGCCTTCAGCGACGAGCAGCAGGCGCGCCTCAACAACAATTTGCAGGATGTGTGTGACTATGTGCGCCATATCTCTACCATCTTTGTAGCCAAGTTGCTCGATTCACGCGGGCTGTCGGACGGGGTCAACAAGGTGTTCCTCAATCTGATGACCAACATGGATCAGGGTTGCCTGCTGCTCGATGACAAGAGTCAACTGCTCTACGCCAACGAGGCGGCGCTCCATCATCTGGGTTGCCAGCAGGAACAGCTGCAGGGGCGCGAAGTGGGGATCCGCCCGCTCACCTTCTCCCAACAGGGGCTGAGTGGTCATCTTCAGCACATCATCACCTTTGAAGGTCGTCAGGAGCTGATCATCGGCCAGCTACACCATGTGCAGGGCCAGCAGCTCTTTCTGATGGCCTTTCACCAGTCCCACTCCGGTCAGGTTCAGGAGCCGGATCCGGATGTGCGGATCGATCAGCTGATCGGCGAGAGCAAGCCGATGCGCACCCTCAAGCGGCTGCTGCACCGCATCGCCCAGAGTCCCTCCAGCGTGCTGATTTGTGGCGAGAGCGGCACCGGTAAAGAGGTGGTGGCCCGCGCTGTCCATCGCCTGAGTCCGCGTCAGGACAAGCCTTTTATTGCCATCAACTGTGCCGCCATTCCCGAACAACTGCTGGAGAGCGAGCTGTTTGGCTATGTGAAGGGCTCCTTTACCGGTGCCTCCAGCGGTGGCAAACAGGGCCTGATCCAAGCGGCCCATCAGGGCACCCTGTTCCTTGACGAGATTGGCGACATGCCGCTCACCATGCAGGCCAAGCTGCTGCGGGTGCTGGAGCTTCGGGAGGTGACCCCCATCGGGGCCAGCCGACCGGTGCCGGTGGATATTCGCATCATCGCCGCCACTCACCAGCATCTCGATCAATACATCGCCGAAGGGAAGTTTCGTGAAGATCTCTACTACCGCATCAACGTTATCCCCCTCAACCTGCCGCCGCTGCGGGAGCGGGAAGGGGACGTGGAGCTGCTGACCCACTACTTCCTCAACCTGCACACCAGCCGCATTGGCATTGTCTATCCTGGTTTGGCTCCCGAGGTGATGGCGCTGCTCAAGGGGTATCGTTGGCCGGGCAACGTGCGCGAGCTCAGCAATCTCATCGAATATCTGGTCAACGTCAGCCAGGCGGGCGAGGTGATTGACTCCAGCCTGCTGCCCCCCAACATCATCCGCAATCAGGAGCCCCATCGCGTGGCGGCCCAGTCGATCCCGGTGACCAATCTGGATGCGTCGTTCAATGTGCCTGCCACAGCTCCGCTCGCCGCCACGCCGGAGAAGCTGCCTGAACCCGTTCCGGGTGAGAGCGGCCTTGAGAGCATGGAAAAACAGATGATAGAAGAGACCCTGCAGCGGCTCGGCAACAAAAAACTGGCCGCACAGGCGCTGGGGATTGGGATTGCCACCCTCTATCGCAAGATAAAGAAGTACGAGATTGCCGTGCAGAGCTGAGGCGCTGGCGGCATCTATCCGGCCCGTGTCGTTTATCGGATGGCACGGGTTTTTTTATGGGAACAAGGCTTTGCGCCATTGCCGAATTGTGCTGAACGGAGTGGCGGGGCTGGGGAGTGGCTGCATGGCAGAATGCAAAAAGCCCGCTCGATGAGCGGGCTTTTTTAATCTGGTGCGTCCTAGTGGATTCGAACCACCGACCCCCACCATGTCAAGGTGATGCTCTAACCAGCTGAGCTAAGGACGCAGGGTGCGCAATGCGACTTTTATTTCTTTATGCAGAAGTGGTGGGTTTAATTGGATTCGAACCAACGACCCCTACCATGTCAAGGTAGTGCTCTAACCAACTGAGCTATAAACCCACATATGGAATAACTGCAAAGTATTGAAACTGAATGGTGCGTCCTAGTGGATTCGAACCACCGACCCCCACCATGTCAAGGTGATGCTCTAACCAGCTGAGCTAAGGACGCATAATCAGTGTTCTGTAATGGTGCGTCCTAGTGGATTCGAACCACCGACCCCCACCATGTCAAGGTGGTGCTCTAACCAGCTGAGCTAAGGACGCATCACAGAAAAGTGGTGGGTTTAATTGGATTCGAACCAACGACCCCTACCATGTCAAGGTAGTGCTCTAACCAACTGAGCTATAAACCCACTAGATGAAATGAATTCGAACCAACGACACAATCTTCACCATGCCAAGGTGATGCTCTGACCAACCGAGCAACAAACCCGTTTCACTACGCCAGCACTGCTGGCGTGGTCGGCATACTACCCATGCCCCCCAAGGCTGTCAACAGGCCGAATGCACAAAGGAGACTGTTTGCCCAGTTCTTGCGCAGCCTGTTGATTTTGCAGGCGAGTTGCCACTTTTACTGGGCCCGCGACAGGGTGGTGCACGCCTCCGGCGTCGCGAAGCGGCCATAGATATGGCGCAGGCGAGCCCCCAGCATCAGCGCGGCACTGGTGAGACCGACGATAAAGCCAATCCAGAAGCCCTGTGGCCCCATCCGCGGTACTATCCAGTCGGTGAGACCCAGGATCATGCCGGTCGGCAGCCCCAGGCCCCAGTAAGCAACGATGGTGACGTAGAAGATCGCCTGGGTATCCTTGTAACCGCGCAGCGCAGCCGCCGCGACCACCTGCACCGAGTCGGAGAGTTGATAGATGGCAGCGAAGAACAGCAAGGTGGACGCAAGGGCGATCACCTGCAGATCATCGGTATAGATGGAGGAGATCTGCTCCCGTAGCAGCACAGTAAATGCAGCGGTAAGTGCCGCGACACTGACCCCCAGCAGCAGGCCTGTGCGGGCTGCCACCCGGGCGTGATGGGGCTGACCTTCGCCGATGCTGTGACCGACCCGGATGGTGACACCCACCCCGATGGAGAGGGGCAGCATAAAGACCAGGCTGGAGAAGTTCAGCGCAATCTGGTGGCTCGCCACCGTCTCGGCACCGAAGGGGGCCAGCATCAGGGCCACTACGGCAAACAGGGTCACCTCGCAGAAGATGGCCATGGCGATGGGGAAGCCCAAGCGAAACAGCCGCCAGATCCGGCTGCCGTTGGGGCGAGCCAGTTGGGAGAAGAGACGGATCTCGGTGAAGTGACGGGAGAGCTTCACGTAGAGGATCATCGCCAGCAGCATGGCCCACAGCACGATGGCTGTAGCGACGCCACAGCCGACCCCGCCGAGCTTGGGCATGCCGAAGTGACCGTGGATGAAGATGTAGTTGGCGGGAATATTGACCGCCAACCCGACAAAACCGATCACCATGGTAGGCATGGTGTGGGAGAGCCCCTCGCTGAAGTTGCGCAGCACCTGGAACATCACGAAGGCGGGCAGACCCCACAGGATGGCGTGCAGGTAGCCTGTGGTCTTGGCCGCCATCACAGGTTCCACATCCATGAGCTGCAGCGCCAGCGGGCTGTAGTAGAGCGCAACCATCGCCAGCGGGGTGACGATGAGCGCCAGCCAGAAGCCCTGATGGACGGCCGGGCGGACTTGGTCCCGCTTACGGGCGCCGTTTAGCTGAGAGACGATAGGGGTGAGCGCCATGATGATCCCCTGCACCAGCAGGATCACCGGTAGCCAGAAGCTGGACGCCACCGACACGGCGGCCAGATCGACCGCACTCACCTGACCCGCCATCACGGTATCGACGAAGTTCATGGCGACCTGGGCCACTTGGGCGACCAGAATGGGGCTGGCTAGACGGACTAACTGCTTCGCCTCGGACCAATAACGTTGCACTGACACCTCCGAGTGGATCAGATAAGAGTAAATAAAGAGCGGAAATCGGGAAGAGCCTTTGCACTTTCGGACGAAAGTGCAAAGGGTGGGGGAGGCATTCTAGCCTGAAATTCAGCCATGACGAAATAGTTGCCACCCCGAGGGGCAGGATCAGGCGTCTTCGTGATCGCTGATCAGCAGGTTGGCGGCAGCATAGGCAGCCTGCTCGCGCAGCTCGGCGGGCACCCGTTCATCGGCGGCGACCGCGTTGAGGGCGCGGATAGTAGCGGCGATGGCGTTTGGCACATAGCCCTGCTCGCCGGAGCCAATCTGGTTATAGGCGATGCGGATCGCTTCACAACATTGATATACCTGCATTTCTTTTTCCTTGTTTACCCGGATGTGAACGGCGTCACTATAGCGATCGGGCGCAAGCTTGTCAGCCTGTACCCTTGTCTCACCCTCTGCCCGAGGTTAACCTGCCCTTTTTGCCGTAGCAGGAGACGAGAGATGTTCACTGGCATAGTGCAGGGGACCGCCGAACTGGTGGCCATCGAGGAGCAACCCAACTTCCGTACCCATGTGATCCGCATGCCAAGCCCGGCGTGGGGGGAAGGGCTGGCCCTCGGCGCCTCGGTCGCTCACAACGGCTGCTGCTTGACCGTCACCCGGGTCGAGGGGGAGCTGGTCAGCTTCGATTTGATGCAGGAGACCCTGCGTCTCACCAACCTAGGCCTGTTAAAGGTGGGGGACAAGGTCAATGTGGAGCGGGCTGCCCGCTTTGGCGACGAGATCGGCGGTCATGCCATGTCTGGCCATATCATCGGCATGGCGGAGGTTACCTCGGTGATCGACACACCCAACAACCGTCAGGTGTGGTATCGCCTCGCCCCTGAGCTGATGAAATATGTACTGACCAAGGGGTATATCGGCATCGACGGCATTAGCCTGACCATCGGCGAGGTGCGCGAGCGGGAGTTCTGCGTCCACCTGATCCCCGAGACCCTGGCTCGCACCAACCTGGGTTGGGTCAAGGCGGGCTGGCCGACCAATATCGAGATCGATCCCCAGACCCAGGCCATCGTCGATACGGTGGAGCGGGTGCTGGCGGCACGCGGGGGTCACTGAAAGGAAACGGCTCGGTTTCAATCGCCTCATAAGCAAGGGCCTGCAGTGTGCAGGCCCTTGTTATTTATATGGTGAAAATATCCACTCAACTTTTTATGACTCGCAGTCACAACATCTGCTCAGCTCTTTGCGACTTGCAGGCAAAACAGCTGCTCGGCCTTTTGAGACTCACAATCAAAACAGTTGCTCGTCATCCGCATCCACAAACAACTGCAAACAGTCGCGTGCTTCGTCGCGGTGAAGCCGCAGATGGATCGGATTGCAACAGGCCATGCAATCTTCGTAAAACTCCTGATCACCCTGGCTGGCATCCAGCTCGACCCGGGTATGGTGGCCACAGTGAGGGCAGACGATGCGTTTGCTGGTGTACTCGATCATGATAACCTCCTCGGGCCCTGAGGCCGCCTATCTACCCTGATTCTAGTCGGGCAGCAGAGGGTTAACCGCGAGCAAACGCACGTTTATGACAGAGATCAAGCCTGAGGGATGGCAAGGTGAAACCGGTTGGACTGGTCGTGTGCGAGAAGGGCAATCTGGTTGCGAATGACGGGTGAACAGAGGGGGATTGCCAACGGTTGTTTGGCAATCACAGGGGGCTGGAGCCCCCTGCGGATATGAGAACTCGAGCGCAGCAAGGCGCCGATAGGCGCTACTTGACCCAGCTGGCCAACATGTCGGCATTCAGCTCGGCCAGTGAGCCGAGCTGGTAGTTGGCGATGGCAAGGCGTGGGTCGCCGACTAAAGCCGGATCCGGCACGATCAGCGCTGTCATGGAGGCCGCCTTGGCCGCCAGCAGGCCGGTAAAGCTGTCTTCGATGGCCAGACAGTGTACCGGTTCCACCCCCAGCTTTTCGGCGGCGTGGATGTAGACATCCGGGTGCGGTTTGCCGAAACGCTCTACTTCAGCGGAGTGAACCGCCATAAAGCGATCGCGAATGCCAAGTTTGCCGAGCACCGCTTCTACCATCGCAAAGGGGGAAGAGGTGGCCAGACCCACTTTCAGGCCGCGGGCTTCGATAAGGTCGAGCGCCTCCAGCACACCGGCTTTGGCCTGACCTTCGGAGAGGATCAGGGCGTTGACCCGATCCAGAATGCGCTGTACTACCTCTTCCTGAGTTGGGCCGCTCCACGGGCGCAGGCGATACCAGTGGGCGACCAGCTGATCGATGCGCACGCCGATGGTCGATTCACAATCCTCGACGGTGTGGGGGTGACCCAGTTCGGAGAAAAGGGCGATCTGGGCCCGTTGCCAAAAGGGTTCCGAGTCGATCAGAACACCATCCATATCGAAGATCACGGCAGCTAACATCTTGTACTCCTGACAAATTTGAAGAGGGGATTATAAGCCTGACGGGGAAATGCAAAAGGGGCATTGCCATGCCCCTTGCGCCCGATCACATCGGCAAACGTTTGTTTTGCTGTGGCAAAAAAGCCCTTAGAACAGTACTTCGACCTTGGCGGCCACGGCTTTGGCTTTTTCCACCGCATCCTGGCAATCCGCTGCGCGGGCCAGCGCCACGCCAAGACGGCGACGACCGGCGATCTCCGGCTTGCCAAACAGCCGCAGCTGGGCGCCCGGCACCAGCGCCAATGCCTCACCAATTCCCTGATAGCGGATGTCCTGGCTGTGCCCTTCGCGCAGTACCACGGCAGAAGCGCTCGGCCCATACTGGGTGATGGTGCCGACCGGCAGCCCCAGAATGGCGCGCACGTGCAGGGCGAACTCGGAGAGATCCTGCGAGATCAGGGTCACCATGCCGGTATCGTGAGGACGCGGCGAGACTTCGCTGAACCACACCTCATCCCCCTTGATGAAGAGTTCGACCCCGAACAGGCCGTAACCGCCGAGGGCCTCGACCACCTTGGCCGCTACCTCTTTGGAGCGGGCCAGCGCCAGCTCGCTCATCACCTGTGGCTGCCAGGATTCGCGGTAGTCGCCATCTTCCTGCCGGTGGCCGATAGGGTCGCAGAAGTGAATGCCATCGACGGCGCGTACCGTGAGCAGGGTGATTTCGTACTCGAAGGGAACGAAGCCCTCGACGATCACCTTGCCACGGCCGGCGCGGCCACCCTCCTGGGCGTAGGTCCAGCTGTCATCCAGCTTGGCGAGATCGCGCAGTACGCTCTGTCCCTTGCCGGACGAGCTCATCACAGGTTTCACCACGCAGGGCAGGCCGATAGCCTCGACGGCGGCGACAAACTCCTCTTTGCTTTGGGCAAAGCGGTAGGGTGAGGTGGGCAGACCCAGGGTCTCGGCGGCGAGGCGGCGGATCCCTTCCCGGTTCATGGTGAGCTGGGTAGCGCGGGCGTTGGGCACTACCTTGACCCCTTCTTGCTCAAGGGCAGCCAGGGTATCGGTGGCGATCGCTTCAATCTCGGGGATGATGAGGTCGGGTTTTACCTCGGCGACCAGCTCGCGCAGGGCGTTGCCATCGAGCATATCTAGTACATGGGCTTTGTGGGCCACCTGCATGGCGGGGGCATTGGGGTAGCGGTCGGCGGCGATCACTTCGATGCCGAAGCGTTGCAACTCGATAGCGACCTCCTTGCCAAGTTCGCCGGAGCCCAGCAGCAGGGCACGGGTGGCGCCGGGGCGGGTTGCGGTTCCAAACATACGATCTCTCCTGATGTCGATGGTCATTGTTGATGATCGCTATTACACAAATAGCGGACAAAAAAAGAGGCACGCATGGCGTACCTCAGGAAACGGGTTTGTGAGCGCGCTGCTCCAGATGGGTCAGCAAGGTAATGGCGCCAATGATGATGGCGGCGCCAAGCCACAGACGTCCGGGGGGCGCCCAGCCAAATACCAGCCAGCCCGCCAGCACGTTCATCGGCAGCTTGGCAAAATCGAAAGGCTGCACGAAGGAGGCCTCTGCCACGCTGTAAGCGCGAGCGATGGACATCTGTGCCAGTGCCGTCAGCACGCCGGAGGCGGCTACCAGCAGCCATTGGCTCTCGCTCGGCCACTGCCACTCCGGCAGTGCCAGCATGACGTTGAACGGGGTACTGAAAATAAGCAGGTAGACCACAATGGTGTGGGATGATTCGTTGGCTGCCTGATAGCGCACCATCAGGGAGTAACCTGCCCAGAACAGCGCCGCCGCCACCGGCAGCAGGGAGGCCCAGTTGAATTCGTCAGTCCAGGGGGCGAGGATCAGCATGGCGCCGGCAAAGCCCGCCAGGGTGGCCAGAATGCGGGCGCGGCTCACCTGCTCCTTGAGCAGCAGGGCGGAGCCCAGGGTGGCAAACAGCGGTGAGGTCATCAGCAGGGCGATCCCCTGCCAGATGGGGACGGGGTACGCCAGTGCCCAGAGCCAGAGCTGGATGCCGATCACCGCCAGCAATACCCGCAACAGGTGCAACCGGAACTGATTGGTCATCAGGGATTGGCGCAAGCCATGGCGAACCAGCCAGGGCAACAGGCAGATCAGGGCGATCAGGTATTGATGAAAGGCGACCTGAGTAGAGGCAAGGCCGAGTTTGAAGCTAACATACTGGCTCAGGCTGTTGACGGCGGCGAAGCAGAGTCCTGCCACCATCATCCAGACTGCACCGGCCAGAGGAGAGTGCCTGCGCGAGGGTATCATGGGATCCGGGTCGCTGGAAAAAAGTGCGGCGGATCATAACGGCAATCGTTTGTTCTGCCAAGGGTTGAAGCGCGGCCGCGGGGCTGGCTGGCGAGGAAGTGGCCTTGCATCAAAAAATTTGAACAAGTTGAGCATCTATTTTCGCTATCAGCAAATAAGCACAATGTTTAGAGTGACCTCCATCGACAGCAACGCTGTTCAACCGACAACCAAATGGAGTTTCACCATGGCCAATATCCTCGTACTCAAATCCAGCATCCTGGGTCAATATTCCCAATCCAACGCCCTGATCGACGGCTTCCTGGCTGACCATCAGGATGATGCCGTCACCGTGCGTGATCTGGCAGCACTCAACCTGCCGGTGCTGGATGGCGAGCTGGCCTCCGGCCTGCGCGGTGGTGACAACCTCAATGAACGCCAACTGGCGGTGATCGCCCAGTCTGACGAGCTGATCGCCGAGCTCAAGGCGAGCGACTTGGTGGTAATTGCCGCCCCCATGTACAACTTCAACATCCCGACCCAGCTGAAAAACTGGATCGATCTGGTTGCTCGCGCTGGCGTCACCTTCCGCTACACCGAGACCGGTCCGGTCGGTATGGTTGAAAATACCCGCGCGCTGGTGATCAGCCCCCGCGGCGGCATGCACGTCGGCAGCGCCACCGATCTGGTCACTCCCTACATGCGTACCGTGCTCGGTTTCATCGGTATCAAAGAGGTGGATTTCATCTACGCCGAGGGGATGGGTATGGGCCCGGATGCCCAGAGCAAGGGGATGGAAGCGGCCAAAGCGCAGCTTGAGGCTCTGGCTATCTAAGGGCTCTCTCTATAAGGGCTATCTATCCCGTCAGGGGTTATCTCTTCAGGGGTTGCCCCGCCAGATACAAGAACGCAGCCATCAGGCTGCGTTTGTTTTTGGGCTAGATATGAATGCGACAGACGTTGCTGCTACAGAGAATATCGCGGCAAGCGGTTGGTATAGATGTTCCTGCGGAGTCACTACTCCATCATAAAACGGCGACAACCGCGCACCAGCATCAATGCCACCGCGACCAGCAGGCCAAGCAAGAGGGTGGTCAGCCACTGTTCGGTACTTTGCGGCATGTGGGGCGTGAAGAGGCTGATCATCAACAGGGTACAGAGCGTGATCAACAGGCTCTGTCGGGTCATCAATATCATGGGGTCATCCTTGGTTTGCTCACCTGAAACGATTTTAATGCCCTCTTGTGACAGGGTGATGTATCCGTGCATCACCCTGTTGGGGCTCTTCAGACCATATCAGGTTTTTACCGCAGAGCCAGCGCCATCACTGGCGCTGTGATCCCGATCCCGCTAGCTCTCTTTATCTGAACTGTTTCTGCGCTGGCTGGTAGTGAAAATCGCCGCTGGCAAGCCGCGCTTCCAGTGCAGCCTGATCGATCTCCTGCGCCTTGCAGAGATCATCCAGATCGTCATAGCGATCACGCAGTTGCATATTGACGACGCTCAGCAGCATATTGATGTCCATGGTGGCGAACTTTTTCAAATCCATGATTATTTCTCCCGATCCAGTGATTGCAGCTGCTCGATGGCGGCGCTGACGCTGTGCAGGTGCTGGCGGATCGCCTCGCGGGATTCGCTAGGCAGATAGTCGGTCAGGGTATGTTGCCAACTGCCCGCTTCACTCTTGAGCTGCAGGAAGAGGGCGAGCCCGGCATTGGTGAGGGAGACCAGGCTGATGCGTTTATCCTGCTCGCTGCTCTCGGTAAAGATGATCCCTTTTTCGACCAGACGGCGGATCTCGCGGGAGATGCGCACCTTGTCCATGCCGCTCGCCTCGACCAGCTCTTTCTGGCTGATGGGGTAGTTGGGGCCGAGCACCATCATCAGGCGCCATTGCGGCACGGTCAGCTGGTAACGCTGTTCATAAAACTGTTCGAAGGTATCCCGTAGCATCTCGGCGGCATGTACCAACTGATAGGGCGGGTAGTGAGCGAGTAACGCTATGATTTTTGACATATTACACCCTGCTGTGACGGCTGCATCAGATGCAGTTTCTTTTGATACTTTGACATTGATGATACGAAACTCAAGCTGATTTGTCTGACCCGGTTGCGATGAAATGTGCGGTGGCGCACGCCCTCAAGGAAAAACCGGGTCTGACCGACGGGATTTTAAGCCAACGCTGTTCAGCCTTTACGCAACCAGATGAGGGCGTTCTGCTTGAGCCAGGCCTCGCGAGTGTGGATAGCGTAGAGCGCGGCCTCGTCGCGGCTGCCCGCTTGCCAGCTTTGTGGCTCCTGTTTGGGCAGCTTGCGCTGACCCAGCAGGCAGGCCGGAATGTGCGGGTTGGCCTCGATGGCGATCAGCAGATGGGGCTTGGCTGCCTCGGCTCCCTCGGTGGCAAAGAGCATCAGCGCCTTGTTGTAGAGCAACCAGCTGGAGGCTTCATCGAAGCGCACCAGCAGGGCGGCCAACGCCTGCCAATCCCCTTGCAGTGCATAGAGGGTGGAGAGGTTGTAGCGGCAACCCAGCTCATCGGCCACGCAGATTGTCAGCAGCGCCAGATACTCCGCTTTGGCCTCGCCCAGCTTGCCAAGGCGCAACAGGCAGTCGGCGCGGCCGGCTCTGGCGGCCAGCAGGGGGCGCAGTTCGGGGGCACTCCAGCCGTGGCCGGCGATTTGCTGCCAGAAGGCTTCATCAAAGAGCGGGGTGGCATCGGCGATGATCTTCTCGAACCAGCCGAGGCGGGCCTGATGATCGCGGCAGCTGTCGGCCAGCTCGAACCAGGTCTGCCACTGTTGGGCCTGCTCGCCATTGAGGGCCACATCGGCACTGGGGGTGGCCTGATACTGGTCGAGGTTGAGCAACTGGTTGAGGGCGGTTTTCATATTCTGGCGCTGGCGCTTGCAGAACTCGACAAAGGGGAGTTCGCTGGCGGCGGCGCTATAGAGCATCTGGGCCATCTGCTTGTCGCGAAACAGGCTCAGCTCGGCGGCCAGACTGAAGCGGTACTGGGTGGTCGGGTCGTTCAAATCCTTCGGCTTGGGCCAGGTGGCAAAACCCATGCTGAAGCCATAACACCATTGACCGAGGGGGTGGCTCTGTTCGAACACCTGCTCGGGGTTATCGCTGGGCAGGCGGCACTGGCTGGGCAGGGCCAGCTGGGCGTCGTCGGCCTGGGATTCCAGCTCGGCGATCAGGTGGTTGAGGGCTTCTGCGCTTTTTTCATCCAGCTCGGCATCCTGTTCCAGCAAACCAGCCAGTGGGCGTTGCCAGTCAGGGCTTTCCGGCCCCACCAGACGAGCACAGAGAAAACCGTGCAGGGCCGGGTAGGTCATGTCCTGATCGCTGTGGCTCTGGATCCATTGATTAAGATGGCGGGTACGAGTGGATGGGTTCATCGACAGTTCCTCTGGATTTGAACAGCCGCGAAGTCTACCTAAAAGTGGGGTTATTTGCAGCAAATGGCCGCCTGTTTGGCGATTTAATCACCATTGGCGGATAAGATAGGGGCGAAAGGGCGGCTCGTGGTGGCTTGGGGACTAGGCCGGATCACCGCTCTTGAGGTAACATGCGCGCCCATAGGGGCCATGTTCAGTTGGCCCATCCGGGTAATGAAAAAAGAGAGCACCATGATACAGATTGGCAAGATGAACACCCTCACCGTTGTTGAACTCGAAGACCGTGGCGCCTGGCTTGCGGCCGATGAGTACGGTGAACTGCTGCTGCCCAAGCGTCAACTGCCGGAAGGGGTGAAAGAGGGGGATAGCGTGCAGGTCTTCCTCTATCTGGATGCCGACTGCGAGCCGGTGATCACCACCGACAAGCCATTTGCCATGGTGGACGAATTTGCCGGTCTGAAAGTGGTCAATGCCAACAAGATTGGTGCCTTCCTCGACTGGGGCATGAAAAAGGATCTGTTTGTGCCCAGCCGCGAGCAGAACAAGCCGATGCAGGTGGGCCACGTTTATCTGGTGCGTCTGCAATTGGATAACGAAGGGCGCATGGTCGGCACCAGCCGCATCGAGCGTTTCCTGACCCCGGCCGGCAGCAACTTCAAGGTCGGTGACGAAGTGACCGCGCTGCCGGGGGAGCACTCGCCCCTTGGCATCAAGGTGATCGTCAACGGTCAGTATCCCGGCATGCTGTTCAAGAACGAAGTGTTTGGCCGAGTGATGACCGGTCGGCCGCAAACCGCCTGGGTCAAGCAGGTGCGCGAAGATGGCAAGCTCGATCTGACCCTGCAAAAGCCGGGTCTGGCGCGGGTCGATGATGCCGGTGAGCGCATTCTGAGCCGGATGAGAAAGCAGGGCGGCAGTCTGGCGGTGGGTGACAAGAGCGAACCCGAGCTCATCTACAAGCTGTTCAGCATGAGCAAGGGCACCTTCAAGAAGGCGATCGGCGGCCTCTACAAGCAGGGCAAGATTGTCATCGAAGATAACGCCATTACCTTGACCGACGCCGGTGCCGCGCAGGTACAAGCAGGCGAGCAGGCGCAGGATAGCGAATAAGATGCCGAGCCCCTGTGTTGGCCTCTGCAAGGCGAAAGATGGGCTTTGCCTTGGTTGTGGCCGCACCCTGAGCGAGATCGGCCACTGGTCGGCGATGGATAGCAAGGCCCAGCTGGCGGTGATGGCCGAGTTGGATGGCTCGAAAAGCACCCACCGCTGTCCGGGTTGTGGCGAACCGGCCTATTGCGCCGTCTCTGCCGGTCAGACCATTGCGCAGTGCTGGTGCAGCCAGTTGCCAGTACTGCCGATGCAGGAGGCCAGCGCTTGCTGGTGCCGCCGCTGTCTGGCCAAGGCCATCGCGGCGCAGGATTAGCAGAGAACTGAATTAAGTGAAAATAGAAACAAGAAAGGCGCCGATGGCGCCTTTTTTATGCCTGCTGCTGGCGATGCCAGCGCACATGCACTTGATCTTCGGTCAGCAGACGGGGCAGCAGGAAGGTGGCGAAGATCACCTCAAACTCATCCTGATGATCCAGCAAACCGACCCACACTTCGACCCAGCGCTCCATATCGACCGGCTCACCCAGCTCGGTCGACCAGTCGGCATTGGGCAGAGTCGCCTCCACGGCGCCACGCTGCTCAAACTCCAGGGTGATGTCGACTATTTGTTCGGGGGCCAGCATATCGGCGGCCTGCTCAAGAAACTGATCATAGGCCCATTCGACCAGCTGATCCGGGGTACGCTGTTCCATGAAATCACTCCAGATACATCGAGGTTCGCTACTGTAACAATTATTGGCTGTGGCGGCCAGACCAGTGCGCCGGGCGTGCCTGACCTGTCCAAGTTGCCGTTGGGGGAGTATGGTTAAGGCGCGGATCATCTGGCAGGGAGTAAGGGGATGAAGCAGCGGGGACGGCGGCAACAGATCAAGCGACGGCGCGAGGCCTGGTGGTGGCACTATCTGCCGCTTCACCGCGAGACGGTGGGCGGTCATCTGGGCCCACCGGAGAAACCCGATGAGCCCTGAGGATCAGTCGGCCTGATGCACCCGATTGAGCGTGATCTGGCCCAGTTGCCCCATCTGACGGCGGATCCAGACCGAACGCTTCTGCACATAGGGTGACGGGGGCTTGACCCGATAGCGCCACGGATTGGGCAGGGCGGCGGCCAGCAGTGATGACTCGTAGCGGGTCAAGCGGCTGGCCGGTTTGCCAAAGTAGGTGCGGGCCGCGGCTTCGGCGCCATAGATGCCGGGGCCGAACTCCACGATATTGAGATAGACCTCGAGAATGCGGGCCTTGTCCCAGCCCAGCTCCATCAGCAGGGTAAACCAGGCCTCCAGCCCCTTGCGCAGGAAGCTGCGATCACTCCACATAAAGAGGTTCTTGGCGGTCTGCTGGCTGAGGGTGCTGGCACCGCGCACCCGTTCGCTGTGCTGGTTGTGCTTGAGCGCGGCGTTGATGGCATCCATGTCAAAGCCGTTGTGATCGGCAAAGCGCTGATCCTCGGCGGCAATCACCGCCAGTTGCAGCTCCTTGGAGATGGACTCCAGATCTACCCATTGATGGCGCACCTGGGTGATCTTGGCGGGCGGAAAGAGGGCCCGCTCGATACGCCAGCTCCACATCGGCGGATCGATAAAACGTAGCAAGGCGACCGAGCCGACCGAGCAGAGCAGCCCGGCCAGCGCGATCTTGCCTGCCCACCTCAACACCCGGCGCCCAAACGATGCAGATGGACGCTCAGGGGCCACGGCGTCAGGGTCAGACTCCCACTGATAGTGGCTGGGATCATCGGGATCCGGAATTATTGGGGCAGCCATTCGATGTGGCAGAACTTCTCGTCAACACGGCGGGAGAGCAGCATGCGGGCAAACAGGTGCTCATACTCTTCTTCTTCGTTGCCAAGGCCGACCCAGATCTCGGCATAGTCGGTGTCGCTCACCGCAAAACCCACGTCCGCTTCCCAGTCATCGGCCGGATCGGTTTCGGCCAGCAGGCCGCGATCGTTGAACTCCTGATTGAAGCGGATGATCTCCTGCTCCGGCAGGTTGTCAGAGGCCAGCTCCATAAAGAGTTCGAGGGCGGTATCGAGCAGTTCCTCGACGCTGTGCATTTCGTCATTCATAGACATAAGCGGTCTGTTCCAGAAAAGAGAAAAAGGTGCCGCGCAGATCACTGCCTGCGGGGCGGCGCTATTCTAGCGGTCGGCAGACCCCTTGGCGAGATGAGGCGAGCCGCTGTGACCTGTTTTTGTGCCAATAAAAAACCGGATCCAGTGACAGGATCCGGTCTTCATTGGGGGAAGGGGTCACGCATAGGGCGTCAGCTCATCCCTTCTTGTCATCGGCGAAGGTGATGTTGAGCTCCAGTACCGACAGCTCATCACTCTTCTGATCCAGTTGGACGGTTATCTTCTCCGGATCAATGTTGACGTATTTGCGGATCACATCGAGGATATCCTGCTTGAGCTGGGGCAGGTAATCCGGCCCCCCTCTGGATGAACGCTCGTGAGCAACAATGATCTGCAACCGCTCTTTGGCCAGTTGTGCGGTGTTCTGTTTCTTGTTGGAACGAAAATAATCCAATAATGACATGTTTAACTCCCGAACAGTCGGCTAAAGAAGCCCTTCTTCTCTTCTTCCAGAAAACGAAATTCCTTGGCATCGCCCAGCAGGCGGGACACCGCATCTTCGTAGGCCTGACCGGCATCGGACTCCTTGTCCAGAATGACCGGTTCGCCGGAGTTGGAGGCGCGCAGCACCGCCTGGGACTCCGGGATCACCCCGAGCAGCGGGATGGCCAGGATCTCCTGCACATCCTGCACGCTCAGCATGTCGCCGCGGTTGACGCGGGTCGGGCAGTAGCGGGTCAGCAGCAGGTGCTCCTTGATGGGGTCTTCGCCACGCTCGGCGCGGCGGGACTTGGAGGCCAGGATGCCAAGGATGCGGTCGGAGTCACGCACGGAAGAGACTTCCGGGTTGGTGGTGACGATCGCTTCATCGGCAAAATAGAGCGCCATCAGCGCGCCCGCCTCGATCCCCGCCGGGGAGTCGCAGACGATGTAATCGAACTTCATCTCCGCCAGTTGATCCAGGATCTTCTCGACCCCCTCACGGGTGAGGGCATCTTTGTCCCGGGTCTGGGAGGCGGGCAGGATAAACAGATTTTCCGAGCGTTTGTCCTTGATCAGCGCCTGATTGAGGTTTGCTTCCCCATTGATGACGTTGACGAAGTCATACACCACGCGCCGCTCGCAGCCCATGATGAGATCCAGGTTTCTCAGACCGATGTCAAAGTCAATGACCACTGTCTTGTGACCACGCTGGGCTAAGCCGGTGCTCAGGGCCGCACTGGTTGTGGTCTTGCCAACGCCACCTTTACCCGATGTAACGACTATGATTCGCGCCATTCTCGCTTCCTTGTAACTCTATTTGATACGGTCTATTCGGAGTTGTTCGTTGTCCAGCCGGACGTGTACCGGTTGCTGGATCAGGTCTGCCGGCAATGCATCGCTCAGCTGGAATGTGCCCGCGATGGAGAGCAGCTCGGCCTGTAATTGCTGGCAATAGATCCGGGCCTGGGTGTTGCCCCGGGCACCGGCAATGGCTCTGCCACGCAGGGTGCCATAAATATGAATGCTGTCGTCGGCGAGCACTTCGGCTCCCGGACTGACGGACCCCAGCACCACCAGCGAGGTGCCGGCGGCGTAAATCTGCTGGCCGGAACGAACCGGTCCCACATGTACCTTGCTCGGGATCAAGGGGGCGGGTTCGGGCTCGGGAACCACCTCAGGGGCGGCTGGCGCGGGGGCAGGCTCGGGTTCCGGTTCGCTCTTGCGACTCTTGCCCGAGGCCATCACGGCCAGTCCCACCGCCTTGGCGGCCGTCTTCATCTCTTCACTGCGCGCCCCCGTGATGCCGACCAGCACAAACTCTTCGGACTCCACCAGCTCCTTGAGCTGTTCGAAATCGGGAATATGTTCCAGTCGGGAAACATTGATCACCAGCGGCGCACAATTAAAAAAGTAGGGTGCCTGGGCCACTTTTTCGGCCAACAACTGACGTATCCGCTCAGGCTCGCCATCGCTGATATGCAACACAGAAATAGTGAAGGTGGTCCCTTTCAATTCGTTATCGCGCTCAACCATGAATCTTCCCCGAGGCAGAGATGCTAATCCGTTATTGTTATTCAATTCCTGATGTTATAGTTTGCCCCCATCAGAGGCAATAAACTCGTCGGATTATATCAATTTCCATGTTGTGTGCAGTCTATAAAAGTCGCAAAAAAGCCGAGACCTACCTTTTTGTTGAAAAAAGAGAGGATTTCTCCCGCGTTCCCGAGCCACTGCTGAGCGCATTCGGGCGTCCCGAGCTGGTGCTGATGACCAAGCTGGATCCGGCCAAGCCCTTGGGGCTGGCTGATGCCGGCAAGGTGATGGCCGCGCTGACCAAGCAGGGGTTCTACCTGCAGGTGCCGCCGCCCCCTGAGAATTTGCTGGAGCAGCACAAGGCCAGCCTGAAAAAACCATCCTGAATATCCAGCCCCGTGGTGCGTTCTGCCCAGCGGGGCTAATTCTTTGTGACTCTGCATGACGCATTCCGGCCCCGGTGAGGTAGCTTGCGATAATCCCGTGACAGGATCTGGCCAAATTAAACCCTCCCTTTGGTGATATTCACTTTTCGCTGTTTAAATAGAAAGTCAATCTGCTCCCAACACCATATCCTCAACCTTTGCTGGCGCTCACAAAAATAGCGAGTGGCGCCCGCTCATATCCTCCATTTCAACGCTATTGGCTCATTCATCGATTATTTTCAGCCTCTTCCTTGGGCGCTTTTTTGGCCTCCACTGCGTGATGAGTTGTCCATCAAAGGGCGCGTAAAGAGGGCGGTGATAACGATGCTAAAACCAGTTTGTGCGATGCGCTGTGGCCAAAATGATGAGCTAACCCCCTGTTTGTGTGCTTGATTGTTTGCCCTGATCACGAAAGTGCCACATAGGTGGAAATCAATGTGGCGGCGTGATAATCCGCAGGGGGAGTGGTAACCGCGTCTTGCCAAACAAGGGTATGCCCAAAGTGGAGGGGATTGAGCTGAGGGGCCATCTCGATATCGATTAGTTGTGGAATCGTGACCGGGGCAAGATAGCGGGTAAAGGTTTCATGTTGGGGCGTAATGTCCCTTTCAATGCATTGAGAAGAGTTAATCAAGGGATGTAATTAGAGAGGCATTTAGACAAGGCAATCCGCATTGTGGTGGCGTAGCAGGGGTATATCAGCAACGCCCTACAGTGAAATGGTCGGTATGCCGGTATAAGTGCCCTGCATCCCATTCGGGCAATAAAAAAGGCGGGATATCCCGCCTTTGTTCAGATGAGGGTCGCAACCCTTATTTATTCGCAAGCAACCTGCATCACCTTGATGGCCAGACCGCCACGGGAGGTTTCACGGTACTTGGAGTCCATGTCCTTGCCGGTGATGTACATGGTCTCGATCACCTTGTCCAGAGAGACGCGCGGCTTGGAGGTACGACGCAGGGCCATACGGGAGGCGTTGACTGCCTTCATGGCTGCGATGGCGTTACGCTCGATGCAAGGCACCTGTACCTGACCGGCAACCGGATCACAGGTCAGACCCAGGTTGTGCTCCATGCCGATTTCGGCGGCTTCGCAGACGTGCTCCGGGCTACCGCCCATCAGCTCGGTCAGACCGGCAGCGGCCATGGAGCAGGAGACACCCACTTCACCCTGACAGCCCACTTCGGCGCCGGAGATGGAGGCGTTCATCTTGTAGAGGATACCGACGGCACCTGCAGCCAGATAGAAACGGGTGTACTCGTCGCGGCCAACCGGCTGGATGAACTTGTCGTAGTAAGCCAGTACGGCTGGGATGATACCGGCAGCGCCGTTGGTCGGTGCAGTGACCACGCGGCCACCGGCAGCGTTCTCTTCACTCACGGCCAGAGCGAACATGTTGACCCAGTCAACGATGTTCATCGGATCGCTCGAGAGGTTCTCGTTGGTGTTGAGCTGACGGTAGAGCGGCGCGGCACGACGGGGGACGCGCAGCGGGCCGGAGAGAACACCTTCGGTACGGCAGCCGCGCTCGATACCTTCGCGCATGGTGTTCCAGATCTTGCCGAACTTCTTGTAGATCTCTTCCGGAGTGTTGAAGCACTTCTCGTTTTCCATCATCAGGGCAGAGATGGAGAGACCTGTCTGGCTGCAATGGGCAACCAGCTCAGCGGCGCTCTTGAACGGATAGCGTACGGACATGTCGCCGCTGTCAGCCTTGCCGAAGTTCTCTTCGTCAACGATAAAGCCACCACCGATGGAGTAGTAGGTCTTGCTGTAAACCACTTCATCTTCGATCAGGGCAGTCAGCTTCATGCCGTTTTCGTGCAGCGGCAGGGCTTCGTCGTGGAATACCATGGCGTCACGCGGGAAGCTGACGGTGTGGCAGTGCAGGCCGATCGGCAGGCGCTCGGTCTGCTCAACACGGGAGATAAACTCGGGGATGGCATCGATATCGACATTTTCCGGCAGGTTGCCAGCCAGGCCCATGATGATGGCAGTGTCGGTATGGTGGCCTTTGCCAGTCCAGGAGAGGGAGCCGTAGACATCGACATTGATCCGGGTTACATCGCGGATCTTGCCGCCCGCGCGCAGCTCGTCAACAAACTGTTTGGCCGCTTTCATCGGGCCAACAGTGTGGGAAGAAGAGGGGCCTACACCGATTTTGAAGATATCAAAAACGCTGATCATGTCACTATTACCTCAGGGTAGAAGGGGGCGGCATGCCCACTCACAGAAATTTGGGAGATCCATGGAACGCGCTTGTCAGCGCAGGTCACAGAACCAGATAACCGTAGTGTAACGGCTCCAGACCTAAAAAAAGTTGAAATAGATCTATTTTTGTTGAATCTGAGGCGCGAGTATAAAATTTATTTTTGTGCTTATCCATTTTGTTAAGCGTTTGCCCATAAAAATACCCGGCGATGCCGGGCATTTCGGAACCAAATGGAGTCATTTGCCGTTTTTTAACATTCGGTAATGTTAACGGCGAGGCCGCCACGGGCTGTCTCCTTGTATTTGGTCTTCATGTCGTTGCCGGTCTCCCACATGGTCTTGATCACCTTGTCGAGCGACACCTTGTGCTCGCCGGTGCCGCGCAGGGCGAGGCGGGCGGCATTGATCGCCTTGACCGCCCCCATGGCGTTGCGCTCGATGCAGGGCACCTGCACCAGTCCGCCGATGGGATCGCAGGTGAGGCCGAGATTGTGCTCCATGCCTATTTCGGCGGCGTTCTCCACCATGGCCGGGCTGCCACCCAGCAGTTCGGTCAGCGCGCCAGCCGCCATGGAACAGGCGACTCCCACTTCTCCCTGACAACCCACTTCGGCGCCGGAGAGGGAGGCGTTCTTCTTATATAAGATGCCGATGGCAGCCGCGGTGAGGAAGTAGCGGATCAGCGTCTCGTCATCCACCTTGTGGACGAAGCGATCGTAGTAGTGCAGCACGGCGGGAATGATGCCCGCGGCGCCATTGGTGGGGGCGGTCACCACCCGGCCACCGGCGGCGTTCTCCTCGTTGACGGCCAGCGCAAACAAGTCGACCCACTCCATCACCATCAGCGGATCCTTGTTGAAGTTGGTCTCGCAGCTTAGCTGGCGGAACAGCCCCGGGGCGCGGCGCCGAACCTTGAGGCCGCCCGGCAGCACCCCTTCGCTCTTGCAGCCTCGCTCGACGCAGCCCTGCATCGCCTGCCAGATCTTGCGCAGCCCCGCTTTTATCTGCTCATCGCTACGAAATACCCGCTCATTGGCGAGGATCAGCCCCGAGATGGAGAGGCCGCTCTCCTGACAGTGGGCCAGCAGTTGGGCCCCGCTGTCGAACGGGTAGGGGACAGGGTGCTCGGCATCGGACTTGGCAGCCTCTTCTTTGGCGGTGGCAAAGTGGCTCTCTTCAATGATGAAGCCGCCCCCGATGGAGTAGTAGGTCTGGCTGAAGCGCAGGTTTTCCTCTTTATCAAAGGCCCGCAGAGTCATGCCGTTGGTGTGGGCCGGCAAGGTTTTGCGACGGTTGAAAATGATGGCACCGGTGCGGGGAAAATGGCTTGGTTGCTCGCCTGCCAACTGCAGGCTCTGCTCATTTTCCACTTGAGCCAGAATGGCGGGAATCGCATCGATATCGACCGATTCCGGTTCAAAGCCCGACAACCCCAGAATGATCGCCTTGCCAGTGCCGTGTCCTTTGCCGGTCTGGCCCAGCGAGCCGTAACACTCCACTTCGACCCGCGTGACCTGTGGCAGATGCCCTTGAAGCTTGAGCTGCTGGACGAAGGCATAAGAGGCACGCATGGGGCCGACGGTATGGGAAGAGGAGGGGCCAATTCCGATGGAAAACAGGTCAAACACGCTGATCATGACATCAATCCGGTGATGGTTTATGTCTGTTTATTCTAGGATTTTTGCCATGGATAGGAAGCGGGGATGTGCGGTGCTGTGACATGGACACAGATAATGGGGCTGGGGGGCCAATAAGGTTGAAGGGGCTGATCCCCTTCAACCGGCCTGATCAGTCGAGAAATTCGCACAGATAAGCTGTGGGGGTTTTCACTTCCAGTTTGAAGGAGGAGTGACCGGCCACCAGGAAGGATTCACCCTGGCTGTAGGTGTGCCACTCATCTTCATCAGCCAGCTGGATGGTGAGGGCGCCCTTGATCACTGTCATCCGTTCGGGGGCGGCGGTGTTGAACAGGTAGTCACCGACGTTCATCACCCCGACGGTTGATTTCTCGCCTTTTTGCTCAAAACCGATGGATTTTACATTTCCGTCGAAATACTCGTTAACTTTCAGCATCTTTACATCCCTGTGTGTACGTTTGTGCAGCCAAACTAGCACAATCTTTTGCCAGTTGTCATGGGGGATGAGGTAAAAATCGCCGAGACCGCTTTGAATCTTCACTTTTTCGCAAACTTATTAATAGCCAAGGTTAATGATTTGCTGATTTAAAACAGCAATTAAATGTGAGATAACACGCGCAAACAGGGGAATGGGCAGCCGCTCATTCCCCTGTTTGGTTAATTGCACTGGGAAAAGTGTGAATTTTGCTACATAAAGGAACATATTGTGTTAACTAAAGGACTCATTAAAAACATCGGCTTCCAGGTTGTGGTCGCCATGGTACTGGGCGCAGTGGTCGGCGCGTTCATGGGTGAACAAGCCACCGTGTTTGCACCGCTCGGTACCCTGTTTATCCAGCTGATCAAGATGCTGGTGATCCCGCTGGTGGCGGTTGCCATCCTCTCCGGCGCCGCCAATCTGGGCGCCAGCCCGGCTGCGGGCAAGATCGGTGCGGCTACGCTGGCTTTCTTCCTCGTGACCTCAGCGTTGGCCGTGTTGCTGGCACTGGTGATGGGGCAGATCTTCAAACCGGGTGTCGGGGTCGATTTCGCTTCCGTCGCCTCCATGTTTGGTGGTGACTACGCCGATAAAGGGGCGCTGCCGGATGCAGTCGCCACCTTGCTTGGCATGATCCCCACCAACGTCTTCAACTCCCTCAACGAGGCTAACATCCTGCAGATCCTGGTGTTCTGCATGTTCCTCGGCATTGCGCTGGCCAAACAGCCGCGCGAGCGGGCCAAGCCACTGGTCGATGGGCTCAATACCCTGGTGGATGCCTTCGTCTGGATGATCAACAAGGTGATGATCATCGCGCCGCTCGGGGTGTTCGGTCTGATGGCGGAAGCCATCGGTACCTATGGCTTCGATGTGCTGACCCTGGTGCTCAAGCTGTTCGTGGTTTATGTGGCTGCCATTCTCATCTTCGGCTTTGTGGTCTACCCGCTGCTGGTGATGATGTTCTCCAACACGCCGGTAATGAAGTACCTCTCTGCCATGAAGAAGCCACAGATCGTGGCCTTCTCCACCGCCTCTTCCATGGCGACCCTGCCGGTCAATATGGAGACCTGCGAGCATGATCTGAAAGTGACCAACGCGACCGCTTCCTTCGTGTTGCCGCTGGGTGCCACCATCAACATGAGTGGCAACGCCATCTATTACGGTCTGGTCGCCATCTTCTTCGCGCAGGTTTACAACATCGATCTGAGCGTCGGTGCCTGGGCAGCCATCATTGTGACCTCCACTCTGGGGGCGATCGGCCAGGCCGGTGTGCCGGGCCCAAGCTTCCTGGTGGTTGCAGTGCTGCTGGCGGCCGGGATCCCCATCGAAGGGTTGCCGCTGCTGTTCGCGCTGGATCGACTGTTCGATATGATCCGCACCTCCCTCAATATCACCGGCGATGCGGCCTGTGCTGTCATTGTTGACCGCTTCAGCCCGGAATATGACCCACAGCGTTGGAACAAGGCATAACTGCTTTGAACTGGGCTGAGATGTAACAGCCCTAAGCTGACACTGCGTAACGCGAGCCCCTGCCATGATGGCGGGGGCTTTTTTATATCTGCCAGACAAGTATCAGAGCAAAGGTGTGCACAAGAGATTGCTGACGGATTTACCTGTGTTGAATGGAGAGTACAGGAGGGGAAAACATCAGTTGTGGGCATGGGCCGTGTGGCGTCAACCGGCCTGTCGTAGATGTCGGGGTAGGGGATTGTCAAACGGGGGGTAACAAAAAGGGGAGCCTTGCTCCCCTCGGATATGATCTGCTGCTGGTTCTACTCCATCAGGCCATATGGTTAAACCATCCTGGTTACACCCTTGTGGCGAAAGAAACAGCGTCAACGTGATGAAATCATATCTATGTTGACCATCTCGGCATTATTACTGAAAAGCGCCAGTTGGTGGCGATTAAACAGACATGACAAAGAGGGTCGGTCCGGATTGATGCCTCTCTATCCGGCTCAGAACTGTGACAGTGAGGGCAGAGAGACAGCAACCAGGGTGAAAAACACCGTAAAAACGGCAGTAACGACAAACTCTTTCATTTTTCTCTCCCTAAGTTGTTGGTTGATGTAGTCAAGATACCATAACAAGGGGGTAAAACAAGGTGTAAGTTGATAAAACAGCTTCTTTGTTTGTTAGGTTGGTTGAGATGGCTATTTTTGTAATGTTGAGCTGATTTTATCACCTGCTATGGCATGTTAGGCATTCAAGATTCTGTTTTTATGAATATTTCATTTAAATTCAATTGGTTGGTGTGTTATCGGTTGGCTTGGTAATGGGTTTTGTATGGGGCTCAAATGGCATTTTATAAGTTTTCCTCCTCGTAATAGCGTCATTAAGGTCATAAAAAGTGTGTGAGGCAATGATTTGACGATTCCTGACGTAGATAGCCCATCCAATAGAAGTCTATGGAGACAATCTGGTTGCCAACCCTTGTCGTACCATCACTTTATCAGTCCGGATTCTCCGCATTTTTACAGCATTACAATGGGTTCATAGGGAGGAGAGCCGTGCATCGGGGTGATACAGAGTAGCAGCTGGCTGTTTTATCACCGCCAATTTTCCCGTCGGTCTCGGAATAGACATGGCCGCAGCAAGAGTGAGGTGCGCAATAGGCCAGAGGCGTACTCTCTGGCTGGGCTGGGCTGGGCTGGGCTGGGCTGGGCTGGGCTGGGCGCGAGTAGCGATTTGTGTAGCCGGTGAATCTGCGTGAGTCATGTGCTTGTAATACGAAAGCAGGGCCGGAGCATGGTTGGGGAAGATATCTGAATCCCTTCTGCAAGATTGAGATATAAAAAGCGGCGTATGACGAGGAGGCTGAACAAGCTCGTTTCAGGGGCGACAGAGCGCAGGTCAACGCAATCCGGTTCGCAGTAATAAAACACATCCACGACGATACCGGAACTCTGTTCGTAGTCGTAGGCTGATGCCGGTTGGTGTGAGGAGGGGAAGGCTAGTGATCTGTCTGATGGCGCAAGGGTTGGGAATCAGGCAACCCGTATGGTGAGGGGCACACAGCGTGAGGATGCACCAGTTTTTGCAAGATATTAAAAAACCCTCCGATGGAGGGTTTTTGTCATCAACAGCCGGTAAAAAGCCGCGAGGCTTAGAACAGGGTGGTGGAGAGGTTGTACAGCTCCTGATCGAACGGACGCTTCATATTCTCGATGCAGTCGATGATGTCGTGGTGTACCAGCTCGTTGCGCTGGATACCGACGCAGCGACCACCGTGACCAGCCAGCAGCTGCTCAACGGCGTAAGCCCCCATACGGCTGGACATGATGCGGTCACGAGCAGTCGGTGCTCCGCCACGCTGGATGTGGCCCAGGATGGTGGCGCGGGTTTCACGACCGGTCAGGGCTTCGATGTCCTTGGCCAGAGCGTTCACGTCGGTCACATGCTCGCAGATGGTGATGATGGCGTGCTTCTTGCCCTTGGCTTCGCCTTCCTTGATCTGCTTGAGCAGCTTCTCTTTGTCGAAGGCTACTTCCGGCACGATCACATACTCGGCACCACCGGCAACGGCGGCAGACATGGCCAGATCGCCACAGTGGCGGCCCATGATCTCGACCACTGAGATACGGTGGTGGGAGCTGCAGGTGTCGCGCAGACGGTCGATGGCGTCAACCACCACGTTCAGAGCGGTATCAAAACCGATGGTGAAGTCGGTACCGGCGATGTCGTTGTCGATGGTGCCCGGCAGGCCGATGCAGGGGAAACCCTCTTCGGTCAGCTTCTTGGCACCCATGTAGGAGCCGTCACCACCGATGACGACCAGCGCATCGATACCGTGCTTTTTCAGGTTTTCGATCGCTTCGGCGCGCACTGCGGGGTCTTTGAAAGCAGGGAAACGGGCGGAGCCGAGGAAAGTACCACCACGGTTCACCACGTCGGAGACGCTGTGACGCTCCAGCTTGACGATGCGATCCTGGTGCAGACCGAGGTAGCCATCATAAATACCGTAAACTTCCAGGCCATGATGCAAACCGGCGCGAACCACGGCGCGAATGGCTGCGTTCATACCCGGTGCGTCGCCACCACTGGTCAAAACACCAATACGTTTGATTTGTTTGGTCATGAGTGCCTCTGGATCTGAGTTGTCAAATACGAATGTTTAAATAGACAAGCCACTTTTACTATATCGGCTTTCATATGGGATGCGGGGGCCACCATAGGAAAAGCGATACAAGAGAGGGGACGAGCCCCTCTCTTTGCCGTAATCAGCGATTACTTGGCAGCGCCAGCGATGATCTGGGAGAAGTCGTCCACTTTCAGGGACGCACCACCGACCAGGCCACCGTCGATGTCCGGCTGACCGAACAGGTCGGCAGCAGTGGCGCCAGTGACGGAACCGCCGTACAGGATCTGTACTTTGGCAGCAACGGCGGCATCAAAACCGGCCAGGTACTGACGGATGTGAGCGTGAACGGACTGAGCGATCTCCGGAGTGGCAGTCTTGCCAGTACCGATGGCCCATACCGGCTCGTAAGCGATAACGGCGTTGTTGAAGGAGGCGATGCCGCAACGGTCGATAACAGCTTTCAGCTGGGTCTCAACTACGTTCTTGGTCACGCCGGCTTCGAACTGCTCCAGAGTTTCACCGATGCACAGAACCGGGATCAGGCCGCCTTTCTGGATCGCTTCGTACTTGGCAGCAACCACGTCGTCAGTCTCTGCGTGCAGGGTACGACGCTCGCTGTGGCCGACCAGAGAGTAGGTGCAACCAAAGGCTTTCAGCATGGAGGGGGCGTTTTCGCCGGTGAAGGCACCAGACTCGTGAACGTCAGCGTTCTGGGCACCGTAGGCAATCGTGCTGCCAGCGGTCAGTTGCTCAACCAGACCCAAAAAGATAACCGGCGGGCAGACGGCGACTTGCACAGAAGGATGAGCGGCAGCAGCCGGGGTCAGTCCTTTGATCAGAGCTTCTACAGAAGCTTTGGTGCCGTTCAGTTTCCAGTTACCCATTACCAGGTGCTGTCTCATCTTGTATATCTCCTAGGCATTTGATTGCGCGACATTATATGAATTGAACCGAGCCCAAGATAGCTGACCCGGCGGCAAATGACGTAATTTTTTTTCGCTTTCCTGATCCAAATCAGGAATGAAACGCTTGATCGCTCATTCGTTAACCTGCCCCCGCAAGCGAGCCCACCATACCCCAATCCATTCGTGGATGGCAGCTTCGGAATACATCAAATAACGCCCTTTGGGTAAATAACTGTAGAGCGGCTGGGGTACCTGGCTCTGCTTGGCGGTGTAATCGGTGGGGGCCGGCACGGCCTTGAGTCCCTGACCCTGATAGAGGGCCATGGCGCGTGGCAGGTGGGTGGCAGAACTGACCAGCGCCACCTCTTTTCCCTTTAGGTGACGACTGATACTGACCGCCTCATCATGAGTGTCTTTGTTGTTTTCAAACAACGTCATCCGCGAACGGGGAATGCCGAGGCTCTCGGCCATCCGGGCATTGACCTCGGCATTGGAGAGGGTATCCCCCGACACATAGCCGGAGAAAACAAGTTCGGCTTCGGGATAGGCCTGGGCGAGGCGAACCCCTTCGAGAGTCCGTGCCAGCGAGATATTGTTTTGCCAGGAGCGCTCGGGCACCGCCGGATCGCTGACATGGCCATTGCCGAGCACCACGATGGCGTCGATGTTTGGATGCTGGCTTACCTCGAATGGCGGGAAGGTCTGCTCCAGGCCGCGGGCCAGTTCATAGCTCATCGGCCGCATCCCCATCAGCGCCACAATGAGCAGCGAGAGAGTGGCCAGCAGCTTGCCGGCTTTCTGAAAACGGGTGAACCAGAGCAGCAGCAGGGCGATCAGCAGCAGGGAGAGGGAGAAGGGGAGCGGCATCAACAGTTGACCAAGCCACTTTTTGAGCACAAACACGGCAGACACTTCCTTGAGTTTTCAGCAAATTCGGGATGTGACAGAATACCTCTCTTTTTTGGGATGGCCACAACCCTGTGGCGCTAATGTTGAGTTTCTCCTTGAAGCACGATCAGAGTTTTGACGGGCGCGCGGACAAGTTCGCCCGCAACATTTACGACTCCACCAAGGGGCGCATCCGCACCACCATTGTCTGGAGCGACATCGAAGCCTGCCTGGCCCGCCTTGGCAACCGACCGCTGCGCATCCTCGATGCGGGGGGCGGTTTTGGCTATTTCGCCCAGAAGCTGGCGGCCATGGGCCATCAGGTGGAGCTGTGCGATCTGTCAGCAGAAATGCTGGACCTGGCCCGCAGCCAGATCGCCGAGAAGGGGCTGGAAGACAAAATCCGTCTCATCCATTGCCCCATTCAGGATCTGAAGCAACACGTGACCGGGACCTTTGATCTGGTGCTCTGCCATGCGGTGCTGGAGTGGCTTGCCGAGCCGCGCCAGACCTTGCTGGGTCTGTTCCCTTTCGTCAATGCCGGGGGCATACTGTCGCTGCTTTTCTACAACCGTCATGGTTTGCTGTTCCAGAGCCTGGTGGTGGGCAATTTTGACTATGTGCGCCTTGGCCTTCGCAAGAAGCGCCAGACTGCGCTTACGCCCACCAACCCGCAGCTGCCGGAGCAGGTCTATGACTGGATTGGTCGCGGGGGGCTGCGCATCATCGGCAAGACCGGGGTGCGGGTGATCCACGACTATATGCGTCACAAGCAGGATCAGGTGGAGAAGTTCGACGATCTGCTGGCCATGGAGCAGCAATATTGCCGTCAGGAGCCTTTTGTCTCCCTCGGTCGCTATATCCATGTGATGGCCCAGAAGCCGGCCAGCTGATTGCTCGCTGTTCACGTCGATGTGAACCATGTTTTCGATGCTACCGGATGTAGCCGCGGGCACGATTTTGCGCCCAATACAACAACGAGATGACAACATCATGATGAGTACATCCCGTACCCTGCCAGAGCGTTCTTTGCCGGAGCTAGTAGGGTGGGTCAGGCAGGAGGGGTTGGCGTTGAGCCTGCCAACCGACCGGCTGGCCTTTCTGATTGCAATCAAGACCCTGTCCGAAGATGAGTCGGACCTGTCGGAAGCGGCGCTGCACGATGCCTTCGGCTATGTCAGCAGCGCCTTCGGCCAGATGGACGAGACCCTCACCGGTCGCGCCAACAACGCCATCAACGATCTCATTCGCCAGCAGCTGCTGTCGCGCTTCAACACCGACATGGTGGCGGGGGAGAGCCTCTACCGCCTGTCTCGCCTGGGCGTGAGCATCGTCGACTTCTTTATGGATCAGCGTCAGGTTGACTCCATCAAGCTCTCCATTCTGCTCGAGCACCTGGCTTCCGAGCTCGACACCGCCCGCAAGGCGGCGCTCGAGACCAACACCCGCGAGCAGTGGGATGCCGAGGTGCTGCCGCGCCTCACCTTCTCGCTGGAAGAGACGCTGGGGCGGATCGATCTCACCCAGCGCGCCATGGATGAGCAGCAGAATCAGGTCAAAAGCGAGATTGCGGCCCTGCTGACCCAGAACTGGGTCGATGCCATTCACAGTTGCGAAAAGCTGCTGCACGAGACCGGCCAGACCCTGCGCGAGCTGCAGGATACCCTGGACGCTGCCGGCCACCGCCTGCAGGCGGGGCTGCTCAACATTCAGGAAGCGGCGCAGGGGCGCGATGACCTGTTTCACGTCGAGGAGCTGACTCACGCCTTGCAGGGGCGCCTTGACGTCATCACCAGCTGGGGTCAGCAGTGCATCGAGCTCTGGTCCCGCTACGACAGACACGTCCACAAATTTATCCGCAACGCCATCGACATGGACAAGAACCGTGCCTTCAGCCAGCGGCTGCGCGAGTCCATCCGCAATTTCGAGCAGCACAACTGGCAGCTGCGGGTGGCCGAAGAGCCCCGTCTGCTGGAGTTGCGCGACGAGACCATCGCCATCCACGACGAGGAGGTGACCGGTGAGGTGCCCCTCGAGATGGAGTACGTCGAGATGGTGGACATCAACCAGGAGCTGGCCGAGCGCATCGAGCGCTATCTGGCCCGCTACCCCGAGCAGGGGCAACAGCTGGACTTGGCCGATGTGCTGCGCGAATACCTGCTGGACTACCCGGCCCATGCCCACTTCGATGTGGCGCGTCTTCTGATCGACCAGGCCGTGCGCCTGGGCCATGCCAGCGGCGAGCGCGAGCTGCATCGCCAACCCGCATGGAAACCCATTAACCAAGCTGGATCCAAGGTTCAGGCCTATGTCATTGATCAATACTGAGTTTCCCTTGCCGCTGCGCCTTGCAGAGGCGATTGCCAACCCCTTGTTTCCGCGCATCGACACCGCCTTGCGCTCCGGTCGCCACATCAGTGCCGACGAGTTCGAGCAGCATTCGGCGTTGGTCGAATATCACAGCGAGCTGGAGATCTTCTACGGCCGCTATCAGGTGGAGCTGATCAAGGCGCCGGAAGGCTTCTTCTACCTGCGTCCGCGCCCGAGCTCCGACATCGGCACCACTGTGCTCTCCGAGCTCGATATGCTGGTGGGCAAGGTGCTCTGCTACCTCTACCTGAGCCCGGATCGTCTGGCTTCGGAAGGGGTATTCGCCATGGCCGAGCTGCAGGAAGAGGTGCTGAGCCTCGCCGACGAGAAGCAGCTGCTGCGGATGGTCAACAGCCGCTCCGGCGGTACCGATCTCGACAAGAAGAAGTTGCTCGAAAAGATCCGTACCTCCATGCGCCGTCTGCGCCGCCTTGGCATGATCACCGCTCTTGGCAACGGAGATAAATTCCGGGTCAACGAATCGGTGTTCCGTTTCGCCGCCGACGTGCGTTCCGATGAAGATCCGCGCGCCGTTCAGCTGCGGATGATCCAGGAGGGTGAAGCCATCTTCCACGACGACGAAATGCCGAGCAGCGACTCGCTCTTTGATGACATCGAGGCGGATCTCGATGAAGAACAACTGGATCTGGAGGTATAACCGGTGCGAGGCAAGTTCAAATCCCTGACCATGGTCAACTGGAACGGCTTCTTTGCCCGGACCTTCGATCTCGACCAGCTGGTCACTACCCTTTCTGGCGGCAACGGCGCGGGCAAGTCCACCACCATGGCGGCCTTTATCGCGGCGCTCATCCCCGACCAGTCACTGCTCCATTTCCGCAATACCACGGAAGCGGGATCGAGCAGCGCCTCCCGTGACAAGGGACTCTACGGCAAGCTGCAGCGCGGCCACTGCTATTCCCTGCTGGAAGTGATGAACAGCCGCGAACAGCGGATCTGGGTCGGCGTCCACCTCGAGCAGGTGGCCAACCGCGACAACAAGGTCAACATCACCCCGTTTGCGCTGGTGGATGTGCCGGAAAATCTGGCTCCGACCGATCTGCTGCTGGAGAAGCTCGATGGCGGCAAGGGGCGGGTGCGCGCCTTTACCGACCTGAAAGGGGCGGCCGCCGAGCTGGGGGCGCTGAAAGTCGCCAAGTTCAATACGGTGACCGACTATCACAACTTCATGTTCGAGTTCGGCATCACCCCGAAGAAACTGCGTGATCAAAAAGATCGCGGCAAGTTCTATCGCCTGATCGAGGCATCCCTCTACGGCGGCATCTCCTCGTCCATCAGCCGTTCTCTGCGTGAATACCTGCTGCCGGAGAACTCCGGGGTGCGCAAGGCGTTTGCAGACATGGAGGCGGCCATCTATGAAAACCGCCGCACGCTGGAGGCCATCAAGGAGACCCAGGGTCAGCGGGATCTGTTCAAGAACCTGATCACCGAGACCACCCACTATGTGGCCGCTGACTATGTGCGCAATGCCGCCGAGAAGAGCCGCCTCTCCGAGCTGGCCCTCAAGGCGCGCCAGGAGCTGGCCGACAAGCGCCGTATTCTGGCCGAAGAGAAACAGCGCGCCATCTATCTGGCCGACGAGGTGGAGCAGCTCACCAACCGCGAAAAATTGCTGACCGACGAGCTGGAGTCTGCCTCCGAGCATCTGGCCAAGGTGATGGCGGCTGTCAGCTTGCAGAAGAAGATCGAGATGTACCGCGCCGATCTGGCGGATCTCTCTGACAAACTCGAGCAGCAGCAGGCGGTAGTGGAAGAGATCCACAGCCAGCTGCTGGAGGTGGAAGAGCGCAAGGAGTTGGCGCAGGCAGAAGTCGACAGCCTCAAGACCCAGCTGGCCGACTATCAGCAGGCGCTCGATATCCAGCAGACCCGCGCCATCCAGTACCGTCAGGCGGTGCTGGCCCTCGATGCAGCCCGAGAGCAGTGCGAGCTGCCGGGGCTCACCGCCGAACAGGCGAGCGACACCCTGCATCAGTTCCGCGCAGCCGAGCAGAGCCTCACCAGCCGAGTGCTGGGGGCCGAGCAACAGCTGGCACTGGCCAAGGCGGCAGTGGCCGAGCACGAAGCGGCACTGGCACTGCTGCTCAGCATCGCTCCGGAAACAGTGCGCGAGGCCGCCTGGCCCACCGCGCAGGCGCTGCTCAAGCGTCATATCGAAGACAAGGCCCGTATCGCCCAGGGGCAGGGGCTGCGCGCCGCGCTGGCTCGCCTCGAGAAAGAGAGCGAAAGCCAGAAGAGTCTCTTCAAGTTGCGTGACGAGCTGCAGCAGGCCTCTGGCCAGCTGATTGCCAGCAGCGATGAGCTGGAGATCTTCCTCGAAGCTCAGCGCTCCCGTCAGGAGGAGCTCTCCGAGCAGCAGGCTGAAGTCAATCAGCGCCGCGCCAGCCTCGAGCATCAGGGCACTCAGCTCGGCCGCGATATCGCGGAGCTCACCAAGCTTGCCCCGCGCTGGCTCAAATCCTTTGAAAAACTCGAGCAATTGCGCGAGCAGAGTGGGCTGCCGCTCGCCACCGCCGAAGAGCTTTCGGCCGGTATGCAGACTGTGCTCGACAAGGAGCGCGAGTTCGAGCAGGAGAGCAATCGCATCGCGGCGCAGAAACAGGCGCTGGAGCTGCAAATTCGCAATCTGCAGCTGGGGGCCGGCGAGGCGGATCCCCGTCTTGCCCGCATCGCCGAGCAGGTGGGGGGCGTGCTGCTCTCCGATGTCTATGACGATATATCCATCGACGATGCCCCTTACTACTCCGCGCTCTACGGCCCGGCTCGCAGCGCCCTGGTGGTGCTCGACCTCGAAGGCGCCATCGAGCGGCTGAAAAAGCTGGAAGATTGCCCGGAAGATATCTACCTGATTCAGGGCAACCCCGACTCCTTTGACGAGGATCTGGTGGAAGCGGACGAGCTGGGGGACGCCGTGCTGGTGCGCACCAGCAAGCGTCAGGTGCGCTTCTCCCGCTACCCCGAACTGCCGCTGTTTGGTCGCGCCGCCCGGGAAAAGCGGATCGAGCAGCTCGACCTTGAACGCGAAGGGCTGATCGAGGGTTACGCCAAGGCGGCCTTCGAGCAGCAGAAGTACCACCGTCTCTACGGTCACTTCCGCGACTTTATCGGCCAGCATCTGGATATCGCCTTCCGCCCCGACCCCGAAGCCGAAGTGCAGGCCAAGCAGGCCGAACTGCGCGCGCTGCAAGGGGCCATCGGTGAGTGCGACAAGCAGCTGGCTGAAGCCAAAGCTGCGGCCGCCCAGTTGACCCGCCATATCCAGCTGGTGCAGGGGATGCTGCCGTTTGCCCACCTGTTTGCCGAAGCCGATTTGGCGGCTCGCCTCGAGGCGGCACACGCCGATGTGGAAGCGCTGAAGCAGGCCGAAGCCTTTATCGCCAAACACGGGAAATCGCTGGAAAAACTGGAAACCATGGTGCAGGTGCTGCGTCAGGATCCGCAGGATCTGGCCGCGCTGCAGGCTGCCTATGATGAGGTGAGCGACCTGCTGGCCGAGCAGAAGCGCCGTTGCTACGCTCTCGATCAGCTGGTGGCCCGCCTGCCGCACTTTGCCTATCAGGATGCGCAAGACCTGCTGGGCAAGGCGTCCGAGATGAGCGAGCGGCTCAAAGAGAAGCTTAAGGCGGCCGAGCTGGCTGCCCGCACTGCCGGCGAGCAGCACAAGCAGATTGCCCAGCGTCACACCGAGGCGTTGCAACTGCGCACCGCGCTGAACTCCAGCGTCGAGGCGAAGCGCCAGACCCTGACCGAGTTCGAGCAGGAGCTGGCGGCCATGGGGCTGACCCTGTCTGACGATATGGAAGAGAAGGCGCGCGCCCACAAGAAAGAGATTGAAGAGCTGCTGATCCGCACCCGTTCCCGTCGCACCAGCGCCGAGGCCCAGTTGCAGGTGACCAAGCGCGAGATCGAATCCCTCGGTGGTCGTCTCAAGCTGGAAGGCAAGGATTACTTCAGCGCCCGTAAATCCCTGGTGGGCCACAAGGCGAGCTGGTCGCGGGTGGTGCGGCTGGCGCGGGAGACCGACGTCGAGAAGCGTTTAAATAAGCGCGAGCTGGCGTATCTGGACAGCGACGAGCTGCGCTCCATGTCGGACAAGGCCCTCGGCGCCCTGCGGGTGGCGGTGGCGCACGACGAGGCCCTGCGCGATGCGCTGCGTCTCTCCGAGGGCAATCGCAGCACCGAGCAGAAAGTGGCCTTCTACGTGCAGGTCTACCGTTACCTCAAGGATCGCATCCGCAACGACATCATCCGCTCCGATGATCCGGTTGAGGCGATCGAGGAGATGGAGATCGAGTTGGCGCGTCTGGCTGACGAGCTCAAGCAGCGGGAAACCCACCTGTCGCTCTCCTCCCACGAGGTGGCGGCCAAGATCACCAACATCATCCGCCGCGAGCAGAACCGCATCCGGGTGCTCAACCAGGGCTTGCAGAATATCGCCTTTGGTCTGGTGCGCGGTGTGCGCCTCAACGTCAATATCCGCGAGGCCCATACCCGTCTGCTGACAGCGCTGGCCGATCAAACTGCCATGCACAACGATCTGTTCGCCGACAAGGAGCTCAGCTTCTCCGAGGCGATGGCCAAGCTGTTCCAGCGCCTGAACCCGCAAGTAGAGCAGGGGGATCGCAGCTATCAGGTGATGGGCGACGTACTGCTCGACTATCGCAACTATCTGGAGCTGGAGATCGAGGTGCAGCGCGGGGCCGATGGCTGGCTGCGTGCCGAGAGCGGTGCGCTCTCCACCGGCGAGGCGATCGGTACCGGTCAGGCCATCCTTCTGATGGTGCTGATCAGCTGGGAGGAGGAGTCCCGCCGTCTGCGCGGCAAGGATATCGCCCCGTGCCGCCTGTTGTTCCTCGACGAAGCGGCTCGTCTGGATGGCAAATCCATCGCCACCCTGTTCGAGCTGTGCGAGCGGCAGGATATGCAGCTGCTTATCGCGGCGCCCGAGAACATCAGTCCCGAGAAGGGCACCACCTACAAGCTCATCCGCAAGGTACAGGGCAAGCACGAGCATGTGCATGTGGTCGGCCTGCGTGGCTTCGGCTTTGCCGATGACAAGCTGATTGCCTGAGAAGTCTCTGGCCCATCCGACACGGGATGACCGGTAACTAGTTGAAAGGGAGGCATTTGCCTCCCTTTTTACATGGAAGATATGGCAAAGTAGCCGCACCGTCGCTGCTGCCTGACAACAAGGCGAGTAACATGGTGAGTGCCTTGGAGCTATGGCAAGGTGAGAGCTCCCGCCTGCAAGTGTGTCGCCAGCGTCACCGGCCGTATCGAAGAAGAAAAATTGCGCAGAGTGGAAAGAAGAAGAGAGGAGAGGGGGGAAAGGTGCAACATATCCAGAAAGGGCTGCTGTTATCTCTTTGCCTGCTGTTGGCGGCCTGTAGCAGCCGTTATGACGAGAGCCACGTCGGCAGCTGGCGCGGCTATAGCGAGACCGGCTATGCCAGCTATTATGCCGACCGTTATCACGGCAAAAAGACCGCCAGCGGCGAGCTCTATCGCAACAACCTCAATAGCGCCGCCCATATGGAATTGCCCTTTGGCTCCATGGTGCGGGTCACCAACCTCGCCAACGGCAAGAGCGTGGTAGTCAAGGTCAATGATCGTGGCGCCTTTAAAAAAGGGCGTATTATCGATCTCTCCAAATCGGCCTTTAGCACCATCGGCAATATTAGCGACGGGATTATCAAAGTAAAAATAGAGGTGCTCTAGCAGTCCACTTGTTCAGTGGCGTGAACAGAGTGTCCGTTCTGTATGGCTATATCCTGCAAGTCTGCCCTCTTACACTGCTCCGTATCCAAGAGGTACACCCAATCGAAATACTTGAATGGTTGATCTGATAACGGAGCAGATGAAGATGAATGAAGAGAAACTGGTGTCCATCGCAGTGCTTAAAGCTAGAGCCGGTATGAGGGAGCAGCTGCGCCGGGAGTTGATCAAGCTTATTGAGCCTACTCGGCACGAACCGGGTAACTTGGACTATGTGCTGTTTGAATCGCGGGATGAGCCAGGCACCTTTTACATGCGTGAGGCATTCGTCAGCCAAGCCGCGTTGGATAGCCATTGTCAGACTGACTATTTTCAGGCCTTTGCCGCGCAGGCTGAGTCTCTGCTTGCAGAGCCACTGCAGCTTATTTTCCTGGATGAGGTCAGCTACTCTTAATCCATTCGGGCCAGGGGGGCCGATTTTTTATTCATATCTCAAGTGCGAGATAAGATGCGTTTCAAGCAAGTTATCACGCCAGTCTTTTGCCAGCCTGCATCTACTAATCCTCTGATTTTTAATTAATCTCTCCTCTTTATATCCAAGATGTTTTCATCTTCCTGTTAACGGATAAGATATCCAAATGAGAATTTAATTTGGGCTCAAGTTCAGTGGTAGTGGTATAACCTGCTATCGCAGGAAGGCATACCAAACGATGGTGCTGACCATCAGCGCGTCGATATGAGGTGGGCAGGGAGGACGAGAATGGGTATTGAGCTTGTAGATGTACCGCAGAGTGAATTTGAGCAGGTCTTTACTGCCGTGAAACAGGGGATTTTTCCCTATGTTGAGTCGCTCTTTGGCTGGGATGACCAATTTCAACGCGAACGGCTAGCCAGCTCCTATCTGCCGCAATGGTTTTCGTGGATCCAGCATGGGGGAGAGCGAATTGGTCTGTTATGTAGCAAGCCATATGAGGATGCCCAGCATGTTCATCTGCTGATCATTTTCCCTCAGTATCAGGGGCGACATCTTGGCGCTGCCGTGATGGAACGGCTGCATCAGGAGGCTGAGCGTGAGGGCAAATGCCGGGTCACCTTGTCCAGCTTCACAGAGAACCGTAGGGCGATACGGTTTTATGAGCGCCTTGGTTACAACGTGGTCGAAGAGGATCAAGAGTTTGTCTCCATGTCCCGGCCGTTGGGCTGTGACCTCGGATTGAAAAAAGTGGTTAATGGAGAGTTGTGATGGCAATTTTGAATATTTTGACGGCTCCCGACCCCAAATTGAGGCTCAAGGCCGAGCGGGTTGAGGATATCGCTGCCGTACAGGGGCTGATCGATGACATGCTGGAGACCCTGTATGCGACGGAAAACGGGATTGGCTTGGCCGCGACTCAAGTCGGGCGCAAAGAAGCAGTCGTTATTATCGACTTGTCCGAGAGCAGGGATCAGCCGCTGGTTTTGATTAATCCACAAGTGATAAGCGGTACTGAAAAGGTGCTTGGACAAGAGGGTTGTCTCTCCGTGCCGGATTATTACGCGGATGTCGAGCGTTACAGCTCGGTGGTGGTATCTGCACTGGATCGAAAAGGCAATCCGATCACCATCGAGAGCAGCGATTTTTTGGCCATTGTCATGCAGCATGAAATTGATCATCTGGATGGCAACCTGTTCATTGATTACCTGTCACCGCTCAAGCGGCAGATGGCACTCAAACACGTTAAAAAATCTCTCAAGTCCGCCAGCTAATGTTTGCGGATAGTGGCTGGCCGTTTTAGTTATGTGGGGAGCAGGCAGAATGAAAGTGGCAAAATGGAATGTCAGGGCACTGTTTAGCCGCAATAACAAAGGAGAGCAGGGGCGTTATGGCTTATGGGCTGCGTTGCTGCTGGGAACATTGTGGGTCGCACTTCCCGTATCAGCCGATGAGGAGCAGTTGCCGGCCGAATATCGCCCCTTTGTGCAGCAGTTGGTCGATGCGGCAGAAGCCCGGGATCATCAGGCCCTTGCCAACCAGATGAAGTATCCCTTCAAGCAGGAGTATCCCATTCCTGCCATCAAAACCCCGGCGGAGATGCTGACCCGTTTTGACGAGGTATTTGATGACGTCATTTTAACAAGCATCGCTACATCCCGGGTCGGGCAGGATTGGCAGACCATGGGCTGGCGCGGCATCATGCTGGGCAGTGGCGAGGTCTGGATGGATTTTGATGGCAAGGTGATCGGTATTAGAGCCGCTAACAAAACCTCTCAGCGAAGCGCGAGCAGATCACGGCGCAAGCCAGCGTCAGTAACGCAAGGTGGA